>JBHJHE010000001.1:0-99750 GCA_050331095.1 Parvularculaceae bacterium
GGCGCCGAGCCGAGCGCCGCGGCGAGCCGGCCGACGGCCGCGCGCATCGCGCCGTCGAGCGGCACCGGCGCGACGCCGGCCACGAGCGCGTCCTCGATCGCGCCGGGCGGCGCCGGTCCGAGCGCCTCGACGAGTTCGGAGAGGAGCGCCACGTCGATCCCCACGAAGAGACCGACGAGCGGCGCCTCCGGGCTGCCGTGGGTCTCGCATTGCAGCGGCATCGGCACCGTCACGACGAGGAAGGTGTCGGGGTCGTAGCGGAACACCCGCTCGCCGAGGCGCCCGATCTTGTGCCCCTGCCCGACGATCACGAGCCCCGGATCGTAGACCACCGGCTGGTAGGGCGCGAAACACTCGGCCCAGAACAGGCGCACGCCGGCGACCGGCGTTTCGGTCATGCCCATCGGCCGCGCGTCGGCCAGGCGGGCGCGGAGAGGGCGGAGGGCGGCGGCGATCTCGGTCATGGTCCGGGGCTCCATCGCGACGGCGCAAGTATAGGGAGCCGCGGGCCGCTTCGCCGCCACTCGGGCAGGATCGGGCAAGATTCGTGGAGGAACCGCACTCGCCGTCGATCGCCCCCGGCGTGACATTGCGACCCTGCGGCGCATCTCCCGGGCGAGACGTCGCCGAAGCACGGAGGATCCGACTGTGACAGACTTCACGCTCAACGGACGGCCGGTGACGGTCGACGTGCCCGAGGACATGCCGCTCCTCTGGGTGATCCGCGACCGGCTGGGGCTGACCGGCACGAAATACGGCTGCGGCATCGCGCAGTGCGGCGCCTGCACGGTGCTCATCGACGGCGTGGCCAGCCGGAGCTGCGTGACGCCGGCCTCGAGCGTCGCGGGCGCCGAGGTCACGACGGTCGAGGGGCTCGAGGGCGCCGAGGCCGAGGCGGTCCGCGACGCCTGGGTGGCGATCGACGTGCCGCAATGCGGCTACTGCCAGTCGGGCCAGGTGGTCGCCGCGACGGCGCTCCTGCGCGAGACGGCGAAGCCGACCGACGCCGACATCGACGGCGCGATGGCGGGCAACATCTGCCGCTGCGCCACCTATGTTCGGATCCGCCGGGCGATCAAAGACGCCGCGGCCGACCTCGCCGCGCGGGAGGGCTAAGGCGATGGCGACCACCCTTCCCCGCCTGACGACGACGCGACGCGGCGCCCTCCAGCTTTTCGGCGGCTTCACGCTCGCCCTCGCCATGCCGCTGCGGCCCGCGCGCGCCCAGGACGGCGCGGCGTTCGCGCCGAACGCCTTCGTGCGCGTCGGCGACGACGATACGGTCACGGTGCTGATCAAACACATCGAGTTCGGCCAGGGCCCGTGGACCGGCCTCGCGACGCTCGTCGCCGAGGAGATGGACGCCGCCTGGCCGCAGATCCGCGCCGAAGCGGCGCCGTCGAACACGGATTTGTACAAGAATTTCCTCTTCGGTATTCAAGGCACCGGCGGCTCCACCGCGATCGCCAATTCCTACGAACAGATGCGCAAGGCGGGCGCCGCCGCGCGGGCGATGCTCGTCGCCGCCGCCGCCAGGACGTGGGGCGCGCCGGCCGGCGAGATCACGGTCGCCGACGGCGTCGTCAGCCATGCGGCCTCGGGCCGGTCCGCGCGCTTCGGTGAGCTCGCCCCCGCCGCGGCGCAGGAAACGCCGCCTGAGGATCCGGCGCTGAAGGACCGCAGCGCCTTCAAGTTCATCGGCAAGGAGCTGCCGAAGCTCGACACGGCGATGAAGACGGACGGGTCGGCCGAGTTCACTCTCGACGTCTACCGCGAGAACATGCTGACCAGCGTCGTCGAACACCCGCCGAAGTTCGGCGCCCGCGTCGCGTCGGTCGACGCCGCCGCGGCGCGCGAGGTCCCCGGCGTCGTCGACGTTCAGGAGACGCCGTTCGGCGTCGCCGTCTACGCGGAGAACACGTTCGCGGCGCTCAAGGGCCGCAAGGCGCTGAAAGTCGACTGGGACGACGGCGGGGCGGAGAAACGCTCAAGCGCCGCCCTCGCGGAGATGGCCATGGGCCTCGCGCAGTCGCCGGGCGTCGCCGTCACCGTACGCGAAGACGACGCCATCGAAGGCGCCCTGGAGACCGGGACGACGCTCGAGGCGGACTATCTCTTTCCCTTCCTCGCCCATGCGCCGATGGAGCCGCTCGACGCCGTCCTCGAACAAAATGGCGACGCTGTCGAAGTCTGGATGGGCGCGCAGCTCCAGACCGGCGACCACCAGACCATCGCCGGCGTTCTCGAAACCGACCCGGCGAACGTTACGCTGAACACCATGCTCGCCGGCGGCAGTTTCGGCCGCCGCGCCCAGCCCGGCTCGCAGTTCGCCGCCGAAGCCGCGGCCGTCTTCGCCGCCAGCGGCCGCAGCCGGGCGGTTAAAATCATGTGGACGCGCGAGGATGACGTGCGCGGCGGCTTTTACCGTCCGCTGACGGCCCCTCGCCTGCGCGGCGCCATCGGGGCCGACGGCAAGCTAGCCGCCTGGGAGCAGACGATCGCCACGCAATCGCTCGTCCGCGGCTCGCCTTTCGAAGGGATGATCACCGGCGAATACGACCCGACCACGGTCGAAGGCGCCCGGGACTTCTACTATGGCGTCGGCCCGATCAGGGTCACGGTCCATGAGTTCGAGACGGGCGTGCCGGTTCTGTGGTGGCGCTCGGTCGGCCATACCCACACCGGCTACGCCATCGAAACGTTCATGGACGAGCTTCTTGACAAGGCGGGCCGCGACGCCGTCGACGGGCGCCTCGCCCATCTCGACGAGCAACCGCGCGTCGCCGGCGTCCTGAGGCGCGCCGCCGACCTCGCCGACTGGGGACGCCGCCCGCGCGACGGCGCCGCGTTCGGCGTCGCCGTGCACCCGTCGTTCGGCAGCTTCGTCGCCCAGATCGCGGAAGTGTCGATGGAGGACGGCCCCCTCGGCCCGACGCCGCGCGTTCACAATGTCTGGGCCGCCGTCGACTGCGGCCAGCCGGTCAACGTCAACGTCATTCAGGCCCAGATCGAGGGCGGGGTCGGCTATGGCCTCGGCGGCGTCTTGTTGAACGAGTTGACCCTCGACGAGGGCGGCGCGCCGGTTCAGTCGAACTTCCACGACTACCGGTCGCTGCGCGTCGACGCGATGCCGAACGTCGAAGTCGCCGTCATCGACAGCGCCGAAGCCCCGACGGGCGTCGGCGAGCCGGGCGTGCCTCCCATCGGGCCGGCGGTCGCCAACGCCATGCGCCGGCTCACCGGCGAGACGCCGCGGCGGCTGCCGTTCCTCGCCGCCTAACGCCGCCGCCAGGGGAGAGACCAATATGAGCGGACTGAAAACCATCATCTCGATCCTGACGGTCGCCGCGGCGGCGACGCTAGCGGCGTGCGGCGGCGACAATGCGAGCGACGCCCCGTCGTCGAGCGCGGCTTCCTCCGTCCAAGACGACGCGCTGAGCCTTCGCCCGGCGACGGCGTTTGCGGAGATCGCCGGCGACGAAGAGCGCGCGGCGGCCATCTTCACCGAGATGTTCAAGGTCATATCGAGCCCGCGCTGCATGAACTGCCATCCGCGCGACGACGCCCCGCGCCAGGGCGATCTGATGGCTGCGCACCAGCCGCCGGTCGCCCGCGGCCCCGCCGGCCTCGGCCTGCCGGGCATGGAGTGCGGCACGTGCCACGGCGAGGCGAACGTGGCGTTCGTCACGAGCGACGGCTCGATCCCCGGCCACCAGCCCTGGGCGCTGGCGCCCAAATCGATGGGCTGGATCGGGCTTCAGGCCCCCGCCGTGTGCGCCCAGTTGAAGGACCAGGAGCGCAATGGCGGGCGTGACCTCGCCGCGGTCCACGAGCACATGGCCGAGGACGGCCTTGTGGGCTGGGCCTGGGACCCCGGCGAAGGCCGCGCCCCGGCGCCAGGCAGCCAGGCGGTTTTCGGCGAACTGACGCAAGCCTGGATCGACGCCGGCGCCCACTGCCCGGCCTGAGCGTCGGGCGGCGGACATCTCGCCTGAACGTCAGGCGGGCGGGATCGACCGAAAGCGGCCTTTCGCCAATTTTAACCGTTCGACGCCACGCTCCCGCCTGCGGAATGTCCGGGGAGAGCGGCATGGACGACGAGACCAGGGTTGCGAAAACGGGCGGTTTGTCTTCGATCGGGGCGAACGGGTTCGTCAGCGAAGACGACGTCTTGTTTCTGCGGCGGAACGTTTACCCGGACGGGCGGGTCGACCGCAGCGAATTGCTCGCGATTTTCGACCTCGCCCAGCGCGCGCCCGACGGCGACCCGCAATGGCCGTCGTTGTTCGCTGAAATCGCCGCTGACTACTTCCTCAACGAGGAAGAACCACGGGGCTACGTCACGCCCGGCGAATTCACAGACCTCAAGGCGTTGATCGAAGGACGCGACGCCACGAGCCCCAACGCGCTCCACGGCGAGCTTCTCGTTTCGCTCCTCGGCAAAGCGATTTCGACGCCGCCGGCGATGGCCGATTTCACAGCCGAAACGATCGCCGGCGCGATCGCCGCAAAGCCCGGCGGCGCACGGATCGACGCGCGCGACGCCGACCTCGTCCGCCGCTTTCTCTATGCGGCGGGGGGCGCGGGCGCGGTGGGCGTCACCCGCGACGAGGTCGAGTGGCTTTTCGACCTCCACGATCTGACCGTCGAGGCCGACAACGACCCGGCCTGGCTCGACCTCTTCATCAAGGCCGTCGCCGCGCACCTTATGCAATATGTCGGCTTCGAACCGTTGCCGCGCGAAGAGGCGCTAAGGCTCGACGCCTGGGCGGAAGACGCCTCGACGAACGTCGGCGGCTTCTTCCAGCGGATGTTCGACGGCGGGCTCGCCGCCGTGCGCGACGCCTATTCGCCGCGCCGCAAGTCCGGTTGGGCGGCGAAGATCGAACGTGACGAAGTCGCCTCGGAGATCGCCGAACGCGTAACGGCGCAGGAAGCCGACTGGCTCGCCAACCGCATCGCGCGGAACGGCCGCGCCGACGGCGCGGAAAAAGCGCTCATCGCCTACATGCGCGACCTGAACGCCGATCTGCCGCCGAAACTGCGCGCCCTCGCCGGCGACGACGCTTGAGGCCTGACGCCTGTGCCCCGCGCTTAGGCCGCGCCCGGCCCCGAGCGGAAATTGTCGATGAAAGCCTCGACGACGTCGGCCCTGCGGCCGATGTTGGAGGCGACGTTCTCCATCGACACGCCGCCGTCCAGCTCCACGACATAGTCGACGCCGTCCTCCCGGCCGTTCTCCAGGAGGTAGGCCCGGCCGAAAACCTGCCGGTCGTTGAAGCGGTTGAGAGTCAGGAGATCGCTCGCTGTCGCCGCGCGGCCGATGCCGAAATTGGCGAAAAAGACCAGGGTCGAACAAGCCCCGGCCTCGCAGTCGAGGGCCCTCACCCAGAACGCCACGCCGTCGACCTCAGCGCGGGCCACCGGCGCGCCGGTGGCCGCATCCTCGACGATCGTCGGATCAAGCCCCGCCGCGCGCAACGCGGTTTCGAGCTCCTCGGCGGTCAACGCGTCCCGCGTCGCCTGGGCCCAGGCCGAGGGGGCCCAAACCGCCGGAGCGACCGTCGGCAATATGAGCGCCGTCGCAATGGCGACGAACGCCGACCGGTTCGTCCAAGCTCCAAGGTTCGCCATCCGCCCGTCGCCTCCCTAACCCATGGCCCGGTCTCCAAGGCGTCGCCGCGCCGGCCATAAGCGGAGCATCGTCGAAAAGCGCCGCCCCGGCAATCGACGTTCAAGGATGGTCGGATGGGGACGGTCGGGCGGGGACGGTCGGGCGGGGACGGTCGGGCCTCCGCCGCGTTGACAGCGTCGAAGCGCCCTCTACCTTCGCCGCGTCGCGAAAAGGTTTTCCCGGATGGATATGAAGACGCCGCCGACGGCGACGCCCATCGGCACGAGCCGCGCCGATCGCGCGGCCTTGCCGTTGTCGCCGCACCTGCAGATCTGGCGGTTCACGCCGACGATGGCGGCGTCGATCACCCAGCGCGCGACCGGCGTCGCGAACGTGACGGGCACGCTCGTGCTCGCGGCCTGGGCGGTTTCGCTCGCCATGGGGCGCGAAGCGTTCGCGCTCGTCGGCGGCTTCCTCGCCTCGCCCATCGGCCAACTCATCGTCTTCGGCTATATCTGGTCGATCTCGTTCCACATGCTCGGCGGCTTGCGTTACCTCTACACGGACACCGGTCGCGGCCCCGAACCGGCTACGGCGCGCGCCGTCGCCGGGGCGAACTTCATCGGTTCGTTTCTCCTCGCCGCCGCGATCGCAGCCGGGGCCGCCGCCGCCCGGTCCTAGCGTCCGCGCCTGACAACCCCGAAAAAGCGAGAACGGAACATGGCCCACAAAGGCACAGCGACTTTCGTCATGCAGCGCGCCAGCGCCGGCGTTATGTTGCCCTTGGCGATCTGGTTCCTGTGGAGCCTCGCGCGCCACGCCGGCGAGAGCTACGAAGGCGCGCTCGCCTGGCTGAAAGCGCCGCACAAACTCATTCTTTTCGGCGCTTTCGTCACGGTGGGCGCGCTCCACGGCCGCATCGGCGTCGGCGAGGTGATCGAGGATTATCTGCACGGGTCGCTCGGCGGCCTCGCGAAATTCGCCAATTGGGGCGTCGCGCTCAGCGCCGTCGGCCTCACCTGGTTCGCGCTGTTCACATTGTAGCCGACCCGACGGTCGCGCTGCGCACGGGGAAGGTCTGAAGGGCATGGCTGACGCCTACGAAATCATCGATCACGAGTACGACGTCGTCGTGGTCGGCGCGGGCGGTTCGGGCCTGCGCGCGACGCTTGGCGCCGCGGCGGCCGGCCTGAAGACCGCCTGCGTGACGAAGGTCTTCCCGACGCGCTCCCACACGGTGGCGGCGCAAGGCGGCATCTCCGCCGCCCTCGGCAATATGGGCGAGGACGACTGGCGCTGGCACATGTACGACACCGTCAAGGGATCCGACTGGCTCGGCGACCAGGACGCGATCGAATATCTCTGCAAGAACGCGCCGAAGGCCGTCTACGAGCTGGAGCACTGGGGCGTCCCCTTCAGCCGCACCGACGAGGGCAAAATCTATCAGCGCGCCTTCGGCGGCATGACGCGCGAGTTCGGCAAGGGCCCCGTTCAGCGCACCTGCGCCGCCGCCGACCGCACCGGCCACGCCATTCTGCACACGCTCTACGGCCAGTCGGTGAAGCAGAACGCCGAGTTCTTCATCGAGTACTTCGCCCTCGACCTCATCATGTCCGACGACGGACAGTGCCGCGGCCTAATGGCCTGGAAGCTCGACGACGGCACTATTCACCGGTTCGCAGCCAAGATGGTGATCCTCGCGGCCGGCGGCTTCGGACGGGTCTATTTCTCCTGCACCTCGGCCCACACGTGCACCGGCGACGGCAACGCCATGGCCCTGCGCGCCGGCCTGCCCCTGCAGGACATGGAGTTCGTGCAGTTTCACCCGACGGGGATCTACGGCGCGGGCGTCCTCATCACCGAGGGCGCGCGCGGCGAGGGCGGCTACCTCACCAATTCCGAAGGCGAACGGTTCATGGAGCGCTACGCGCCCTCCGCCAAGGACCTCGCCTCGCGCGACGGCGTCTCGCGCGCCATGACGATGGAGATCCGCGACGGGCGCGGCGTCGGGCCCGGCGGCGACCACATTCATCTCAACCTTTTTCATCTTGACCCGGAAATCCTCCACGAGCGCCTGCCGGGCATTTCGGAATCGGCGAAGGTTTTCTCCGGCGTCGACGACACCAAGGAGCCGATCCCCGTCCTGCCAACCGTGCATTACAATATGGGCGGCATCCCGACGAATTATCACGGCGAGGTCGTCACCAAGAAAGGCGACGATCCAGACGCGGTGGTTCCGGGGCTCATGGCGATCGGCGAGGCGGCGTGCGTCTCCGTCCACGGCGCGAACCGGCTCGGCTCGAACTCGCTGATCGACCTCGTCGTCTTCGGGCGCGCGGCTGGTCAGCGCTGCGCCGAGGTCGTGAGCGCCGACGGCGCGGTCCCCTCCCTGCCGAAGGACGCAGGGCAGGAAGCGCTCGCACGGCTCGACCGGTTCCGCCACGCGAGCGGCGGCACGCCGACGGCGGACCTGCGCCTCAAAATGCAGAAGGTGATGCAGAGCAACTGCGCCGTCTTCCGCACCGGCGAGGTTCTTGAAGAGGGCCGCGGGCTGATCGACGAAGTCTATCGAGGCCTCCCAGACGTCGGCGTCACCGACCGCTCCATGATCTGGAACACCGACCTCATGGAGACGCTCGAGTTCGATAATCTCATCGAACAGGCGGTCGTCACCATGGAATCGGCGGCGAACCGCAAAGAGAGCCGCGGCGCCCACGCCCGCGAAGACTGTCCGGACCGGGACGACGAAAACTGGATGAAACACAC
Organism: Parvularculaceae bacterium; assembly: GCA_050331095.1. GTDB lineage: Bacteria > Pseudomonadota > Alphaproteobacteria > Caulobacterales > Parvularculaceae > MED-G105. The sequence goes on from JBHJHE010000001.1 coordinate 8,381, forward strand.
CATCTCGTGGTTCCAGAACGGCAAGGCGAGCCTGGATTACCGACCGGTGCACGACTACACGCTGAGCCCGGACATCGAGTACATCGAGCCGCGCGCGCGGGTGTACTGAGCGACGCCCGTCTCCGCCCTCCAACGAGACGCGCGCGTCGTAACATTGCGAAACGAGCGTTGCGCCCTTGACGCGGCGCCGGCGCTCGGCGGCGCGATGCTCTCCTTCGCTATCGACGGCGCTGACGTTTTGCGGCGCGCTGACGCCAACGCCGTTGGCGAAGATCCGCTAAACGCGGCCTGCTACCCTTGCGTTCCCTATTTCGGCCGCCTGCCGAACGGGATCGACGTCGACGGCGCGCGCACGGCGCTCGCGGCCACACACCCGGCGATCGGCGCAATCCATGGCGACGGGTGGATATCGCCCTGGGACGCCGCCGAACGGACGGATGAACGCCTCGTTTGCCGCCTCGCCTATGCGCCGGGCGCGCCGGGCCGCTGGCCGTTCGCCTTCGAGGCGACGCTGTCGTTTCAATTGATCGCGGCTGGCGTCGACATCGTCCTTTCCCTGACGAATACGGATCGGCGCCCCGCGCCCGCCGGCCTGGCGCTGCATCCGTTTTTCCCGCGCCGTGACGCTTCGCGCGTCGCCTTCTCCGCCGGCGGGTTCTGGGCCCCGCCGCTCGACGGGCGCGCCGGCGCGACGGCGCCGCGCCCTGACGATATGGGCGGCGGCGCGCTCGCGACGCTACCCGATGCGACCCGGGACGATACGTACACGGGGCTCGCGAGCGACATCGTGGTCGCCGGCGGCGGGCCGTTCGGCGATCTGTCGCTCGTGACCGACGCACCGCATCTCCACGTTTACGCGCCGGCGGGCGAGGCGTTCTTCTGCCTCGAACCGACGACGCACCCGCCGGGCCTTTTGGAGAACGAGGCGCGCCTCACGCCCGGCGCGACGCGCCGCGTCTCGATGAAGCTCGCCGCGGGCTACGCGCAGCGGCCGGCGTAGCGCCTCGGTTAGGGATACGGTTCTGAACCGACGTTTTTCGCCAAAAGCGGACACTAGCGGCTTGGCGACTCCAGCGCTTCTGACAGTTCATTTGATAGGGGGGCGCCCGGAGTGTGGTCGAACTCTTGTATGGCGGCGTGCTTGTCGCTGAAGCGGTAAATCTCGACGGTATCGCGGTGGATCTCAATCTCCCACTCTGGCCAGCAGAAACGTATCGTCGGCCAATAGCCTCTGGAAACCTCAGGAACAGGGAACCTGTCACGCAGCGCCAACAAGACATCAAAAGCGATTCGAATGGTCGACGGGGCGAAAGGTTCAACTGAATCGTCAACGACGCGGCAAACCTCGTCCTTCACGCCATCCCAGTGATGAACTTTGTCGACCACTATCGTTCCCGTCCAGTACACTGTGTCCTTACCGGATCGTACAGAATGCTGAGTGTCTGCAAAGGGCCAACATCAGACGGTCCCCAACGCCAAACCGTCCATCAACGTCGCCAACTCTCGAAGTGGGCCGCCGCCGCGGCCGGCGCTGAGTTGCCGGCGTCGGGGATCCCACGCTATGTTCGCCTCGGGGAGTGGGGGCAGAAATGGCGACGCCGGCGCAGATCTTCGAGTTGGGCAACACGACGGCGCTCGTCGGGTGGATTGTTCTCATTCTCCTGCCGCGACGCTGGGGGATCGTCTGGATACCGCAATACGCGATCCCCGCGCTCCTGTCGTTCGTCTACGCCGCGCTTGTTCTGACGACGTTCTTCCGCGGCGGCGAAGGCGGCTTTGGCTCCATCGAAGACGACCGAACGCTCTTCCAGAACGACGCCGCGCTCACGGCCGGATGGCTGCACTATCTCGCGTTCGACCTCTTCATCGGCGCCTGGATCGCCCGCCAGTCGGACGTCGCCGGGAACCCCCGCCCCATCCAGGCGGTTTTTCTCGCGGGGACGTTCATGTTCGGCCCTGTCGGGCTCATCCTTTTCTTACTGACGCGCGGCATGATGGCGGGGCTCGTCGCGCGCCCAAACGCCGGGGCGCGCGCGCGATGACCCGACCGTTCTTTCCCCTGGCGGACGATTACGTCAGCCGCGGGCTGATCGCGGCGGCGATGTTCTCGTTCGCCGGGCTTTTCGTGACGGCGCCGGCGCTTCTTTTCGACGACCGGCTGATCAACGGCGCCAGCGTCTGGCACAAGCCGCTCAAGTTCTGGCTGTCCCTCGGCGTCCAGTTCGCAACGTTCGCCGTCCTCGCGCAGCTCTTGACGCCGGCGAACCGCGACCGCATCGCCCTCAAGGCCGTGTGTTTCGTCGCCTTGGTCGCGCTCGCGTTCGAAAACGTCTACATCACGCTCCAGGCCGCGCGCGGGCGGGCCTCGCACTTCAATTACGAAACCAGTTTCGAGGCGACGATGTACGCGCTCATGGGCCTTGGCGCATTGACGTTCGTCCTTCTGGGGATCGTCATCGGCGCCATGCTCGCGTTCCAGCGCGACGGCGACCGGTCGGGCCTGAAGCTCGGGGCGATCCTGGGGCTGATCGTCGGCTCGCTGCTGACGTTCGCCTATGGCGGCTACATGTCCATCTACGGGAGCCACTACTTCGCCATGCCCGGAGCGAGCGACGCCGGCGGCCTGCCCGTCGTCGGCTGGGCGACGCGCGCGACGGACATGCGGCCCGCGCACTTCATGGCGACGCACATGGTTCAGGCGACGCCGGTCGTCGGCTGGCTCCTTGACCGGTTCGCGCCGGCCGCGGCCCGCATCGGCGTTTGGCTCGCGGCCGTCGCCCTTGCCGCCCTGACGACGCTTCTCTTCGTCCTGCCGCTGACAGGGGTCGCGCCGCTTGGCTGGCTTGGCTGAGCCTCAAGCCCGTCTCGGTTGAGCCCAAGGCCCCGCGCGACCCATTTTTCAGTCGCTAGCTTATTCTCCCCGCACGAACTTGCGCACGTCTTCGGCGAGCTTCTCCAGGCTCGGCTCGTGGATGTACATCATATGGCCGGCTTCGTAGTAGGTCATGGTGATGCGATCTAGGTCGAAGCCGGGCTGGGCGAACGTCAGTTCGGTGCCGAAAAACGGCGTCGCATGGTCGTAATATCCGTTGGCGGACATGATGCGCAGATCCTTGTTCTGACGCATGGCCTTAGCGAGATACGGCGCGACGTTGAGGTAGGACAACTCGCCGCCGGCGTCCGCCGTCTTCCAATTCCACGCCGTCACGCCGCCGATCGTCGTGTAGCGATCGTCGAAGTCGACGCCGATGTCGCGGGTGAAGTAGTCGAGCATCGCCGCGGTGTAAGCGGCGTCGATGCCGTAGAAGGAGGGATCGAACTCCGGGTTCTCGCCGATCGTGTCGGGCTCGACGCCGGCGAAGCGCGAATCGAGCCGCCCGATCGAAAGCCCCTCGTCGCGCCGCAGTTCGCGCATGAAGTGGCGCAACGGCACGCGCAGGTTCGAGCGCACGAGATAGCCCTTATCAAGACCGATAAAGCCCGCAAGCTTCGTGGCGATGTCGTCGCGCGGCCCCTCCTCGAGAAGCTGGCCCTTGAGGAGCGCCGCCATGTACTCCTCGATCGCGAAGCGGCGCACGGCGCGCAGAAAAGCTTCGAGATCGTTCCCGTGCGCCGCTTTGTCGATTTTGCCGTGATACCAGGCGGTGGCCGCGTAGGTGGGCAGGAGCCCCAGATAGCCGACGTCGTTGCCGGGGTCCGTCGCGTCGAACCCGAAGGCGAGGACCGTCGAGACGAGGACGACGCCGTTGATCGCGATGTCGGTGAGCCCGCCCTCCAGCGCGTTGATGAGCGCGGCCGACCGCGTGGTGCCGTAGCTCTCGCCCATCAGGAACTTCGGGGAGTTCCAGCGCTTGTGCTCCGTCAGCCAACGGCGGATGAACTCGCGCAGGCTGTCGGCGTCCTCCGTGACGCCCCAGAAGTCTTCGCCCTTCGCCTCGCCCACAGCGCGGCTGAAGCCTGTGCCCACGGGATCGACGAAGACGAGGTCGGCGACGTCGAGGATCGTGTGCGGATTTTCGCGCAGGTCGTAGGGCGCGGCGCCGTCGTCGAGGGGGCCGGGTCCGTCCGCGCCCGGCAGTTTCAGCCTTTGCGGCCCGAAGGCCCCTAGGTGGAGCCAGAGCGAGGCGGACCCCGGCCCGCCGTTGAAGATGAACGCCACGGGCCGCTCGCGCGCATCCTCGACGCCGTTCTTCAGGTACGTCGTGGCGAAAATCGCCGCCGTCTGCTCGCCCTTGGCGTTCTCGATGATCGTTTCGCCGGCGATGACTTTGTAGTCGATCTTGGCACCGTCAGCGGTGACGGCGCGTTCGGCCTCGTAGACCCGCGGGACGATCTCGTCGCCTTTCTTCTCGTCCTTCGACGATTTGGCGTCGGCCTTCGCCCCTTCATCGTGGGAGGACGCGGCGGCGGGCGCGGCGAGCCACGCGACGGCGGCGGCGAGAACGGACAGTAACGGCGGGCGACGGGTCATTCCGCGGGCGCTCCTTCGAGGGCGTCGGTTGCTGCGCGGCGATCTTGCGTCGGGGCCTCGCCGCGCTCAAGAACGCGCCGCATTCCGCGCGGGGCGCGCGGAACGGGAGCGGGGGACGACGCGAGGAGCGCCATGACCGAAAAGACGTTCGACGTGACGATCGAGAACGCCGTCGCCCATGTGCGGCTGTGCCGGCCCGAGAAAGCGAACTCAATGACCCCCGCGTTCTGGACCGACTTTCCGGCGGCCATCGACAGGATTTCGGCCGATGGCGAGGCGCGCGTCATCGTGCTCTCCGGCGAGGGCAAGCACTTCTCCTCCGGCATGGACGTCTCGGTCTTCATGGCCGGCGCCCTCGACCGCGATCCGGAGAACCCGCAGGCCTCCGCGGAGGCGTTCCGCCACAAGATCCTCGGGCTGCAGCGCGCGTTCTCCGCGCTTGAGGACGCCCGCCAGCCCGTGCTCGCCGCGCTCCAGGGCGGGGTCATCGGCGGCGCGGTCGACATGGTCGCCGCCGTGGACTGCCGCTACGCCGCCGAGGACGCCTATTTCTGCGTCCAGGAGACGGCGATCGGCATGACCGCGGACGTCGGCGCTTTTCCTCGCCTCGCCAGGATCGCGCCGGAGGGCTGGGTCCGACAGATGGTCTACACCGCCGAAAGCGTGCCGGCGGCGAAAGCCAAGGAGATCGGCCTCGTCAACGAGGTCTACGCCGACGCCGAGGCGACCCTCGCCGCTACGATGGAGACCGCGGCCCGCATCGCCGCGCACGCGCCGCTCGCCGTCGCCGGCGCGAAACGGATGATGAACTACGCGCGGGACCATTCGACGGCCGACGCGCTCGACTACGTAGCCCTGTGGAACGCGGCGATGCGGCGGCCCGATTATCTGCGCGAGGCGTACGAGGCGAAAGCGGCCGGCCGCGCGCCGAACTTCGACGGGCTGAAACCTTTGCGCGACGGCGTTTAGGCGGTCGCCGGCCCAAATCGTTTCTGGATTTTCACCCTACGGCGTTCACACCTCATTAAGGATCCGGTCCTAACTTGCGACGCCTTGGGAGACGCGAGATCGTGGACACGATTTTCGATATCTATTCGATCGCCCTGTTGTTGGCGTCGCTGACGATATTCGTGTCGCGCTACATCACCGAAGAACCGCCGACCCTTCCCTATCTCGTCATCGCCTGCACCTGCGCCGTCGGCAACTGGCTCGGCGAGGCGGGCGCGGAGATGGGCGCGATCGTGTTGATGACCGCCGCGTCGTTTCTTTTTCTGAGCTGCCTCCTCTACCCCCGCCTGCGCCGCTCTAAGTCGGACGACCTCGACGCGTAAGGTCGGCCCACGGAGACGGGGTCCAACGCGGCGCCGCCGCGACGCCGGACGTTGCGACTACGCCGCGCTTTGATCGACGCACGGCTCGCGTCTATCTATGACGCATAGCAGCGAAGCGTCGTCTCCATGGTCCAGCTCACCCTTCCGAAAAACTCGAAAATCAACCCCAACGGGGCGAGCCACCGGGCCCGCGATCCGGGGCCGGACGCGGAGCTGCGCACGTTCAAGGTCTACCGGTACGACCCGGACGACGGGACGAACCCCCGCATCGACGCCTACGAGGTCGACGTCTCCGACGTTTCGATGGTGCTCGACGCGCTCATCAAGATCAAAAACCAGTCCGACGCGACCCTGACCTTCCGCCGGTCATGCCGCGAGGGCGTGTGCGGCTCGTGCGCCATGAACATCAACGGCGTGAACACCCTCGCCTGCACGAAGGGGCTTGATGAACTGCCGAAGGGCGACGTGACGGTCTACCCCCTGCCCCACCAGCCGGTGGTGAAGGACCTCGTGACGGACCTCACCAAGTTCTACGAGCAGCACGCCTATATCGAGCCGTTCCTCCAGGCCGACGCGTCGGACGCGGACGGCGAGTTGCGCCAGTCGAAAGACGACCGGGAGAAGCTCGACGGGCTTTACGAGTGCATCCTGTGCGCCTGCTGCTCCACCTCGTGCCCCTCCTACTGGTGGAACGGCGATAAGGAAGGCTCGAAAGAAGAGTATCTCGGGCCCGCCGCCTTGCTTCAGGCCTATCGCTGGATCGCCGACAGCCGCGACGAGGAGCGCAACGCGCGTCTCGACAAGCTTGAAGATCCGTTCAAGCTCTACCGCTGCCACACGATCATGAACTGCGCGCAGGTCTGCCCCAAGGGGCTCAACCCTGCGAAGGCGATTTCAGAAATCCGCAAGCTGATGGTGAAGCGCCCGTCGGCTTGAGGTCTCGGGCGTCCGTCCTCCGCCTTACCTTAAGTCGAGACCCGCCGAACCTTGAGGGGCTCGAAGCGCCGCCGGCATCGGAGAGCGCTTCGAATAAGCCGCTTGCATTAGTTCGATAGTTATGAAATTATAAAATCATGAAATCTGAGACCGCCGTCCGCATGTTCGCCGCCCTCGCCCAGGGCACGCGCCTTGACGTTCTGCGCCGGCTCGTGCGGGCGGGCCCGGCGGGCCGGCCAGCCGGAGCCCTGGCGGCCGAGCTGGACGCCGCCGCGCCGACCATGTCGTTCCATCTGAAGGAGCTCGCCAACGCCGGGCTCGTCGCCTCCCGCCGCGAGGGGCGCAACGTGATCTACGCGGCGGACTTCGACGGACTGCGGGCCCTGATGACTTTCCTGATGGAGGACTGCTGCCAGGGCGATCCGGCTCTGTGCGGCCCGCCGCGCCGCCGACCGACCGAAACGGAAAGGGAGACCCGCCCATGAAACGCCTTCACGTCCACGTCGCGACGACGGACCTCGAACGCTCCGTCGCTTACTACACGGCGCTCCTCGGCGCGCCGCCGGTCAAGCGCGCGCCGGACTATGCGAGATGGCTGACGGACGATCCTTACGCCCACGTCTCCGTCTCGACGCGAACCGGGCGCGAGGGCGTCGTCGGCGTCGACCATGTGGGCGTGATGGTGGAGACCGCGGAAGACCTCGAAGCCGTGGCGGATCGGCTCGCCAAGGCCGGCGCGCCGGCGCAGCCCGAGAAAAGCACGACCTGCTGCTACGCCACGAGCGACAAGTATTGGTCGCGGGATCCGCAAGGCGCGGTCTGGGAGATCTTCCACACCAACGGCGAGGCGACGACCTACGCCGGCGAGCCGGAGGCGCCGCGATGACGAGCCCTCGCAACGTTCTTTTTCTGTGCACGGGCAACTCGGCCCGCTCGATCATGGCCGAGGCCTACGCCAATCACGCCGCCGGCGGCGCCTGGCGCGCCCACTCCGCAGGGTCGACGCCCACGGGCGCGCCCAATCCGTTCGCCCTCGAAACCTTGCGGCGCCACGGCATCGACCCCGGCGAGCCGCGCTCGAAGAGCTGGGACGAGTTCGCCGCGGACGACGCACCGAAGATGGATCTCGTCGTCACGGTTTGCGACAACGCCGCCGGCGAGGTCTGCCCCGTTTGGCCGACCCGCGACGGGACCGCGCCGCAGAAATTGCACTGGTCGCTGCCGGATCCCGCCGCCGCGCCACACGAAGAAGAACGCCGCGCGGCGTTCGAGGGCGTCTTTCAGGACCTCAAGACCCGGATCGACGGCCTCTTCACGGAGTACGCCGCGTGAGCGCCTTCTCGCGCGGCCAACGCCTCGCCGCAGAAGGCCTCGGAACGCTTCTGTTGCTGGCGATCGTGGTCGGCTCCGGCGTCATGGGAGAGACGCTCGCGGGCGGAAACGCGGCCGTCGCGCTCCTCGGCAACACGATCGCCACGGGCGCGGGGCTTTACGTCCTGATCCTTGTTTTCGGGCCCGTCTCCGGCGCCCATTTCAACCCCGCGGTCACCCTCGCCTTCCTTATCCGCAAGGAGATCGCGCCCGGCGAGGCGGCGGCGTTCGTTGTCGCGCAGGTCGTCGGCGGCGTTCTCGGCGTCCTCCTCGCCCACGCCATGTTCGACCTCGCGCTCGTGCAGCAAAGCGCCAAAGCGCGCGCCGGCCTCGGCCAGGCGCTCGGCGAGGCGACAGCGACGTTCGGGCTTGTGCTGACGATCCTCGGCGCGGCGCGGTTCCGGCCGGCGGCGGTCCCGGCGGCCGTGGGGCTCTTCATCACCGCGGGTTACTGGTTCACCTCCTCGACGTCGTTCGCCAATCCGGCCGTCACGCTGGCGCGCTGTCTCACCGACACCTTCGCCGGCGTCCGCCCCGCCGACGCGCCGGCCTTCATCGCCGCGCAGCTCGCCGCCGGGGCCCTCGCGACCGCCGTCGCGGCGCGCCTTTTCGAGCCGGCGCAAGCGCGGATGCGCGTCGCAGCGGCCGAGGCGGCGGCGGAATAAGCTCCGCGTCCGCAAAAAGATCGGGCTGCGTTCGCGCGCGCGCTGCGCTAGAGGGGCGCCAATGACCAAAGGCCCGCTCGCCCGCTACCGCAATCTCGTCGCCGACGGGGCGCTCGACCCCGACGCCGCGCAGGAAGCGGCCATCGTCCGGCTGCAACGGCTGGCGGACGACCTGCGCGAGGCCGGCGGCCGCACGGGCTTCGGCCTCTTGCGCCGTTTCGCGGGCCGGCGCGCGCCGGCGCCGACGGGCGTCTACCTGTGGGGCGGCGTCGGCCGCGGCAAAACGCTGTTGATGGACCTCTTCTTCAATAATGTGGGCCTACGGAAAAAACGCCGCGTCCACTTCCACGAATTCATGGCCGACGTTCAGGACCGCATCGCCGAGTGGCGCGTCGCCGACGCCGCGAGCCGGCGCGCGCACCCTGGGCGCAACCGGCGCAATCTCGACGACCCGATCGCGCCCGTCGCCCACGACCTCGCCCGCGACGCCCGGCTTTTCTGTTTCGACGAACTTCTGGTGACGGACATCGCCGACGCTATGGTGCTCGGGCGCCTCTTCGAAGCTTTGTTCGACGAGGGGGCGAGCCTCGTGACGACGTCGAACCGCCGACCAGACGATCTTTATAAGGACGGCCTCAACCGGCAGCTGTTACTGCCGACGATCGACCTGTTGAAGACGCGGCTGGACGTCGTCGAGCTCGCCGCGGAGCGCGACTATCGCCTCGCCGGCCTCGCCGCCGGCGAGACCTACTTCGCCCCGCTCGGGGCCGCCGCCGACAAGGCCATGGACGCCGCCTGGGGCAAGGCGATCTGCGGCGCGACGCCGGCGCGCGAGACCTTGCGCGTCAAGGGGCGCGACCTCGTCGCCCCGCGCGCGGCGCGCGGCGCGGCGCGGTTCGACTTCGCGGAGCTCTGCGAAGCGCCGCTCGGCGCCGGCGACTATCTCGCGATCGCCCGGCGCTACGGGGCCGTTTTCCTCGACCGGATCCCGCAAATGGGTCCGGAGAAACGCAACGAAGCGATACGCTTCGTCACGCTCATCGACGCGCTCTTCGACACGCGCACGAAGTTCGTCTGCTCGGCGGACGCCGAGCCGGACGCGCTTTACCCCGCGGGCGACGGCGCCTTTGAGTTCGCGCGCACGGCCTCGCGGTTGATGGAGATGCGCACCACGGATTATTGGAGCGCCGAGCGCGCCGCGGCGCCGACGCCCGAACGCGTGAGCGAACCTGCATGAAGCCCCGCGAACGTCTCGGCTATGGCGAGCTTGTCGCCCTCACCGCGAGCGTGATGGCGCTGAACGCCCTCGCGATCGACATCATGCTGCCCGCGCTCGGCCGCGTCGGCGAGGCCCTTGGCGCGGCGAGCGACAATGACCGCCAACTGATCGTCGGCGTCTACATCATCGCCAACGGCCTTGCGCAGCCGTTCTTCGGCCCGCTCGTCGACCGCTTCGGGCGCCGGCCGGTGATCCTGGTCGCCCTCGGCGGCTATATTCTGGGCTCGCTCGTCTCGATCGTCGCCGGGGCGTTCTCCGTGCTCCTCGCCGCGCGCGCGTTCCAGGGCGCCGCGACGGCCGCCGCGCGCGTCTCGATCATGGCCTCGGTGCGCGACCAGTGTTCCGGCCGGCGCATGGCGAAGGTGATGTCCCTCGCCGTGACGATCTTCATGGCTGCGCCGATTATCGCGCCGTCGCTCGGACAAGTCGTGCTCGACGTCTTTCCGGGCGAGGAGGCCTGGCGCGGCGTCTTCGTCGCGCTCCTCGTCTACGGCCTCATCATCGCCGCCTGGGCGGCGCTGCGCCTTGGCGAGACCCTGCCGCCGGACCAGCGCCGCGCCATCGCCATCGGGCCGATCATGTCGGCCTATGGGGACTTCTTCCGCGACCGCACCGCCATCGGCTACACGATCGTCTCCGGCCTCGCCTTCGGGGCGCTTTTCGGGTTCATCAACACGTCCGAGCAGGTGTTCCTTGAGCTCTTCGAGTTCGGGCGGCGCTTCCCCGCGGTTTTCGCCGCCGTGGCGGGCTCGCTCGCCGCGGCGAGCATCCTCAACGCGCGCCTTGTCGAGCGCGTGGGCATGCGGCCCCTCACCCACGCCGCGCTTGTCGCGTTCTTCGCGATCAACGTCGTCCATCTGGCGCTGAACGCGGTGTACGGCGACGACGCGCGCGCCTATGTGGTCTTCATGTGCGCGTCGTTCTTCATGCTTGGGATGATCGGCCCCAACACCTCGGCGCTCGCGATGGAGCGCATGGGCCATATCGCGGGCTCGGCCGCGGCCGCCTACGGTCTCGTCGGCACCACCGGCGCCGGCGTTTTGGGGGCGCTTGTCGGGCGCGCCTACGCCGGCGCGACGACGCCGGTGATCGCCGGGTTCGTCGGCTTCGGCGCCGCGGCCCTCGCCCTCGCCTTCTGGATCGAGCGCGGCCGCCTGTTCCTCGCGACGCCGCCGGGCGCCTCGGCCGTCGAGGAGAGCGGGCGATGAGGACCGACCGCGCCGACCCGACACGCCTTGTCTGCCTCGGCGTTTTCGGCGCGCCGCACGGCGTGCGCGGCGCCATCCGCATGCGGACCTATACGAGCGAACCGGGCGGCGTCGCCGCCTACGGCCCCGTCGCCACGAAGGACGGCAAACGCCGCTTCAACCTCACGGTCGAACGCGTTCTGCGGACCGATCTCGCCGTCGTCGCCGCGCCGGAGATCGACGACCGCGACGACGCGAAATCGCTGACGGGCGTTGAAATCTTCGTCACGCGCGATCGTTTGCCGCCGACGACGGAAGAGGACGAATACTATCTGGAGGATCTCGTCGGCGTGCGCGTCGTCACCGACGCCGGCCTTCCCGCCGGGCTCGTCGGGGCCGTGCACAATTTCGGCGCCGGCGACCTTCTCGAGATCAAAGGCGCGCCGGGACGCGACGCGCCGGTCCTGATCCCGTTCACCAAGGATCTCGTGCCGTCGGTGAACGTCGCGGGCGGGCGGATCATCGTCGCGGCGAGCGCCTTCGACGAAGACGCCGACGAGGGCGAGCGCATGCGCCCGACGTTGATCGACGCCGGCGGCCGGCTCGTCTCCGAAGACATCGACGCCAATCTCGACGCGATCCGCGCCGAAGACGCCTAAGGGCGCCGGCCGATGTGGCGCGCAACCGTTCTAACGCTTTTCCCGGGGCTCTTTCCGGGCCCGCTCGGCGCGTCCGTTCTCGGGCGCGCGCAAGCCGAGGGTCTCTGGTCGGTCGATACGGTCGACGTCCGGCGGTTCAGCGACAACGCCTACGGCTCGGTCGACGCGCCCCCGGCGGGCGGCGGCCCCGGGCTCGTCATGCGCGTCGATATCCTCGCCGCGGCCTTCGACAGCGTCGCCGACGATCGCCCGGCGATCCATCTCTCGCCGCGGGGGCGACCCTTCGACCAGCCGATGGCCGAAGCGTTCGCAGCCGGGCCCGGGCTCATCGCGCTCGCGGGGCGTTTCGAAGGCGTCGACGCCCGGCTCATGGAGGCGCGGCCGATCGAGGAGGTGTCGATCGGCGATTTCGTCCTCGCTGGCGGCGAAATCGCCGCCATGGCCGTGATCGAGGCTTGCGCGCGCCTCGTCCCCGGGGTACTCGGCTGCGCTCAATCGCTGGGCGAGGAGAGTTTCTCCACCGCGAGCGGGCGCATGCTTGAGTATCCCCAGTACGCCAAGCCGCGCACTTTCGAGGGCCGAGACATCCCGCCCGTTCTGCTCTCCGGCGACCACGCCAAGGTCGCCGAATGGCGCCGGGCGATGGCCGAAAAAACGACGCGCGCGCGACGACCCGACCTCCTCGACGACCGAGAGGGCAAGGGTCCAATCCGGCGACATGAAAACGAGGACGGACGATGAACATCATCGAACAGCTCGAAAAAGAGCATGTCGAGAGCCTGGGCAAGGACGTGCCGACGTTCGCGCCCGGCGACACCGTGAAGGTGAACGTCAAGGTGCGCGAGGGGGAGCGCGAGCGCCTCCAAGCCTACGAGGGCGTCGTCATCGCTCGGTCGGGCAAGGGCCTCAACGAGAACTTCACCGTCCGGAAGATCTCTTTCGGCGAGGGCGTCGAGCGGGTGTTCCCGATCTACTCGCCGCTCGTCGATTCGATCACCGTCGTGCGCCGCGGCAAGGTCCGCCGCGCCAAGCTCTATTACCTGCGCACGCGGCGCGGCAAATCGGCCCGGATCGCCGAGAAGGCCGATAACCGGCCGAGGGAGACGCAGTCGAAAACCGCCCGCGGCAAGAAGGCCAAGGCGGCGAAAGCCGCCAAAGCCAAGGCCGGAGCCGCCCCGGCGAAAGAGCCCGCCGCCGAAGCGCCAGCCGCCGACGCCGAGTAAAACAACGTCTCGCGCGCGAAACGAGTTCAATCGCGACTGGCGTTTGATCGCGCGCCGAGCGCCTCTTTCAGAAACGCCGTCATCGCCTGCGTCTTGCGGGGAACGCGCGACGTGCGTGGAAAAATCATGCGCGCGGCCGCGTCGAAATCGCCGTGGGAAAACTCGAAGTCCGGGGCGGCGTCGACAAGCGCGCCGCTCGCGAGATCGGCGCCGCAAAGCCAGTCCGCGACGATCGCCGGCCCGACGCCCGACCGCGCAAGCTGCAGCACTGTGAGCGGCGAGGCCGCGATCGCCGCCGGCTGGATCTCGATCGATCCGCGATGCGACGCGCCGCGTCGCCGGAAGAACCAGCGCGTCTTCGGCGCCGGCAGCGCATAGGCGACCGCCGGCGCGCCGTCGAGCGACGCGGGATCGATCAAGCGACGCGCCGCCACCCAGTCGGGGCGGGCGCAAAGGACATAGCGGGTCGGGCGCAACGTCCGGACCTCGTACGCCGCGCCGGCGTTAATGGGCGGGCCATGGCGCACCGCCAGGTCGACCCCCTCGGCGATGAGGTCGACGGCGGCGTCGGCCCATCGCAAGTCGAGCGTCACGTCCGGATAGCGGGCTCGAAAGTCGCCGAGCCGCGGCGCGATCATCGTCTCGCCGAACGCCGTCGAGGCGGTGAGCCGCAGACGGCCGCGGGGCCGCGCCTCGTCGCTGCGCGCCAGCTCGCGCGCCTCGTCATAGGCGTCGATCACGCCCTCTAGCCGGGCGCAGAAACGCTCGCCGGCCGCCGTGAGCGACATGCGGCGCGTCGTGCGCTGAAACAGCCGCGCGCCGAGGGACGCTTCCGCCTGCGCCACCGCCCTGGACACCTTCGACGGATCGACCCCCCGCGCGCTCGCCACCGCGACGAAACTCAGGCGGCGGGAGACCTCCAGGGTCAATCTCAGCGTTTCGATGTCCATTCGTGCATTTATTGCATGATTTAATGGCGAATACGTCTTTTTTCCCGTCCGCGCGCATGGGTATGCGTGGGGCGCCGCCAAGAAAAGGCCGACCATGCAACGCATCGCATTTCTGGGAACGGGCGCCATGGGCGCGCGCGTCGCCGCCAACCTCATCGCCGACGGCCGAGACGTCGTCGTGTGGAACCGCACGCCGGCGCGCACGGCCGAACTGGTCGGGAAAGGCGCGATCGCCGCCGAAACGCCCCGCGCCGCGGTCGACGGCGCCGATCTCGCCATCGCCATGGTCCGCGACGACGACGCCTCACTGGCGGTATGGCTCGACCCTGAGACCGGCGCACTAGGCGGACTGAAGCCGGACGCCGTCGCAGTGGATTGCGCGACGTTGAGCGTCGACGGGGCCCGGAGCCTCGCCGCGGCGTTCGCCGACGCCGGCCGCGCCTTTCTTGAAGCGCCGGTCGCCGGCTCCCGGCCCCAGGCCGAGGCGCGCGCGCTCGTCTTTTTAGTCGGCGGCGAGACGGCGACCGTCGAGCGCGTGCGGCCGACGCTCGAGACGCTGGGCGGACCGGTCCACCATGTCGGCCCCGTCGGCGCCGGCGCGACGGTCAAACTCGTCGTCAACGCCATGCTCGGCGCCCAGGCCGCGCAACTCGCCGAACTGCTGGCCTTCGCGCGCGCCCATGGCCTCGACGCCGCGTCGACGGTCGAGATCCTCGGAACGACCAGCGTCGCCAGCCCGGCGCTGAAAGGTCTCGGCGCGGCGATGGCGGCGGCGAACTTCGCGCCGCAATTCCCGATCGAGCTCGTCGCGAAGGACTTCGCCCAGCTCCAACGGTCGGCCGGCGGCGCCGCGACGCCCGTCTCGACCGCAGCGGCCGATGTGTTTCGCGCGGCGCTCGACGCCGGTCATGGCGACGACAACATCGCCGCCGTCGCCCGGCTCCACCAGTGACCGCCCTATTTCAGCGCGGCGAAGTCGATCGTCTCCGAGGCGATCGGCTGACCGTCCTCGCCGCGGATCGAGAGGGCGAGCGTCTTCCTGGCCCAGTCGATGTCGGCGATCCCGTAATTGGCGACGAAAATGAATTCGCTCGTGCGGTAGGGCCCCGGCTCGACATACGTGTCGCCGCGCTCCGCCCGCCAGCGCGACTGCGGCAGGTTCAGCGACGAGGACGTCGCCTCATGGAGCGGATAGTCGAGCACGCCCTCGCGCCGATAAAGCCCGGCGGCGTGGCGGTCGCCGGAGAGGACGACGACGTTCGCCGCGCCCGCCGCGTCGATCGTGCGGTAGAGCTTCTCGCGCTCGAGCGGCAAGGTCCGCCAAGCCTCGAACCCATGCCCCTCGGCGATCACCTGGATCGACGAGACGATCACCCGCAGGTCGGCCGGCTTCTTCAGTTCTTCGAGGAGCCAGGCCCACTGCGCCTCGCCGAGCATGGTCTTCGCCGGATCGTCGTCGGGCAGGTAGCGCTCCTTGCCCTTGGCGTCGCGCTCGTCCGTCGGCTTCAGCGGCGAGCGGAAGTAGCGCGTGTCGAGCACAATGAGCTGCAGCCGCTCGCCCGCCTCGCCGAACGTCCACGAACCGTAGACGCCGGGCCGGCCGCGACGCGGGTCGTCCGCCGGCACGTCCCAGACAAAATCGAACAGCGCGTCGGACGTCTGTTTGTAGGGCCAGTCGCCGCCGGCGTCGTTGAGCCCGTAGTCATGGTCGTCCCACGTCGTCAGCACCGGCGACGCGGCCCGCAGCTCGGCGAAGGGCGCCGACGCGGCGAGACGCATGTAGGCGGCTTTCAGTTCGGGCAGCGCCGGATCGCGCGAGCGCACGTCGCCATAGACATTGTCGCCCATGAGCAGGACGAGATCCGGCTCGTCCGCCGCGATCGTGCGGTAGATCGACTGGTCTTCGTTCTGTTGGGCGCAAGAGGCGAAGGCGAAGCGCCGCGGCGCGCGCGCAAGGCTCAAGGGCGCCGACGGCATCGGCCTTGCGGCGATGGCGCCGTCGACGGCCTCGGGCGGCGGCGCCGGCTTGACGATGACGGGCGCGTCGTCGGGCGTGGCGCAAGCGGCGAGCAGAAGAGAAAGCGAAAGGGCGGTCCGGCGCATGGGCGGGCTCCAGTCTGCGGCCCTCCCTCGGTAGCGCCGACCGGCGACAGTTTTCTGACGATCGGACGCCCGCCGCGTCCTCAATCGCCGAAACGCGTGAGCCATGCCTCGCGGTCGGCGGCCCAGACGTCGAGGACCATGTCCTTCAGGCGGAAGGTCTCGTCCGTCTTCGCCTCGCCGATCTTGCGCGCCACCGCCTGGCTCGGCGCATTCTCCGGATCGATCACCGAGATGACGCGCGGCAGGTCGGGCTTTTCCGCAAAGGTCCAGCGGATGGCGGCGACGGCTGCCTCGGGCGCGTAGCCCTTGCCCCAGTGCTCGGGCGCGACGCCCCAGCCGCATTCAAGCCCCGGCCATCCCTCGGGCATCCACGGCCCTACCCGGCCGACCCATTGGCCCGTGCCGCGCTCGAAGACCGAGAAAAAGCCGAAGCCGCGAAAGACCCAGTGGCCAAGGATCGCGGCCCAGTTGCGCCACGCGTCCTCCCGGCTCTGGGGCTTGCGGTCGAGCGAGATGAAGTTGGCGACGCGCGGGTCGGCCATCATCGCGATGTGCCCCTCGACGTCGCCTGGCGCCGCCGGGCGCAGAAACAGTCGGTCCGTGGTCAGTTCGATCGTCACGTCGCGCCCTCCCTCATCGCCCCGCCCCCTCGGAGCTGCAACGGTCCTACCGCCGGTTCGGGGGAAACGCACGCCGCGCGAACCCGTCTCGCGCAGCGTCGATTGTCAGCGAGCGGCGCGCCCGCCAAATTCATGAACGTTGCGTAAAAAAGGACGTTCAAAATGCGGAAACACGCCTTGGCCGCGCCGGCGGCCGTCATCGCCGCGATGCTTCTCGTCGAGCCGGCGGCGGCGCAGTGGACCTACGCCCCATCGAAAACCGTCACGACGATCGAACGCGGCGTCAGGGTGACCCGCGGGCCCGGCCGCCTGCCCGTCTGCTACAAACGCGAGCTTGAATATGCCCTAGCCGGCGCGCCGTCGGCGGCGCCGCGACCCCGCACGATCACGGTCACGATCAAGCGCAAGGGCCCGAGGCGGCCGGCGACGCGCTTCGAAGGGCGGCGTCCGCTGACTGTCCACGGCATTACGGGCGTCAGACGCTACTACCGCGGGCCGGGCCGGTTCCAGAATTTCGGCTTCGGCGACGGGCGCTAGAGCGCCGGGCGTTCAGCTTGGATCGGGCGAAGACCGTTTCAGGCGCTCAACCCCTAGAATCTAGAGCATCCGACTGATTCAATCAGAAAACGTGATGCTCTAGAGCGCCGGGCGTTCAGCCAGAATCGGGCGAAGAGCGTCTCAGGCGCTCAAACCGTAGAGTACCGAGCATCCGACTGATTCAGTCAGAAAACGAGATGCGCTGGAGCGCCCCCTTTTCGTCGGATCCAGGTGAAAGCCCGGCGCTCTAGATCAGCTCGAGAACGCCGCGTCGGCCTGGTCGAGGACGGCGTCGACCGCCGGGCGATTGCGATAGCTCTTTTTGTTGGCGAGGAAATCCTCCTCGAAGAGCTTCGCGCGCACGACGCCGTCGCCGTCGAGGATGAAGGTCACCGGGTGCGGGATGCCGTAAACTCGGCTTCCCTCTTCGTGGCTTTCGTTACGGATGCCGAAGGCGTTGATCGCCTCGATGTCGGCGTCGGAGAGAAGCGCGGGCTTGAAGCCCTCGGCCTCGGCGAAGGCCTGTTGTTTCTCAACGGCGTCGTAGCTGACGAAGACGACGGAAAGACCGCGCTCCGCGAACTCGGCGACACGGTCGTTCACGTCGCGCGCCTGGCGCTTGCAGAACGGACACCAGTCGACCGAGCGCACGAAGAAGAGCGACATACCGTTTTCGCCGACGAGCGCGTCAAAGCCGGACTTGTCGGCGTTCGGCGAGGGAAGCCCCAGATCATGCGGGATTTTCTCGCCGACGGCCGGGCCGAGATCGGCGGTCGCCGACGCGGCCGCCGGTTCGGCCGCGACGGGCGCCGAACCGGCCGCGCGCGCTAACGACAGGGATCCAAGAAGAAGTCCGAAACGGCGCATGGCGGCCTCGCTTTCGCTGAAATCACGGAAGCCGTGGGTAGCGGGCCCGCCGGCGCCGATCACGTCACATCTGCGCGATAAGGCGTCAGGCGAGCGCCGGCTCCAGGTTTCTGCAGGCGTCCATAAGCTCGCGCACCGACGCGACGGAGTTGTCGAACATGCTCTGCTCGTCGCCGTCGAACCGCACCTCGACGATCTTCTCGCAGCCGTTCGCGCCGAGAACGATCGGCACGCCGACATACATGTCGTTGAGGCCGTACTCGCCCGTCAGATAGGCGGCGCACGGAATGACGAGCCGCTTGTCGAAGAGATAGCTCTCCGCCATCTGAATGGCCGACGCCGCCGGCGCGTAGTATGCCGAGCCGGACTTCAGGAGCGCGACGATTTCGCCGCCGCCCTTGCGCGTGCGATCGACGATCGCGTCGATGCGTTCCTCAGTGGTCCAACCCATCTTCGCCATGTCCGGGAGCGGAACGCCGGCGACCGTGGAGTAGCGCACGAGCGGAACCATCGTGTCGCCATGGCCGCCTAGGACGAACGCCGAGACGCTCTCCACCGAGACGTCGAACTCTTCGGCGAGAAAGTAGCGGAAGCGGGCCGAGTCGAGGACGCCCGCCATGCCGACCACTTTATTATGCGGCAGGCCGGAGAATTTCTGCAGGGCCCAGACCATCGCGTCGAGCGGATTGGTGATGCAGATGACGAAGGCGTTCGGCGCATAGGTTTTGATCCCCTCGCCGACGGCTTTCATGACCTTCAGGTTGGTGCCGACGAGGTCGTCGCGGCTCATGCCGGGCTTGCGCGGCACGCCGGCGGTGACGATGCACACGTCGGCGCCCTCGATGTCCTTGTAGTCCTGCGTGCCGGAGAGGGCGGAATCGTAGCCGTCGACGGGCGAGCTTTCCGCGATGTCCAGCGCTTTGCCCTCGGGGATCCCTTCGGCGATATCGAAGAGGACAACGTCGCCAAGCTGCTTTTGCGCGGCGATGTGGGCGAGCGTGCCCCCGATCATCCCAGACCCGATGAGCGCGATCTTGTTGCGAGCCATGTCGTTTCTCCTCCGCCGTCTATCGCGGGTTTTCGCGTAATCGCCGGGAGACGTAGCGAAACGCCGGACCGATGGGAAGCGCCGCCGGCGATCCGTTGGCGGATCGACTCCGCTAGAACGTCCGGCGGAAAGAGATCAGGACCGTCGACGCCGCGTAGACGTCGCCGTCGATGCGGACCTCGTCGGCGTTGGTCTCGTCGAACTCGACGGGACCGAACGTCAATTCGCGGGTGCGCGCATAGACGTATTCGACGCTGAGGGCGTTTCGGTCGGTAAGCGCCGCCTCAACGCCGGCGCGGCCCTGGTAGGCGAACGCAGCGTCGGTCTGCCCGAGCCCGTTGTCGACGAAGGCCCCGCCGACGCCGACGCCGACGAACGGCGTGAAGCGGCTCGAATTGCGGAAGTCGTAGTAGACGTTCGATGTGAGCAGATGCACGCGGAACGCGTCGTCCGGCTGGGCGCGGTCGCCGGGCCCGGCTTCGACGGCGGCCGCGTCGGCGCTCGCGAAGCGGTACTCAAGTTCTGTGCGGGTGTTGCCGGGATACTGGTAGCCGACGGCGAACGCGCCGACGGCGCTCGTATCGATCTCCGTCTCGATCGGCGTCGGCGGAGAGGCCGCGAGCGTGACGATCGGTCCGAACGTCAGGTCCTGTTCAAGGTCGTTCGCGAAGGCCGCCCCGACGCCGAACCGAGCGTAGAGCCCGGCCGCTCGGCCCGCGGGCGCGCCGTTCTCAGCGGTTTGCGCGAGAGCGGGAGCCGCGGAGGCCGCAGCGACGGCGCAGGCGACGCTGACGCGAAGGGTCGTCATGGGCGCGAATCCTTTTCGTTGCCCGTCCGACTTAGCCGTGTCGCGCGCGCCTGCAAACAGCGGGCGGGCGGGCGCACGGCGAAGTGTCGCCGCCGCCGCGCGCGGCGCCTGGCGCCGAGCCCCATTCCGCTGAGCCCTATTCCGCTGGGGCCGCCGCCGGCGCCGCGCGGCGCGCCTCGAAATAGTCGCGCGTCATACGCGCGACGAGCGGAGACAGAACGAGCAGCGCGATCAGGTTCGGCGCCGCCATCAGGCCCGTCAGCGTGTCGGCGACGAGCCAGAACAGGCTGACGACGTCTGTGAACGCCGCCCCTTCTTCGGCCATCAGCGTCGCCGCGCCGCCGAAGACGACAAGGATCCAGCTGATGCGGAAGGGCGTGATGACGCGCTCGCCGAAGAGAAACTCCGCGCAGCGCTCGCCATAGTAGCTCCAGCCCAAAATCGTCGTGAAGCCGAAGACCGCAAGGCCCACGGCGACGATGTGCGACCCGACGCCGGGCAACGATTTGTCGAACGCGGCGACGGTGAGCGGCGCGCCGGTCTCGCACGCTTCCGGCAGCAGGATCAGCGACTCCCGCGCGAAGGGGGCGCAGTCGGCGGAGATGATGTTGGCGGTCAGGATGACGAGCGCGGTGATCGAGCACACCACGATCGTGTCGATGAACGTGCCGAGCATGGCGACGACGCCCTGGTTCACCGGGTCTTTGTTCTTGGCGGCGGCGTGGGCGATCGGCGCCGAGCCCTGGCCGGCCTCGTTGGAGAAGATGCCGCGTGCGACGCCCTTCTGCATCGCCAACAACAACAGGCCGCCGATGAAACCGCCCTTCGCGGCGTCGAAGCCAAAGGCGTTCGAGACGATGGCGGCGAAGGCGGCCGGCACGGCCTCGGCGTTGAGCGCGATGACGACGAGCCCGGCCGCGAGATAGCTGATCGCCATCGCCGGCACGAGCTTCGAGGCGACGGTGGCGATGCGCTTGATGCCGCCGAGGATGACCGCGCCCGCGCCGGCGGCGAGGACGAGGCCGGAGAGCCAGGGCGCGACGCCGTAGTTGGCGTTGAGGGCGTCGGCGATGGAGTTCGCCTGGATCGACGCGCCCGTGCCCCACGACGCGAGGATGCCGAAGGCGGCGAAAACCCCGCCGAGCCAGATCCATTTCGGACCCATGCCGTTCTTGATGTAATACATCGGGCCGCCGACGTGGCGGCCGGAGCGGTCAGTCTCGCGGAACTTCACGGCGAGGACGCCCTCGGCGAATTTCGACGCCATGCCGACGAGCGCCGTCACCCACATCCAGAACACCGCGCCCGGGCCGCCGATGGCGATGGCCACGGCGACGCCGGCGATGTTGCCCGTGCCGATCGTTGATGAGAGCGCCGTCATCAGCGCGCTGAAGGGCGAGACGTCGCCTTCCTCGCCGCCGCCCTCGCGCTTACGGAACAGTTCGCCGATCGCGTAGGGCAGCTTCAGGATCGGCATGAAGCCTAGCCGGACCATCAGATAAAGGCCGGTCGCCAAAAGCAGGATCAAGACCGGCGGATAGGCGATATCCTCCGAGCCCCACACGAGCGCGTTCGTCGTGTTGTTGACGTTGACTAGAGCGTCCATCGGGCGCGGCCCCTCCGTCGCCCGGTCGTCGTTCGGATCGGCGCGTCAGCCGATCAATGCCGCGCGCGCCGCGGGGCGCGGGCCTCGCCGCGCGGCTCAGCGGCTGACGTTACGCAGCGCGGCGCCGCGCTGTCCAGTGCGTTGCACGGCCGAGCGCGTTCAGGCCGCTCTGCCGCCGAGGGAGCCGGAGATCGAAACCGGTCGTTTGGAGACGTCGGCGTGGGCGCGGATGAAGTCGCGGATCCGCGGCTGAATCTCGTCGCGCCAGCGCGAACCGTTGAAGACGCCGTAGTGGCCGACTTTGGGCTGCACGTGGTCGCGGCGCATGGCCTCGGGAACGTTGACGCACAAATCGTGGGCGGCCTGGGTCTGGCCGATGCCGGAAATGTCGTCGTTCTCGCCTTCTACGGTCATCAGGGCGACGTCGACGATCGCCTCGGGGCGCACCTTGCGGCCGTGGTGGGTCGCTTCGCCGATCGCGAGGAGGTGGTCCTGGAAGACGTCGTTGATCGTCTGCAGGTAGAACTCTTCGGTCAGGTCGAGCACGGACAAATATTCGTCGTAGAACGTCCGGTGCTTGTCGGCGCCGTCGCCATCGCCCTTCACGAGATTGAGGAAATACTCGTAGTGCGCGGTCATGTGGCGGTCGGAGTTCATCGACAGGAACGAGTACAGCTGGACGAAGCCCGGATAGACCCGGCGCAACGCCCCCGGATAGGGCGCGGGCACGGTGTAGATCATGTTGCGCTCGAACCATTCGAGCGGGCGCTGTTTGGCGAGGACGTTCGGCGTCGTCGGCGCGCGGCGGGTGTCGATGGGGCTGACCATGAAGATCATCGACGCCGGCCGGCACGGGTCGAGCGCCTCGGACATGACGGCGCTCGCCATCAGCAGCGCCGGGCCCGGCTGGCAAACGCCGATGGCGTGCGCTCCCGGACCGATGACGGCGAGGAACTCGATCAGATAGTCGACGAACGTGTTGACGTCGAAGCGGCCTGCGACGAGCGGCGCCATGCGCGCGTTCGTCCAGTCGGTGACGTATACGTCGTGCTCGGGCAACATCGCTTCGACCGTCCCGCGCAGCAGCGTCGCGTAATGGCCGGACATCGGCGCGACGATCAGCACCTTCGGGTCCGGCGCCGCATTGGCCCCGCGAATTTCGGCCAAGGCGTCCGGATCGCGCTTGAAGCGCAACAAGTCGCAGAACGGCAGCCGCGCCGCGCACTCGATCAGCACGGGAACCGCGCGGCCGTTGATCGTCGTGTCGTCGAGGCCCCAGTCCGGCTTCGGATAGCGGCGCGTCGCGTTCTCGAAGAGATCCAGCGCCGCCGCGGAGGTCCGCGCGAGCCAGCTGTCCGCAAACGGATTGAGCGGCGAACGCCAGAATTGCGCGCCGACGCCGGCGGCGATGCGGGCCGGCGAGAACGCCGTCACGCCAAGTTCGTAAGCGGAGTACAACACTATGGGCCTCGTCTGCCTCGCCGACGCGCGCTCGAAAGCGCGTTATGCAAAAAACAAACCAACCAAACCCGTCGGCGCGGCGAAGTCGGCATGGTGCGACAATGAGTCTGCCACAGTCACGATTCGTTGCGCAACGTCTCGCGGGAGGAGGATCCCCGCCGCCCGTTTAACGCGCGTTCAACAAAATAAGGGGGCTTTGCTGCGCTGCGTCAACGCCGGCGAAGCGACGACGAAAGCCTTACCGCCACCGCAGCGCCCGACGCACCGACGCGGCGATTTCCGCGGGCGTCATGGAATCCTTCAGCGCAACGCGCGGCTGGCCGTCGCGGTCAACGAGGTAAAACAGGCTGTAGTGGTCCATGGTGTAGCCGAGCTCGGACTCCGGCAACGGCCGCTTCTCGGCGAAGGTCTTGAACGACCGGCGCGCCGCCTCGGCCGCTTCCAGATCGCCGGTGAGGCCGAGAATGCGCTCGTCGAATGACAGATAGGCCTCGAGCTTCTCCGGCGTGTCGCGCTCGGGATCCACGGTGATGAAGAGCGGCTGGACGTCGTCGAGCTCGCCGGGCTTCAGCTCCTCCAACGCGCCGGTCATGCGGCCGAGCGCGAGCGGACACACGTCCGGGCAGGTGGCGAAGCCGAAATAGACGAACATCACTTTTCCGCGAAAATCCTCATCGCTTCGCCGTTCGCCATTGTGGTCGACGAGGTTGAAATCGCTTGAGAATTGATCGGAGAGCGCAATAACCCCCGCCGCGGGCGGGTCCTCGCCGCCGCAGCCCGCAAGCAGCGTCGCCGCCAACCCGCCGGCCGCAAGGGCGGCCTTCCATCTCGCCGCACTGGTCATAACGGGTCTCCTTCGTCCGCTCGCGCGTAAATAAATACGTTGCCGAACGCCGCCAACCGGCGCGAACCTGAAAGAAAGGCCCGATGAGCGAAGCGCCAGCGAATTTTGGACGCGTACCAACGGACGAGGCCGCCGGCGACGCCGCGGCGTTCGCCGCGCGTCGGGCCGTCGCCGCGCTCGACGGCGACGCCTCGCGCCCGACGGGCCGCGGCCCGGTGCGCGTTCGCACGCTGACCAACTTGCGCTGGCTGGCGGTCGGCGGCCAGACCGCGGCGATCCTGTTCGTGCATTTCGGGCTCGGCTATCCCCTGGAGCTCGGGTTCTGTCTCGCCGCGATCGCCGCGAGCGCCTGGCGCAACCTGTGCGCGTACATGCACTACGCGCGTCAGCGTTACCTGAGCGACCAGGAAGCGACGCTGTTCATCATTTTCGACATTCTGCAGATCTGCGCCCTGCTCGGCCTCACCGGCGGCCTTCACAATCCCTTCGCCGTCCTGATCCTCGCGCCGGTCACGATCGCGGCGAGCGTCGCGCCTTTGCGGCTCGCCTTGCTGACTGGCGCGGTGGCGATCGCCGGCGTCACCGCGATCGCGCTCTTTCACCTGCCCCTGCCCTGGCGGCCGGAAGAGGTTCTCGCGCTGCCGCGCATCTACACGTTCGGCCTGTGGGCGGCGCTCAGTTTCGCGGTGGCGTTCTTCGGGGCCTACGCCCACCGCATTTCCGCCGAAGCCGGCCAGATGAAAAGCGCGCTCGCGCAAACCCAGCTCGCCCTCGCGCGGGAGGAACGCCTCGCCGCCATCGGCGGCCTCGCCGCCGCCGCCGCGCGCGACCACGGCCCGCCGCTCGCCACGATCCAGGTGACGGCCAAGGAAATGGCGGGCTCTCTCAAGACCGCCGACGTCGACGGCGCCGACCTGCTGCGCGAGGACGCCGGGCTCCTCGTCAGCCAGGCGGAGCGTTGCCGCGACATCCTCTCGCGGCTGTCGCGCGGCGGCGCCGAGGACGACGCCCTCCTCCGCCGCGTCAGCCTCGACATTCTGATGCAAGAGGCCGCCGGCCCATTCGCCGACGCCCCCGGCGGGCCCGCCGTCATCTTCGACCTTGTGGGCGCGGACACGAACCGCGGCGGTCCGCCGATCGTCGAGCGGCGCGCGGAAATCATCTACGGCCTACGTAATTTCATCGAAAACGCCGCCGCGTTCGCGCGCTCGAAGGTGCTGGTGGCGGCGCGCTGGACCGACGAGACCGTGACGATCTCCGTCCATGACGACGGGCCCGGCTTCCCCGCCGACGTCCTCGCCCGCCTGGGCGAGCCGTACGTCAGCGCCCGCACGGCGCGGAAGAAGCGGGGCGGCCTAGGCCTTGGCTTCTTCATCGCCAAGACCCTTCTGGAGCGAACGGGCGCGCGCGTCGCCTTCGCCAACCGGCCGTGGGACGACGGCCGCGGCGGCGCCTGGGTGGCGATCGCCTGGCCGCGCGCGGCCATCGAGGCCGCCCGCCCGGCGCGCGGGGCGGGGGCCTCGCCCCCCGAAAACGGATCAACCGCCGAGGACTGCGACCCGTGCGGCGAAACGCCCCGGTCGGCTGCGGCGTCCGCGCCGTAGCGTCAACGAGGTGAATTTATGATCGAAACCGAAGAAGACATCCGGCCGAGCCCGGACCTGCCCGAAGACGCAAGCCTTCTGATCGTCGACGACGACGAGGCGCTTCGCAAACGCCTGGCCCGCGCGATGGAGCGCCGCGGTTTCGAGACCGCGATGGCGTCGACCGCCCGTGAAGCGATCCAGCTCGCGGCGGAAAAGCCGCCGGCCTTCGCGATTGTCGACTTGCGGCTTGACGACGGCGACGGCCTCGACGTCGTCAACGCCATCCGCCTGCGCCGGGAAAACTGCCGCGTCGTGATGCTGACGGGCTACGGCAACATCGCGACGGCCGTCGCCGCCGTGAAGGCCGGCGCCGTCGACTATCTCTCCAACCCGCCGACGCCGACGACGTGGAGAAAGCGCTCCTCGCCAATGAAGGCCGCCGGCCCGAGCCGCCGGAAAACCCGATGTCGGCCGACCGCGTGCGGTGGGAGCACATCCAGCGCGTTTACGAACTGTGCGAACACAATGTCTCCGAAACGGCGCGCCGGCTCGGCATGCACCGGCGGACGCTTCAGCGCATCCTCGCCAAACGCGCGCCGCGATAAGCAAGCGCGCGCGTCCGCCCGCCCGGCCGCGGTTGACGCGCCAAGGCGCGCGCTAGCACCTTTCGGCCCCCGACGCGCCAATCCGGCGCGCGACCCCTACCGGGAGCGCTCATGCCCGCCTTCGCCTTTCTCGCCGCCTTCTTTCTCTTCATCGCCAGCGCCGCCGCGGCCGCCGACGTCGATCTTCCCTATGAGGAGTTTCGCCTCGACAACGGGCTGCGCGTCGTCGTCCACGAAGACCGAAAAGCGCCGATCGTCGCCGTCGCCGACTGGTACCGTGTGGGCTCCAAGGACGAACCGGCGGGCAAGACCGGCTTCGCCCATTTGTTCGAACACCTCATGTTCAACGGTTCGGAGAACTATGACGACGAGTGGTTCAAGGCGCTGCAGGAAGTGGGAGCCACGGGCGTCAACGGCACGACGTCGTTCGACCGCACGAACTACTTCGCGACCGTGCCGACGCCGGCGCTCGAACGCCTGCTATGGCTTGAATCCGACCGCATGGGCCACCTCCTCGGCGCAGTGACGCAGGACAAGCTCGACGAACAGCGCGGCGTCGTCGCCAACGAGAAACGCCAAGGCGACAACCGCCCTTACGGCCGCGCCTACTACTCCGTCCTCAACGGCCTGTTGCCAGCAGGCCATCCGTACGCCCACGCCACGATCGGCTCCCTCGAAGACCTCGACGCGGCGAGCCTCGACGACGTCAGGGCGTGGTTCGAAAAGTACTACGGCGCGGCGAACGCGACGCTCGTCCTCGCCGGCGACATCGACGCCGCGGCGGCTCGTCTGCTGGCGGAGAAGTATTTCGCCCACATCCCCGCGGGTCCGCCCTTGACGCGCATGACGGCGAACGCGCCGACGCTCGACGTCGACAAGCGCGAGATCATGTATGACGACGTCCCCCAGGCGCAGCTCGACCGCAACTGGGTCGCGCCCGGGCGAACGACGCGCCAATCGCTCCTCCTGACGCTCGCCGCCGACGTTTTGGGCGGCGGCAAGACCTCGCGCCTCTATCGGCGCCTTGTCTACGACCTCGAGCTGGCGACGTCGGCGAGCGCCGGCCATCAGCCCCAGGAACTGATGGGCTTCTTCTCCTGGACGCTCGACGCGAAGCCGGACGCGACGGAGGAAGATCTGGCGACGCTGGAGGCCGAAGCCGAAGCCGTCGTTGAGGACTTCCTCGCCCGCGGCCCCTCGAAAGCCGAGCTTCAGCGCGCCAAGACGGCGATCGAGGCTTCGGTCGTGCGCTCGCTTGAACAGGTCTCCGGCAAGGCGTCGCGGCTCGCTTCGGGCGCGGTCTATGCGGACGATCCGGCGTTCATCCTGACCCAGCTCAAGTGGCTGCCCGAGGCGACGCCGATCGAGGTGCGAGACGCGGCCCGCGCGGTGATGAGCGAGGGTCATTATCAGCTGAACGTCCTGCCCTATGCCGACCACGCGACGACGAGCGCCGCGGTCGACCGATCCGCCGGCCTGCCGCCGCCGCCCGCCGCGCCTGACCTGACGTTCCCGGAGGTTCAGGAAACGAGCCTGTCGAACGGCGTTCCCGTGGTCTTCGCGCGCCGGGCCGCCGTGCCGGTGGTTCGGGTCTCGGTTCAGTTCGACGCCGGCTACGCCGCGGACGGCGCCGAGGGCGGCAAGCTCGGCCTCGCGTCGTTCGCCGGCGCGATGCTCGACGAAGGCGCGGGACGGCGCACGGCCCTCGAGATCGCCGAAACGATCGAAGGCCTCGGCGCGACGCTCGGCGCGGGCTCGAGCCTCGACACGACCACCGTCGGCGCGTCGTCGCTGACGGGCGAGATCGACGCGACGCTCGACGTCCTTGCTGACGTCGTCCGCCGACCGACGTTCGACCAGACGGAGATCGACAAATTGCGCCGCCGCTGGCTCGCCGGCATCGCGCAGGAAAAGGCGAGCCCCTACGCCCTCGCCCTCCGCCTCCTGCCGCCGCAGATCTACGGCGAGGATCACGCCTACGGCGTTCCTTTCACTGGATCGGGCACGGAGGAATCGATCGGGTCGATCACGCGCGAGGATCTGCTCGCCTTCCACACAGCCTGGATACGGCCCGACAACGCGCGCATCTTCGTCGTCGGCGACACGACGCTCGACGCCATCAAACCGAAGCTCGAAGCGGCGTTCGGCGACTGGCGCGCCCCCGCGACGCCGACGCCGGCGAAGAACGTCGCCGAGATCGCCCGCGCCGAACGGGGCAAACTGATCGTCGTCGACAAGCCCGGCGCGCCGCAGTCCTTTATCCTCGCCGGCCACGTCGCGCCGCCCACCGGCGCGCCTAACGCCGTCGCCATCGACGCGACGAACGAGGTGCTCGGCGGCGGGTCGACGGCGCGCATCTACAACAATCTGCGTGAGGACAAAGGCTGGTCCTACGGCGCCTACACCTTCCTCGCATCGGCGCGGGGCCAACGGCCGTTCCTCGTTAATGCGCCGGTGCAGACGGACAAGACCGCCGACGCGATCCGCGAACTCCTCGCCGAGATGCGCGCATACCGCGGCGAACGGCCGGCGCAGCAGGACGAGCTTGACCGCGCCGTCGCCGACGCCGTGCGCTCGCTCCCCGGCGCCTACGAGACTGCGGCGAGCGTCCTCTCCAGCCTTCAGTCGAGCGCCGTCTACGGACGGCCCTGGGACTATCCGACGACGCTCAAGCCGAAATACGAGGCGCTGACGCCCGGGCGGCTCGCCGAAACGGCGGACGAAGTCGTCCACCCCGACAGTCTGGTGTGGGTCGTCGTGGGCGATCGCGCCAAGATAGAGGCCGACCTCTCGAGCCTCGATCTCGGGCCCATGGAGAACCTGTCCCTCGGCTCACTTTAGAACATCCCGCCTACTGACTGAATCAGTCGGATGCTCTAGATTCACTGTTGTGAGCGCGTGACACGGTTTTCGCCCGATCCGAGCTGCTCGCCCTGCGCTCGAATGCGACGATCGGAGCAGGCGACGCGGTCGGTCTGCGCGTCGTCAACGCGCCGATAAGGCGCGACGTCAGCCGTCGAGATCGCCGGGCTCGTAACCGAAATCCTCGGGCTCGCCACGAATGATGGCGACCTCCTTGCCCGGCATGTGGATCGCCACCGCCTCGCATTTCTCCGTACGCATGTGGCAGACGGCGTCGGCGAGGAACTGCTTGTCGTTCTGGATCGCCCCTTCGACGGGCGTGAACGCGACTTCAGAGAGGCCGAGCGTGACGAACGCCGCGCCGCCATAGCCAATGGCGCGCAAAGTCGAGCCCTGACGACGCTGATAACGGAAACGGTACTTCGCGTACTCATCGTCCAGCGGCTGGCGGTCGATCTGCGTCGCCGTCGGCATGGAGAGGAAACACGTCACCGTGTCGCACTTGGCGACCTTCTTCACCTCGACGCCGGACTTGTTCGCCGCGCGGCTCGCCGAGCACCCGGCCGCAAGCGCCAGCGCCCCGACGCCGAGACAGGCGTATACGATCGTTTTCACGTTCAACGTTCCCCCAAGGATCGAACAGAGCGCAATCGTTGCGCTAATTAACAACGTTTGAAGATTAACACGCCCGTTTGCGATTGGACAATCAACTCGCGTTAAGGCCCGATGGGACGCGGGAGCGTCAGTCGGCGAGGGCGTCGGCGATGCGCCGGGCGAGGCGGGGCGCCACGGCCGCCTTCGACATCAGCGGCCAGCTCTCCTCGCCGTCCTCGTCGATGACCGTCACGGCGTTCGCCTCGCCGCCCATGGATCCGTGTTCGGCGGCGACATCGTTGGCGACGCTCCAGTCGCAGTTCTTGCGCCGGCGTTTGGCGGCCGCATGGTCGAGGACGTCCTCGGTTTCCGCCGCGAAGCCGACGACAAGGCGCGGCCGGCCCTCGCCGGCCCGCGCGACCGTCGCCAGAATGTCCGGGTTCTCCGCGAGCGGAATGCTTGTCAGGCCGCCGCGCTCTTTCTTGATCTTGCGGTCGGTCTCGATCTCCGGGCGATAATCGGCGACCGCGGCGCACATGATCGCGACGTCGGCGGGCAACGCCGTCTCGACCGCGGCGAACATTTGACGCGCCGTCTCGACGCGGACGGTCTTGACGCCGGCCGGGTCGCCAAGGGCGGTGGGCCCCGACACCATCGTCACGTCGCCGCCAAGGCGGGCGAGCGCCGCGGCGATGGCGTAACCCTGCTTTCCCGAGGAGCGGTTGGCGACGTAGCGCACGGGGTCGAGCGGCTCGTGGGTCGGGCCCGCGGTGACGACGATCCGCTTGCCCGTGAGCGGCCCGCCGCGCGCGCCGAACCAGGCCTCGACCGCATCGGCGATCTCCGCGGGCTCCGCCATGCGGCCGGCGCCGAATTCGCCGCAGGCCATTTCGCCCTCGCCGGGCCCGACGATCCGCGCACCGTCGCTCGTCAGCTGGCGGAGGTTCCGCTGCGTCGCGGGATGCTCCCACATGCGCACGTTCATCGCCGGGGCGTAGAGAACCGGCTTGTCGGTGGCGAGAAGCGCCGTCGAGGCGAGATCGTTCGCCAGGCCGTTCGCCGCCTTCGCCATCAGGTCCGCCGTCGCCGGCGCGACGACGACGAGGTCCGCCGAGCGCGACAGCTCGATGTGGCCCATCTCGGCCTCGTCGGTGAGATCGAAGAGATCCGTATAGACCTTGTCGCCCGTCAGCGAGCCGAGCGAGAGGGGCGTCACGAACTCGGCGCCGGCGCGCGTGAGGATCGTCCGCGCGCCGATCCCGCGGCCGGCGAGTTCGCGCACGAGAAGCAGGCTTTTGAAGGCGGCGATCCCGCCGCCGACGATGAGAAGGATCGATCGCGTCGTCATCGCCCGGTCATAGCCGAACACGGCGGCGTCGCCCAGCGGTCCTCGCCGGCTTAGGATGTAAATAACACTTTACATTATGTATGGTTTTGCTTACATCCTCCCGAGCCAAGAGCGAGGGAAAGATGAAGCGCCAATCGTTAAGCCAGGCGACGCGGCGATGGAGGTTCGCCCACGTCATGTTCTGGTCTGTCTACGCCGTCGTCGTCATGTTCATTGTGCCGAGATTTTACCACAGCGCCGGGTTCGACGGCTGGTCGGTCGGCGCGAAGACGGCGTTGGCCCTCGCGCCGGTGGCCCCCGTGGCGTTATGGGCGCTCGTCTTCGCCCGCTTCCTTGGCGGGTCGCCGGACGATCTTGCGTCTTCGTTCGTCGTTCGCGCGTCGGCGGCCGCGGGCGCCGTCGTCGCGCTCGGATTGTTCGCGCAAGGCTGGATCGATCTGATCGCCGGACCCGGCGTCTGGCCGCGGCTCGTCTTTCAGGGCCTTGACTTCACGCCTTGGACTTACGTCGCCTTGTACTTTCTCGTCTGGACGCTTGAACGGACGCGCCTTCGCGTCGCCGCGACCCGTTGAAGAACCGCCTCAAAGTTCTGCGGGCGGAGCATGGGATGACGCAGGCCGATCTCGCCAGACGCGCCGACGTCACGCGACAAACCATCATCGCCGTCGAAAACGGCCGCTTCGACCCAAGCCTCGCGCTGGCGTTTCGCCTGTCGGACGTGTTCGGATCGCCGGTGGAGGAGATTTTTCTGCGTGATGACGCCTGAGGCCGACCGCCGTCGTTACGGACCCGCTAAAGCGCCATCAGCGCGAGAACCGTCGCGAGGAGGACGACCGCCGCCACCCGCGCCAGCCGGTTCTCCCGCGCCAGGGCGCGCGCGAGCGCCTTCGTCGTGTCGGGCGATAAGGTGACGCGGTCCTCGGCGATGCGCGCGGCGGCTTCGCCCGCCTGTTCGGCGTAGGCGGGCAGGCGCGGGGCGAGTTCGAGGGCCTTCGCCGCCGCGTCGCGCAGGCGCTTCGCGTGGTGCGCCGGGCCAAGTTCGCGCGTCAGGTAATCGCGCACGAGCGGCCCGGCCACAGCCCATTCGTCGATCGCGGGATCGAGGGCGCGCGCGACGCCCTCGGCGGTCACCATCGTGCGTTGCAGGAGCACGAGCTCCGGCCGCAGGCGCATCTCGAAGAGCTCCGTGACGTCGAACAATTGCCGGATGAGGCGCGACATGTCCATTTCGTTCGCCCGCTGACCGTAAAGCGGCTCGCCGACGGCCCTCAGGGCCTGGGCGAACTGGTCGACGGAGTAGTGCGGCGGCACGTAGCCGGCGCGGAAGTGCGCCGCGGCGGTGCGTTTGTAGTCGCGCGTCACGAACCCGTGGATGATCTCCGCGAAGGCGCGCCGCGCCTCTTCGTCGAGCCGGCCGACGATGCCGAAATCGATGAGCACGAGCCGCCCGCGATCGTCCACCATCAGGTTCCCCTGGTGAAGATCCGCATGGAAAAAGCCGTCGAAGAGCGCCTGCTTCAGAAAGATCTGCAGGACGTTGCGGGCGAGCGCCTTGCGGTCGTGGCCGGCCTTGTCGAGGGCGGCGTGGTCGGCGATGGGCGTCGCGTCCATCCATTGCAGCGTCAGGACGCGCTTCGCCGTCAGGGGCCAGACGATCTCCGGAACGACGACGCGATTGTCGTCCTCCATATTGTCGGCGAGCTCCGACGCCGCGCCGCCCTCCATGCGCAGGTCGAGCTCGATCTCGGCCGCGGACCGCAGGAGTTCGATGAATTTGACGGGCTCCAGCCGGCGCAGCCAGCGCGACCAGGCTTCGGCCGCCCGCGCGGCCCGGGCGAAGGCTCGGAACTCGCGCGCTGCGCGCTCCTCGACGCCGGGGCGCAGCACTTTGACGGCGACGTCGCGCCCGTCGACCGTCCGCGCCCGGTGCACCTGCGCGATCGACGCCGCGGCGATGGGTTCGGAGAAATCGGCGAAGAAGTCGCCGAGCGGCCCGCCAAGGGAGCGTTCGACTTCGGCGACGGCGACGGCCCGCGGAAACGGCGGCATCCGGTCCTGGAGGCGCGAAAGGTCCGAGGCCATCTGAAAGCCGAGAACGTCGGGCCGCGTCGCCATTAACTGCCCGAGCTTGATGAAGGGCGGGCTCATCTCCTCGAAGGCGGCGGCGAGGCGTTCGCCCGGGCGCAGGCGCCGCCCGTCAGGCCCGTCGGTTCGTGCGCCGAGGCGCGTCGCCGCCCCGAGCCAACGCACCGGCGCCGGCGCGAGGTGGGCGAATTCGGCGGGGATCAGGGCGTCGCGGCGCGTCAGGCGCGCCGCCGCGCCCAGGATGCGCGCCCACTCGGCGCCGGCGGCGATCATCGCCTTAGATCCGCCAGGCGAGGTGCAGCGCGGCGACGCCGCCGGAGAGGTTCTCCACCGTGACGCGTCGAAAGCCGGCCCGTTCGATCATGGCGGCGAACGCGGCCTGGGCGGGGAAGCGCCGGATCGATTCGACAAGATACTGATAGCTCTCGCGGTCGCCGACGACCCGGTCGCCAAGCCAGGGAATGACGTTGAAGGAATAGGCGTCGTAGAGCCTCTGAAGCCCGCCAGTGACCGGGTGCGAAAACTCAAGGCAAGCGAAACGCCCGCCCGGGCGCAAAACGCGCCGCGCCTCGGCCAAAGCCGCCTCTATGTCAGTGACGTTTCTTATGCCGAACGAGATCGAATAGGCGTCCATCGCGCGGTCCGGGAGCGGAACGCGGGTCGCGTCGGCGCACAGGCGCGAAAGGCCGGCGCGCGCGCGCGCGGCGCGCAACATTTCTTCGTTGACGTCGCAAACGATGGCGCGGGCCGCTGGCGCCGCGGAGACGGGACGCGCGTCGGCGCGGTCGAGATAAGCGCGGGCGACGTCGCCCGTGCCGCCCGCCATGTCGAGGAGCGCGCGCCCGGGCTGCGGCGCCAGGCGGTCAATGAGGACGGATTTCCAGATCCGGTGGACGCCGGCCGACATCAAATCGTTCATGACGTCGTAGCGCGACGCCACGCGATCGAAGACGCCTCGCACCAGGCGCGCCTTCTCGTCGCGCGGCACGTCGCGAAAGCCGAAACTCGCCTTCGCGCCTCGGTTGTCTGAAAATTCGCTCATCGTCGACCGGCCCGCCCGCTACGCCGGATATAAACGCCGCCGCGCCTACGAGAAGCGCCTTGACGCCGCAAGGCCGGTCTGAAATTCTTAACGCACTGATATTCTATCGTTTTTGAGCTTTTGTCGAGCGGTCGCCTGCGCTTTGAGCGCCCGTTTCGCGTGCGAGTTGGACGGGGCCCCATGATCAAATCGGAACTCGTCCAGAAGCTCGCCGCGGAAATCCCGATCCTCTATCACCGTGACGTCGAACGCATCGTCTCGATCTTCTTCCACGAGATATCCGAAGCCCTCGTGCGGGGGGACCGGGTGGAGCTGCGCGGGTTCGGCGCGTTTTCGGTTAAGCACCGGCCGGCGCGGGTCGGCCGCAATCCGCGCTCCGGCGAGCCGGTGGCGATCCAGGAGAAGTTTTCGCCCTTCTTCAAGGCCGGCAAGGAAATCCGCGACCGCCTCAACCCGGACGACGCGTCCGAGCCGTCGGCGGACGACTAAACCTCGCGAGGTTTCGCGTCGGGCGCAGGTCGTCCCGGGCGCCCCAAACGGAGATTTCGCCGTTCGAATGGTTCAGCCCGAAAACGAGACGCTTCTAGGCCAGCTACGGCGCGTCGTGATAAGTCCGTCGTCGTTCCTGCTGATATCGAAATGAAATACATAGCTTACGCCATCAACGCCGTTCTCGCCGTCGCGCTGGCGGCGTTCCTCGTCGCCAATCGCCAGCCCGTGGCGATCAGCCTCGACCCCGTCAACGCCGACGACCCGTTTCTGGCGACGCCGGCGGCGCCGCTCTGGGTCTGGCTGACGCTCGCCCTCCTCATCGGCGTCGGCCTTGGCGCCGGCGGCATGTGGGCGTCTGGCCGGCGCAAACGCGAAACGGCGCGGGCGAACCGGCTCGCGGTTAAAGAGCTGAAGCGGGAGAACGAGGTGCTCGCGGCGCGGACGAGCGAGCCGCAAACGCTCGCCGTCTCCGACTGACGAGCGCGCTCCCCCGTGGCGATTAGCGTCAAAATCTGCGGCGTTCGTACGCCCGAGATCGGCCTCGCGGCGGCGCGGGCCGGCGCGGATTACATCGGCGTCGTTTTCGTCAAAAGCAGCCCGCGCGCCATGGACCCGGACGCAGCGCCCGCGTTCGCGCGGGACCTGCGCGCCGCTTGCGCCAAGGCCGATGTCGCGGCCCCCAAAACCGTCGCGCTCCATGTCGACCCCGACCCGGCCGCGCTGGCAGCGACGGCGCCGTTCGTCGACGCCGTTCAGCTCCATGGCGCCGAAACGCCCGGCGAGGTCGCCGCGGTCCGGCGGGCGTACGGCCTGCCGACGATCAAGGCGATCGGCGTCGCCGGCCGGGACGACGTCGCGCGCGCCGGATCGTTCGACGCGGACGTCATCCTGTTCGACGCGCCGAAGGGCGGGTCGGGCGCAGGGTTCGACTGGAACCACCTCGCGGCTTACGACGGCGACGCGCCGTTTTTCCTCGCCGGCGGCCTGTCGCCGGCGACCGTCGGCGCGGCCGTCGCCGCGGCGCGGGCGCACCCGAAATTCGCCGGCGTCGACGTCTCCTCCGGCGTCGAACGCGCGCGCGGCGAAAAGGACGCGGGCCTCATCGCCGACTTCGTCGCGGCGGCGCGCGCGGCCTGACGGCCCTTGCCAGCGTCGGCGCTTTATGGCCGTTGGACCACCTGTCTGCAGGAGATCGACATGAGCGAAGCGGCGCGCGCGCCCAACAGCTATCGCACCGGCCCCGACGCGCGCGGGCGTTTCGGGGCCTTCGGCGGGCGCTACGTCGCCGGGACGCTCGCGCCGCTGCTGATCGACCTCGAAGCGGCCTATGGGGACGCCCGGAACGACCCCGCCTTCAAGGACGCGTTCGACGATCTCCTCCGAAATTACGTGGGCAGACCGTCGCCGCTCTATTTCGCCGAACGGCTGACGGCGCATGTGCGCGAAACGGCGCCGGCGGGACGCGGCGCGAAGATCTATCTGAAGCGCGACGAGCTCAATCACACCGGCGCGCATAAGATCAACAACTGCGTCGGCCAGATCCTCCTCGCCCGGCGCATGGGCAAGACGCGGATCATCGCCGAGACGGGGGCCGGCCAGCACGGCGTTGCGACGGCGACGGTCTGCGCGCGGTTCGGTCTGCCCTGCGTCGTCTTCATGGGAGCCGTCGACGCGGAACGGCAAAAGCCCAACGTCTTCCGCATGAACCTTCTGGGGGCGGAGGTCCGGCCGGTGAGCGCAGGCGCGGCGACCCTGAAGGACGCGATGAACGAGGCCCTGCGCGACTGGGTCACGAATGTCGACGACACGTTCTACATCATCGGCACGGCGGCGGGGGCCCACCCCTACCCGATGATCGTTCGCGACTTCCAAAGCGTCATCGGCGCGGAAGCGAAGGAACAGATGCTGGCGGCAGAGGGCCGGCTTCCGGACGTCGCCATGGCCTGCATCGGCGGCGGCTCCAACGCCATCGGCCTCTTTCATCCGTTCCTCGACGACCCGGACGTGGCGCTCGTCGGCGTCGAAGCCGCCGGCAAGGGCGTTGAGACGGCCGAACACGCCGCGAGCCTGACCGGCGGCTCGCCGGGCGTTCTCCACGGCAACCGCACCTACCTCCTGCAGGACGGGGACGGACAGATTCAGGACGCGCATTCGATTTCCGCCGGCCTCGACTATCCCGGCGTCGGCCCGGAGCACGCCTGGCTCTGCGAGACCGGCCGCGTCGCCTACGAGACCGCGACGGACGAGGAGGCGCTCGCCGCCTTTCAGCTTTGCGCCAGGCTGGAGGGGATCATCCCCGCGCTCGAGCCCGCCCACGCCCTCGCCCGCGCCCTCGACCGCGCCGGCCGAATGTCGACGGACGAAATCCTCCTCCTCAACATGTGCGGCCGCGGCGACAAGGACGTCTTCACGGTGATGGATTTGCTGGAGCGGTAGGCGCGGCTGACGCGATCGATTACCTTCGCATGATGGCGCTCATGCAAAAACATTCGGCGGACCTTGACCGTCTAAACGCCAGCGAACTGGGCAAGGCGATCGCCGCGCGTTTCTCCGTGCCCGTTCGTCGTATCGACGCGTTCGAAACCACCGATATCGACGACGATGAATACGTCGAAATCAACGTTTACTTCGGCTTGTCGAAAGAGCCGTTGCCATTGAATTTCTTCTACAAGGTGATGGGTTTCGCGGGCGACTGGCTGTCGCGTCTCGATCTCGACGCGCCAACGGTCGTCATCCCGCATCTCCACGACAAGCAAAAAGTCATCGAACGCGCTTGAGCGAATCCTTTTTAAAGACGGCGACGCACCTGGCGAGCAGAGGCCGTCGTCGCCCATCGCAGGCCGACCTCCAACGCGCCGTAAGCACGGCGTACTACGCCCTGTTTCGCGCGATCTCGACTACGTGCGCCGACGCGCTCGTCGGCGTCCGAAAGCGAAGCAGCGCGGACCGAGCCTGGATCCAGGCGTTCAGGGCGCTGAACCATGGCGACGCGAAAAAAGCGGCTCGACGCATTCAAAGCCGGCGCGCGACGCTTCGTTTTCCGCCGGCGCTGGTCCGCGTCGCCATTTCTTTCGTCTCGCTGCAGGAGCTTCGGCATAAGGCGGACTACGATCCAGATTATCGGATCAAGCGAGCTGACCGCCTTATCCATATCGAGACGGCCGCTTCGGCGATCGCCGATCTGAATTCGGTCTCGGCGAAACACAAACGCGCGTTCGCCGTGTACCTGATTTTGAAGCCGCCGCGCGACGAACCGGCGTGACCGCTTCAATGTCGTTCGATCGCCCGGCGTCAGCGCTGCGCCTTCTCTTCATCGTCCTCCCGCTCGCCGCGGTTTTCAGCCACCGCGCGTTCGCGCCGCTGACGCTTCTGGCGCTCGCCGCTGTCGACTGGCGACGACCGCTCGAGGGGGCGGCGTTTTCGAGCGCGCGGCCCTACTGGGCGGGAGCGGCGCTGATCGCGGTGACGACGGCGGCGTCCGCCCTCTGGTCGCCGCGGCCGGACGAGGCGCACTGGGCGTGGCGGTTGGGGCTCGCGTTCGCGCTGGCGACGATCGCCCACGGCGCTTGCGCGCGTTGGTTCGACCGCCGGCCGGACGCCGCGGCGCGGGTCGCCGCCGCCGTCGCCTGGAGCGCCGTCGCCATGGGCGCGCTCCTGTCGTTCGAGGCGCTCCCCGGCGGCATGCTCCGCCGTCTGACACCGCCCGTCGAAACGGGACCGAAGGACCTCGTGGCGCGCGGCCGCGGCGCGACGCTTTTGATGTTGCTGGTCTGGCCGGCCCGCCAATGGTTCGCCGCCGACCGTCCGCGCCTCGCCTGGCTTGTCCTCGCGTTGGCTGCAGCGCCGGCGACGATGTTCACGATCGAAACCAACGCCGCCATGCTCGCCGCCGGCGCGGCGGCGTATGGCCTCGTCCGCCTGAGGCCGGCGGCGGCCCGGGCGCTCGTCTCGTTATGGGTCAGCCTTGGGATGGCCCTCGTATGGCTGACGCCGATCGCGGCCGCGGCGCTGCCCCTGCGCGCGGTCGCCGCACAATCGCCGGCCCTGCCGGACTCCTGGCTGCAACGCCTCCACATCTACGCGCGCGCGGGCGACGCGATCCGGGAGGCGCCGTTCGGCCTTGGCGTCGGCGCGGCCCGGGCCATGCGCGACGCGGAGCTCACCGTCGAGATCGGCGGTCAGGCGCTCAACACGATGTCGCTGCATCCGCACAACCTGTTCCTGCACGTCTGGCTCGAGCTCGGGATCCTCGGCGCAATCGGGCTGACGCTCCTCCTCCTCGGCGTTCGCGCGCGTCTGCGCATGGCGAACCTGTCGACTGCGACGAGCGCGGGCGCGGCCGCCGTCGTCGCCGGTCTCATCGTCACGGCCTCCACCGAATGGAGCCTCTGGCAGGTATGGCGGCTCGCGATCGTCTTCATCGCGGCGATCGCGCTTGGGGCCGTTCAAAACGCGTCGCCGCGCGTGGCGCCCGCGCCGCGCGGCTGATAGACGACCGCCTTCGCCGCATCGGACCCCGCCGCCCATGTCCCGCATCGCCCGCCGCTTCGAACAGCTCCGCGCCGAACGTCGTGCGGGCTTCATTCCGTTCGTCATGGCCGGCGATCCGGACCCCGCGGCCTCGCTGGCGCTGCTGAAGCGGCTGCCGGCGGCGGGGGCGGACCTCATCGAGCTCGGCGTCGCGTTCACCGATCCGATGGCCGACGGCCCCGTCGTCGAGGCGGCGGGCCGGCGGGCCCTTGCGGCGGGGCAAACGCTGGCGAAAACCCTCGACATGGCGCGCGCCTTCCGGGTCGAGGACGCCGACACGCCGCTGATCCTCATGGGCTACGCGAACCCGTTTTTCGCCTACGGCGCGCGGCGGCTCGCGACCGACGCCGCGGCCGCCGGCGTCGACGGGTTCATCATTGTCGACTTGCCGCCGGACCCGGAGCCGGAGGCGGCGCTCGATCTCGCGGGCGCGCTCCGCTCGGCGGACCTCGACGTGGTGCGCCTCGCCGCGCCGACGAGCGACGACGCCAGGCTTGCGGCGATATCGAGCGGCGCGTCGGGCTTTGTTTACTATGTTTCGATAGCCGGCGTGACGGGCGCGGCGGCGGCGACGCCCGACGCCGTCTCGGCCGCCGTCGCGCGCCTTCGGGGCGCTGCGGGATTGCCCGTCGCCGTCGGCTTCGGCGTGAAGACGCCCGAACAGGCGGCCGAAACCGCGCGCGCGGCCGACGCCGTCGTCGTCGGCTCGGCGATCGTTTCGAAGATCGCCGCAGCGGGCGAGACCCTTGTGCGCGCCGGCGGCGACGTCGATATAGCGTTCGCCGACGCGCTGGAGTTAACGCGGGCTCTGGCGTCCGCCGTGCGCGGCGCGCGCGCCTAGGCCGTCGTCCGCGCCGCTCGATGGGAGCAACCGCATGAACTGGCTTTCGAACCTGACGCCGCCTGGCATCAAAAACATGTTCAAGCGTCAGGAGGAGGGCGAAACCCTCTGGGTCAAGTGCGGCGGCTGCGGCGACATGATTTACGAGCGCGACGTCGTCGCCAATCAGCATGTTTGTCCCTCGTGCGGGTTCCATATGTCGATCGCCGTCGAAGAGCGCCTCGCGGCCTTGTTCGACGAGGGGGCGTACGACCTTCTCGAGCTGCCCGAACCGCCGGCCGATCCGCTGAAGTTCCGCGACGAGCGACGCTACGCCGACCGCCTGCGCGACGCGCGGCGCAAGACCGGCCAACAGGCCGCCATGTGCGTCGCCAGCGGCGCGCTCGACGGCATGGCCCTCGTCGCCGCCGTGCAGAACTTCAAGTTCATGGGCGGCTCCATGGGGGTCGCCCTGGGCGAGGCGTTGATCGCCGCCGCCGACGCCGCGATCGAGGCGCGCGCTCCTCTCGTCGCCTTCACCGCCTCCGGCGGCGCGCGCATGCAGGAGGGCATCCTGTCGCTCATGCAGATGCCGCGCACGACGATCGCGGTGCAGACGATGCGCGAGGCGGGCCTGCCCTTCGTCGTCGTCCTCACCCACCCGACGACGGGCGGCGTCACGGCCTCGTTCGCCATGCTTGGCGACGTCCACATCGCCGAGCCGGGCGCCTTGATCGGCTTCGCCGGCCCCCGCGTCATCGAACAGACGATCCGCGAAAAGCTCCCCGACGGTTTTCAGCGCTCGGAGTTTCTGATGGACAAGGGCATGGTCGACATGGTCGTCCACCGCCACGAAATGCGGGCCGCCCTGTCGAAATTGTTGCGCGTCCTCGCCAAAGGCGGCGTCGCCGCCGCTGCGCCGACCCGCAAGGCGGGCGACGCCGACGAAGCGACGCCCGCACCGGCGAACGACGCTAAAGCGCCGCAAGCTGACGAACGGCCGTCGACCTCGAAGAAGAAAGGCCGCCGCGCGGGCGACAAGGGCAAGACGCCGCCGTCCGGCGCGCCGGAAGGCGACGCGCTCGACAAAGCGGCCGAGTAATCCCCGCTCCTCTCGATCCGGACGGCCCGCTCGAAGCCCATCTGGCGACGATCGCGTCACGTCGCCCGTCGCTCATCGATCTGAGCCTGAGCCGCGTCGAACGAACGCTGGCGGCGCTCGGCTCGCCCCACAAACGTCTGCCGCCGACGTTTCACGTCGCCGGCACCAACGGCAAGGGATCGACGTGCGCGTTCCTGCGCGCCCTTCTCGAAGCCGGCGGCGAGCGCGTCCATCAGTTCACGTCGCCGCATCTCGTTCGGTATAATGAGCGCATTGTCCTTGCGGGCGCGGAGATTTCGGATCGCGCGTTCATGGACGTTCTGACGCGCGTCGACGAGGCCGCGGGCGACGACGAGCTGACGTTCTTCGAAACGTTGACGTGCGCCGGGTTCCTGGCCTTCGCCGAGACGCCTGCGGACTATCTCGTCCTGGAGGTCGGCCTCGGCGGCCGGCTCGACGCGACGAACGTGATCGAGCGGCCCGCGGCCGCCGTCGTCACGGCCATCGGGCTCGACCACCAGGACTGGCTCGGATCGGACGTCGCGACGATCGCGCGGGAGAAAGCCGGCGTCTTTCGCGCCGACGCCCCCGCCGTCATCGGCGCCCAGGAGCCCGCGGCGATGGCGGCGCTCGTCGACGCCGCCGAAGCGGCGAACGCGAACGCCTGGCCCCACGGCGCGGTTTGGACGGCGCACGCGGAGAACGGCCGGCTCGTCTATCAGGACGAGAACGGCCTCAGCGACCTCGCGGCGCCGCGATTGCTCGGCGCGCACCAGTTCGACAACGCCGGCCTCGCCGTCGCCGCGACGAAGGCGGCCGGGCTTCGCCTCGACGACGCGACCCTGTCGCGCGGGATCGAAGGCGCGCGCCATCCGGCTCGCTTGCAGCGGTTGCGCCGCGGCCCGGTGGTCGACGCGCTTGTCGCAGCGGACGGCGACGAGGCCTGGCTCGACGGCGGGCATAATCCGCATGCGGCTGCAGCGCTCGCCCGCGCGATCGGCGAGCTCGAAGAACGCAGTCAAAAGCCGCTGACGCTCATCGTCGGTATGCAAAAGAAAAAAGACGCGAGAGGCTTTCTCGCGGCGTTCGCGGGGCTCGCGCGGGAAATCGTCGCCGTCAAATCCTCAAGCGACGCGGCGATGGACCCCGTCGACATCGTCTCGGCGGCGCGATCCGCCGGCGTCGACGCGACGGCGGCGGAAGATCTCGGCGCGGCCATGAAAAAAGCGCGTCGGTCGGCTGACGGCCCGACGCGCTTCTTGATCTGCGGTTCGCTTCATCTCGCCGGCGACGTTCTGAAGCACAACGCCTGACGTCGGCTTACGCCGTTTTGGCGGCAAGGCCGAGTTCGTCGGCGATCCAGCTTTGAATGGTCGACTTCGGATTCGCGCCGACTTTCGTCGATTTCAACTCGCCGCCGTCGAAGATCATCAGGGTCGGAATGCCGCGCACGCCGTACTTGCCGGGCGTTTCAGGGCTTTCGTCGATGTTCACCTTGGCGATGACGACGTCGCCGCCGAACTCGTCCGACAACTCTTCAAGCGCCGGGCCGATCTGGCGACACGGGCCGCACCACTCCGCCCAGAAGTCGACAATGACGGGCTTGTCCGATTTCAAAACGTCGGCGTCGAACGACGCGTCGGTGACTTTCTGCGTGGCCATGGGCGCCATCTCCTTATCTCGCGTTTCCAGTGCGCGAACCGGACGGGCCGGTCTGTCTCGTCGCGAATCATCCGCCGAAGATAGAAGCGTGGGATCGTCGATCAAGCGCCGAGGCCTTCGCAAGCGCCCGCATCACGCTCTTGTGGCCGCGCGCGAGGGCGCGCGCGCAGGGCTTTACGAAAACCGGCGCGCCGCTTTTTGGAAAGCCTCGTCGATAAGGGCGTCAGGCAGCGCCATCAGCCGCGGCGCATAGGTCCAGACGAGCGCGGCGGCGACCCGCCGACCGGGCCAAAGACGCGTCGCGAGCGCGCGATAAGCCCCCATCTGCGCGAGGTAGGCCGCCGGGGCGTCGTGCGGCTCAGCGGGCGGCGGGCGGTTCGTCTTGTAGTCGACGATGAGCGCGGCGCCGTCGGCGACGACCAGCCGGTCGATCCGGCCATGAACGCGCAACGTCCGCCCGTCGACCTCGACGTCGCCGGCGATCGCCGCCTCCGCCCGGCCGCCGGGCGCGAACGCGGCGGCGAAAGCCTCGTCGGCGAGAACGCGGAGCGCTTCTTCGCGCCACGCCGCGCGCGTCGCGTCGTCGGTCCCGGCCGCGCTCCGCGCCAGGAGCCGATCCGCCGCGCCGGCCCGGTCCGCTGGCGGAACGTCCGGCAGGATCTCCAAAAGCCGGTGGATCGCCGCGCCGCGGGCGTAGGCGTCGACGCCGCCCGCGGGCGCAGGCGCATAGGCGCTGTCCGGCCTCGCATCTTCCGTATGCTCGACGAGATCGGCGAGCCGCGTCGGCGACAGACGCGCCGGCGGCGCCTCGGCGGGCGCCCGCTCGAATAGAAAGTTTGGGAGCGGAGGGGTTTTCGACGCGGCCGCAGGAGCCGGCGCAGCCTCCCGGGCTTCGGCGGCGGCGCCGAGGCGCAGCACGGGCCGCTCCCAGCGCTCGCCGACGGTGCGGACGTCGTCTGCGAGCCGCTCGAACGCCGCCTCCGCTAGGTCGCGCCAGGTCCAGTCGTCGACGGGCTTGCCTTTCGCCGGCTTCGACGTGCGCCTGTCTTCGACGCCGCATACGTACAGCCGGTCGCGGGCGCGCGTCGCCGCGACGTAGAAAAGCCGGCGGTGCTCCGCCGCCGCCCGCCGCGCCGCCGCGGCCTTTGCCTCGACGAGGGCGGCGGAAGGCGCCTTCGTCGCTAGAACCGGCGCGGC
The DNA here is from genome assembly GCA_050331095.1 of Parvularculaceae bacterium. GTDB lineage: Bacteria > Pseudomonadota > Alphaproteobacteria > Caulobacterales > Parvularculaceae > MED-G105. Next base: position 52,272 of record JBHJHE010000001.1, read on the forward strand.
GTCCGGCGCGACGTCGTAGATCCGTTCGGTCGTCCGTTTGGCGCGGCGCGCGTCGAGAAGGAAGACGATGTCCGCTTCAAGGCCCTTCGCCTTGTGCGCCGTCATTACCCGGACGACGTCGCCCCCCTCCCCGGCGTCACGGCTGACGTCGCCGGCGTTCGCCGTCGCCCACGAGATAAAACTCCGTAGGCTGCGCGGCGCGCCGGCCTCAAAGTCGTGGGCGAGACGCAAGAGCTCCTCCACCGGCTCGCGCGCGGCCGGCCCCAACCGCGCGAAAAGGCGCCGCCAGCCGGCGGGTTCGCCCTCCTCAAGGACGCCGGCGAAGAATGCGACCGGGCCCGCCGCGGCGCGGGCGCGGGCCGCGTCGATGAAATCAGCCGCGGCGCGCCATTCAGCGCGTTCGTCGGCCCGCGCCGCGATCGCGTCGGCGAGCCGACCGCGGCGGCCGTGGGCGAGGTCGAAGAGCGCGTCCTCATCGACGTCGCAAAACGGCCCGCGCAACGCCTCCGCATGGGACAGGCAATCGCCGGCGTAGAGCGCGGCGCGGGCGAGCGACATGAGGTCTTTGACGCCCTGGTCGTCGAGAAGCCGCAATTTGTCCGCCCCCGCAACGGGAACGCCCGCCCGGGAGAGCGCGGCGATCGCCTCGTGAAAGAGCGCGCTTCTGCTCTGCACGAGGAGCATGACGTCGCCGGGGGAGATGGGCCGGCCGCGGCTCGGGTTCGGCGCGCCCGTCTTGAGCCAATCGGCGATCTCCGCAGCGACGGCGACGGCGAGGCGGCGCGCCGGCGTTTCGCCCACGCGCGCGTCGAGCGGCGCGTCCCAGGGCGAAACCTCGACCTTTTCCGGCGCGGGCGCCAGCGGCCACAGCTCCACCGCGCCCGGCGCGTCGACGCGGTGGACGCCGGGGCGCAGGGGCCGCGCATCGTCGACGCCTTCGAGCGCCTCGGGGTCGGCGAACGCTTCGTCCACGAACCGCAACACCGGCGCCGTCGTCCGGAACGACAAAGCCATGGGCACGTTGGCGTAGGGCGCGACGGCGGCGATCCGCTTGCCGAGTTCCTGCTCCTTCTCGCCGAAGAGCGCCGCGTCCGCGCCCTGGAAGGAATAGATCGACTGCTTGCGGTCGCCGACGGCGAAAAACGTGCGCCCCGCAGCGGCTGCGCCGTCGCCGGCGAAAAACTCCCTTAACGGACCATCTAGCACGTCCCAGGCGTCTGGGCTCGTGTCCTGCGCTTCGTCGAGGAGAACGTGGTCGAGCCCGCGATCAAGCTTGTACATGACCCAGGCGGACGTTTCGGTCGCGAAGAGACGTCGCGCGCCGTCTATAAGGTCGTCGAAGTCGAGCGCCGCCCGAGCCGTTTTCGCGCGCGCATACTCTCCCGCCATTTCGTCCACGATCGCCGCGAGCGCGCGGGCGTCGACGAGCGTTTCGCCCGCGCGCCGCGCCTCCTCCCCCGCGACGACCGCCGCTTGCGCCTCGGCGGCGAGGTCCGCTGCGCCGGGGTCAAAGGCCTTGCCCGGCTTGTCGACAAGCTGCGACCGCGGCTCGCCTTCCTTCGTTAGGAAACAATCCGTAAGCGCCGCGAAACGCCCGTCGTCGCTCGCCGCGACGAGGGCCTTGCGCAACTCGTCGGCGCGTTCGCCAGCCTTTTTTCCGCCGGCCGCGAACGCCTCGGCGAGCCGCGTGAGCCTGTCGGGCGCCAAAGCCGGATCGGCGGTTGCGAAACGAATTGCGTCGCCCGGATCATGGTCCGGCGCCACGCCCAGCGCCGCGGCGAAGCGGACGCCCTCGACGTCCGCGCGAAGCCGGCGCAAGCGGCGCGCGTCGCCAAGCGCGGCGAGCGCCGTCTCTCGGATCGTTTCGGGCGATTTGACGGCGGACAATCGCGCGAAGGCGGCCGCGAGCGCCGGCATGCGCGCCGCGGCGTCGAACGCCTCGACCTTCAGCGCCGTCGCTGCGGCTTCTTCGAGTACGGAGAAACCGGGAGACGCGCGGGCCTCAAGCGGAAAGCGCTTCAGAACGCTATCGCAGAACGAGTGGATCGTCTGAATTTTGAGCCCGCCCGGCGTCTCGAGCGCCTGGGCGAACAGGCGCCGGGCGCGCGCCAACGCCGGCGCCCCTCGCTCGCCCCGCGCCGGCGGTCCCTCAAGGTCGTCTAGCGGGGCGGCGAGCGCTGCGTCGTCCGCGAACGCCCAACCGCCGAGTAGGTCGAACAAACGCTCGGCCATCTCCGCGGCCGCGGCTTTGGTGAACGTAACGCACAGGATCTTTTCAGGCGGCGAGCCCGCAAGGAGCAGGCGCGCGACGCGGTTCGTCAGAACACGGGTTTTTCCGGAGCCCGCGTTCGCCGACACGAAGGCCGACGTCGCAGGGTCGGCGGCGCGCCGCTGCCCGGCCGTCGCCTGCTCAAGCGCGTCCGTGGTCATGCTTCGCCCCCATGGGCCGCCCACTCGCCCCGCCGCGCGAGCTGGTCGTAGTCGCCGTAATCGTCCGTGAACTCCGGGCGCGGCTGCGACAGATAGGGCGTCGCCGGATCGTCATAGGCCTCGACGAGCGCGACAAGACGCGCGCGCGCCTCGTCTATTTCACGACGCGCGTCGTCGCCCGCCGCGCCGCGCGACGTCTCGCCGTCGCGGGCGATCAGTCCGAGATAGGCGTATTCGCCGACCATCGCGACGGGGACGGATTCGCCATTCCGCTCACGGAACCCGCCGCCCTCGGCGATAGCCGCGAGGAGCTGCAGTTGGGGATTGAACGCCTTCAATTGGTCTCTCGTCTGACGCAAGGTCGTTTTGTAGTCGTACAAGACGAGCGAGCCGTCCTTGCGCCGATCGATGCGGTCGGCGATCCCGGCGATCGTGAAGGGCGGCGAGACGCCCGCCAGCTCGACGCCGCCCTTCGCCTCGAGCCCGACGACGACGTCGCCGGCGCTGCGTCGAGCGGCCTCCTCGAGCGCGAAACGCTCGAACGCAGCGGCGACGCTCGCGCCCCAAAGTCCGTCCTGCGATGGTCCGTATCCGAAATCGGAGGCGCGCGCGGCGAGTTCCGCGTCGAGCGTCGCGCGGATCTCGCTCGCAGACGGCGCCTTCGCGACGGTCGCTTCGAGAACGGCGTGCAACAATAGGCCGAGCTCCCGCTTCGAGAAGGCGGCCCCGGGATCGTCGAGCTCGCGCAACGCGAGAACGGAGCGCGCGTAGACGGCGTACGGATCGCGGAGCCATTTCTCGATCCGCGTCGCAAACAGCTTGCGCGGCCGCGCGGCGACCGGCGGGCGCGGGCTCGGCGGCTTGGCGGGCCGCGCCGCGCCCGCGTCGTCGAGCGCCGCGACGATCGCCGCGACGCGCGCCGACCGATCGATAGGCGACGGCGCGTCGCCCTCATCGCCGCCGCGGAGCAAGTTCTTTAGGCGGACGAGCCAGCGCGACGGCTTCGCCGGCGCGCCGTCGGCCCGCCGCGCTCGCGTGAGGGTCACGTTGGGCTTGGCGGCGAGGTTGGCGAAATCGTGGGCCGCGAGGCCAAGCCGGCGCTCCGGCGACGGCAAGCCCACCGCGGCGCGCATGGGCCGGGAGAGGAACGGGTCGCCGCCGGGCTCGCCCGGCCAAACGCCCTCGTTAAGCCCCCCGAGCACGATGTCGTCCGCATGCTGCAATCTCGCCTCAAGCGGACCGAGGATCGAAAGCCTCGGATGCGCAGCGACGTCACGAACGATGGCGCCGTCGACGAGGGCGTAAAAAAGCGCGGGGTACTGCGCGATGGGCGCGACGCCGAAGGCGGGCGCCACGTCGCGCGCTTCGGCGAGCGCGACGGCCCCCGCCTCGCCGTCGCGACCCGACCATAGCCGCGACGCGCCGCGCGCGCGCAACGCCTCTTCGTCAGCGTGACAAGCATCGCCGTCTGCGGCGAGGATTTCGGCGGCGGCGAGATGGGCGTCGAGCATCGCCGCAACGTCGCCCCGGAGCCCCTCGCCGACGACGCGGGCCACCGCCTGGAGGACCGGCCGGGCGGCGTCGAGCAACCTTTCGTCGCGCGCGAGCCGTCGTTCGACGGCCGCGACGCCCTCGCCCGCGGTCGGCGACAGGCCGCGCAGGCCTTCGTCGAGCGCGTCGACGCTCCGTTGGCGGACGGTGGGGGACAGGCCGAAGCCCGCGAGCGGATGACGCGCGAGCGCAAGGAGCGCAACGGCGTCCGCTGGCGCGGCGAGCCACTGCGCGACGAGCCGCAGGAAGACGCCGCAACGCGTGTCGGCGAAGGGCGCGCCGGCGCTGTCGTCGACCGTCACGCCCCAACGGCGCATTTTCAAGGCGACCCGGCGCGCGAGCTTTCGGTCCGGCGTCACCAGCATCGCCGTGCGCCCCGGCGTCGCCAGCGTCTCGCGCAACCTGATGGCGATCGCGGCGGCCTCCGCGTCTTCGTTCGCCATTTCAAGGAGCGTGAAGTCGGCGCAGGCGTCTTGAAAGTCCGGGTCCGTCTCTTTGGCGCGGGCGGCTTCGGCGCGCCAGTCGTCCGTCGCCGCCGCGGGCCGCAGCGCGAGCGACAACAGTCGTCGCCGGGCGCGCATCGGCCTCTCCTCGCCGCCGGCGGGCCATGACGAAACGTCCGTGTGCGCGACGCCGAACTCGCTGAGCAGGAGCTTCAGGCCGGCCTGCGGGTGCGGATCGTCGACGCCGCGCCAGGCTTTTTCGTCGGCCTCGCGGTCGAGCCCCGGCAGCACGACGAGCCCGCGCGGCAGGCCGGCGACCGTTCGCAGCAAGCGTCGCACGGCTGGAGCGCTCCCCGTCGAGCCCGCGACGATGACCGGCGCCTCGGGAGGCGCGGCCTCGAACCGCCGGCGGAGCGCCTCGATCGCGCGGGCGCGCCGCCGCGTCGGGTCGTCGCGGCCGATTTCGGCGAGGTGCGCCGGCCAGCTCGCCGTGGCGATCTTCAGAAACGCCAGCGAGCGGCCCCAGTGGTCCGCGAAGGCGTCCGGCGCCAGCGCCGCCAGGCCGCCGAACGGAACTTCCTCCGTATAGAATGAATCGAGCAGCGCCGCGAGCTCGCGCGCCGCAGCGAGCGCCGCCGGCCAGTGGGCCGTCGCGCCCGTCGCCCCTTCGGCGGCCGCCTTCGCCGCAACGAGCCCCGCGCGCGTCGCGACCCGCGTCATGTTGTTGACGGGCGGCGGGGCCTCGAGCGCGTCGTCGAGCGCCGCCGCGCCCCCCGCTACGGCGACAAGATCGCTGCCGGCGTCCTCATCGAGATCGCCGAGCGTGCGCACGCGGGGCAGAAGCGCGACGCCGGCGGGCGCGGCGTCGACGAACGCGTCGTCGAGCGCGCGCGCGGCCCGGCGCGTCGGAACCAGCACAAGGGCGTCGGCCATCGCGAACGGGTCGCCCCCGAGCGCGCCAACGAGGCCGGCCGCGAGATCGTCGAGGAACGGACGGCCGGCGTCGATCGAGAAAAGGCGCGGCGGCGATGTCGCGAAGGGATCGAAAGCGGGCGTTGGCGGTGCGTCGGAGCTCATCCGCCGAGGCTACGGCGCCGGTCCGCAAGCGAGAACGGCGACAAGGTCGATTGGGGAAAACGCGAAGGAGGAGCGAGAACGCGGTCTAACAGACGGCGGCGATCGGCCTCGTACGGAAGAACGCCTCCGCCTCGGCGAGGCCGTCGGGGTCGCCCACATGCATCCACGCGCCGTCGTGCACGACGGCGCGGAAACGGCCCGCCGCGTGCGCCTTGTCCCAGAGAAGCTTCGTCGAAAACGGCTCGCCGACGGGCATGCCGTCAAGCAGTGACGGGCGGATGATCTGGAGCCCGGTGAAAACGTAGGGCGCCGTATCGCCGTCGCGCCAGGCGAGCTCGCCAGCGGCGCTCAAACGGAAATCGCCGCGGCCGTCGAAACCGGACGCGCGTTCGCGCGGCACGAGCAGCAGGAGCGCGTCCATCTCGGCGTCGTCCCAGGCGGCGGCGAGGCGCGCGCAAGGTTCGTGCGCCGGGTCGGCGCTCGGGCCGTCGACGAGAATGGCGTCGGTGTTGACGCTATAGACCGGCGCTTCGCCGAGCAGCGCGCGGGCTTTGGCGAGCCCGCCGCCGGTCTCCATCAGAAGGTCGCGCTCATCGGAAACCCGGATTTCGGGCCCCGCCCCGCCGGCGACGCGCGCCTTGAGATGCGCCTCCATCATGTCGGCGCGGTAGTGGACGTTGACGACGGCGCGGGCGACGCCCGCCCGCGCGAACCGGTCAAGCGCGTAGTCGATCAGGGGCTTGCCCGCGACCTCGATCAGGGGTTTCGGGCGGTCGTTCGTCAGCGGGCGCATGCGCGTGCCGAGGCCGGCGGCGAGCACCATCGCCGCATGCGGTCGTTCAACGCTCACCGGGTCAACTCCGGCAGCGCGCCGGCGAGCGCCGCGCGCACCCGGGCGAGAGCCGGATGGCGCATGTTGCGCCGGAAGTTGGCTTCGACGCGCGGGAGAAAATCCGCATAGCGAGGTTTGCCGTCGCGGACGATGAGGCGCGCGAAGACGCCGAGGATCTTGGCGTTGCGCTGCGCGCCGAGCAGGGCGTAGGCGGCGCGGAACCCGTCCTCGTCGAACGCGCCGGCTTCGCCCGCCCCGTCGACGTAGCGCTTCAGCATCGCTTCGGCGAGTTCGGGCGCGACGTCGCGGCGCGCGTCTTCGAGGAGCGAGACCGGGTCGTAGGCGCGGTCGCCGACGAGCCCGTCCTGGAAATCGATGACGCCGACCCGCTTCGCGCCAACCCGGTCCGGCAGCCAGATCAGATTCTCCGCATGGAAATCGCGCAGGACGAGCGTGCGCGGCGGCGCCAAGGCGGCGAGCGCCTCGGCCCACGCCGCCGAGACGTCGTTCGCGAACGCGGGGTCGAGCGCCCGGCCCGTCTTGAACGGCGCGTACCATTCCTGAAGAAGCGCGGCTTCGGCCTGAAGCGCCACGTCGTCGTAGTCGAGCGTTGAGTAGGCGGCGCGCGCCGGCGGCGCGGGCGACGCGTCAGCGAGGGCGAGGAGCGCGTCGATCGCCACCTCGTAAAGCGTCCGCTCGTCGGCGCCGGCGGGGATCGCCCGCGCGTAGAGATCGTCGCCAAGGTCTTCGATGAGCGCGAAGCCATTGTCGGCGTCGTGAGCGTAGACCTCCGGCGCGGAGAGCCCAGCGCTGCGGAGCGTCGCGGCGAGGTCGACGAAGGCGTTGAGATTGGGCCCGGCGAGGCGCGCAAGCGCGTTGTAGCCGAGCGCCGCGCGGGTCGCTGGATCTGCGTCGGCGGGGCACGAGGCGCCTTCGGCCGCCGGCGGCGCGTCCATCAACAAGGCGCGTTCGCCGCCGAGGCGCGTCAGGCGGTCGTAGGCGCGCGTCGAGGCGTCGCCGGCGAGCGGCAGGGCCGCCGCGTCGCCCCAGCCGGCGCCGGCCAGGAAGGCGGCGCGCGCGCGCCGGCGGTCGTCGGGGGGCGGGGCGGTCTTGCGGGCGGTCGCTACGGTCATGGGCCTCATTTATGAAGCGGCGTTAATTGCGGCGCAGTTAAGACCTGCAAGACGCGGGCCCCATTCATCGGAAGCGCGCATCACGACGCGCCGCCGTTCGGCCGCCAGCTTGTCGAGCCCCGCGTCAGACGCCGCGTTAGGCCCGTCGACGGGGTCGAGGCGCACGATGAGCGTTCGGGACGGCAATAATGGGGCGATGCGCTCGGCCCATTCAATGATCGAGACGCCCCCGTCGAGGGCGATTTCAAGGCCGGCCTCCCAGACGTCCGCCGGTTCGGCGAGGCGATAGACGTCGAAATGCCAGAGGTCGAAGTCAGGCGTCGGGTAGCTCGCGGCGATCGCGAAGGTGGGGCTCGGCGCCGCCGCGACGCCGGCCGCCGCGGCGATCACCGCGCGCGCCAGCGTGGTTTTGCCGGCGCCGAGGGGCCCAGACAGCGCGATCACGTCGCCGGGCCGCAACCGCGCGGCGAGCGCCCCGCCGAGCCGGTCGACGCCGGCGATGCTTAAAGCCTCGAAGGCGAGGTCGCTTGTCGTCTCGATCATCCGCACTCCCGCTCCCCCGCCTTCGCGCGCCGCCGGTTCCGCGCGACGCGCCGCCGCTTGATCCGCGCGGCGACGACACTACACCTCGCGACTTAAAACCGGATCAAGGGAAGCGAAGGCGAAGGACATGCCGAAAATCACGTATATCGAGCACAACGGGACTGAGCACGCGGTCGACGCCGCCGCCGGCGCTTCGGTGATGGAGGCCGCGGTGAAGAACATGGTGCCGGGGATCGACGCCGACTGCGGCGGCGCCTGCGCCTGCGCCACCTGCCACGTCTACGTCGACCCGGCCTGGCTCGATAAGGTCGGCAAGCGCGAGGCGATGGAGGAATCGATGCTCGACTTCGCCAACGAGCCGAAAGAGAACTCCCGCCTCTCCTGCCAGATCACGGTGTCCGACAAGATCGACGGCCTTGTGGTGCGCCTGCCCGAGTTCCAGGGCTGACGCGCCGCCTCCACGGACGGCGAACAAGGCGCGGGGTTGACGATCTCCGCGCCTTCGGCTTCGGTCGAACAAATGATGAACGAGGCGCTCGACCTGCTTTCGACGACCGACGCCGACGCGCGCGCTAGTCGGCCCGCCGTGACGTCGGCGGTGACGCGCGGCGCGGCGCGGCTCTTCGCCGATCTCGGTTATGCGTCGATCCCGGAGTTCCACCTGCCGAACGGCCGGCGGGCGGACCTCGCGGGACTGTCGCCGAAGGGCGAGATCGCCATCGCCGAGGTCAAATCGGGCGTCGAGGACTATGCGGCGGACGCTAAGTGGCCGGACTATCTCGGTTTTTGCGACGCGTTCTACTTTGCGGTGGGCCCGGACTTTCCCCGCGCCCTGCTGCCGGACGAGGCCGGCCTCATCATCGCCGACAGGTTCGGCGGGGCCGTGGTGCGCGACCCGCCGGCGCGCAATCTCGCCGCCGCGCGGCGCAAGGCGCTGACGCTGCGGTTCGCCCGCCAGGCCGCGGCGCGCCTCGGCGTCTGACGGCTCTACCCATACGAACGTTTACGGATCAGACGGCGAACGTCTCTTTCGCCACGCGGTAGGTGTTGGCGTAGGCCTCGACGCTTTTCTCGATCGGCTTGGCGTAGCCGCCGCCGATCGCCATCGACACCGGCACGCCCGCCGCGCGGCACGCCCCCAGAACCATCTGGTCCCGGCGCATCAGCCCTCCGGAGCTTAGGTCCATTCGGCCGAGCCGGTCCTCCTTCAACGGATCGACGCCGGCCTGGTAGAGCGCAAGGTCCGGCCGGAACGCGAAGACCGCCGGCAGCGCCCGCTCGACGGCTGCGAGGTAGGCCTCGTCCCCGGCGCCGTCGGGCAGCGCGACGTCGAGGTCGGACGGGGGCTTGCGGAAAGGAAAATTCTTTTCACCGTGCACGGACATAACGAACACGTCGGGCCGCGGGCCGAGAATGGCCGCGTTGCCGTCGCCCTGGTGGACGTCGAGGTCGATGATCGCGACGCGCGCGAGGCGGCGCTCGGCGAGGAGCGCGAGGGCGGCGACGGCGAAGTCGTTGAAGACGCAGTACCCCGCGCCGAAGTCGTAATGCGCATGGTGGGTGCCGCCGGCGAGTTGGCCCGAAATCCCGTCGTCAAGGGCGGCGCGGGCCGCCGCGACCGCGCCGCCGATCGTCGCCCGGGCGCGCTTCGGGATTTGCGGGCTCCAGGGAAAGCCGATGCGGCGCATCGCCTTTGGTTCGATCGATCCGTCGTCGATCGCCGCGACATAGGCCGGATCGTGCGCGCGTTGGAGATCGGCGTCGGCGGCGGCGGGCGACAGGATCAATTCGTCGGCGCGCAGGACGCTGTCGTCGACGAGCTTTCGGCGGAGCATGCCGTATTTGCGGCCCGGAAATCGGTGGCCGGCCGGCAGATTGAGGTCGAAGACGTCCGAATAGAAGACCCGCAACGACCTACCGCGCGTTGACGTAGGCTGGCGCGGCCGGCGCCTCGGCGATCCAGCCCGAAAGCTCCGTGCGCGCGATCGCCTCCAGGAGATCGACCGCCTCCGGCGCGTCGTTGAGACAGGGGATGGCGTCGAAGTCCATCCCGCCAGCCTCTTCGAACTGTTCGCGCGCGGCGATGCCGATCTCTTCCAGCGTCTCGATGCAATCAGCGACGAACGCCGGGGTGATGACGGCGAGGCGGCGCGCGCCGTCGGCGGCGAGGCCGTCGATGACGTCCGTCGTCGCGGGCTCGAGCCACTTTTCCGCGCCGAACTTCGATTGGAAGGCCGTGGGCGCGAACTCGCGCGTCCAACCCATGCGCTCGCGCAGGAGCCGCGCCGTCTTCTGACAATGGCAATGGTAGGGATCGCCGGCGTCGAAATAGCGCTGGGGTATGCCGTGGAACGAGATGACGATCCGCTCCGGCGACCAGTCGAGCGCCGCGAGGCGTCGGCGCGTCACCGCGGCCAAGGCGTCGATGTACGCCGGATGGTCATGAAACGCCGGCGCGAGGCGGATCGCAGGCTGCCAGCGCAACGCCTTCACGGCGTCGAACGTGGCGTCGTGCACGCTCGCCGTCGTCGTCGCGGAGTACTGCGGGTAGAGCGGCACGACGAGAAGGCGCTCGCAGCCGGCCTCCTTCATCGCCGCGACGCGCGACGCGATCGACGGATCGCCGTAGCGCATGGCGAAATCGACCATGACGCCGTCGCCGCCCAGCCGCGCGCGCAATGCGTCCGCCTGGGCGCGGGTATGGCGTAGCAAGGGCGACTCGGCCGGCTCTTCGAGCCAGATGGACCTGTAGGCTTCCGCCGTTTTCGCGGGCCGCACGTTCAAGATCACGCCGTGGAGCAGCGGCAACCACAGCGCCCGCGGCAAATCGACGATCCACCGGTCGCTCAGGAACTCCCGCAAGTAGACTTTGACCGCCGCCGGCGTCGGTGCGTTCGGCGTGCCGAGATTGACGAGAAGCACGCCGACGCGGCCGCCCGCAACGCGCGGATGATCCGCCGGCTTCGCCGCCGCCAATGTTCTCTCGTCAATCATACCGCCGTCCATAAGACGCTTTTCCCACGGTGTCGTTGCTCGGTACGGCGGGCGCGCGCCGCTGGATGGCCCGGGGCCGCTCGCGAACGTCAGCCGCGTCGGCGCGCCGCCCCCCTTGAACGCGCGGATCGGCGCGCTGTCACAAAAGCGCAGCAGGAAAGCGGAATACCTGTTAGGCGACGCGCGGGGAAAAGCTTCCAGAAGGCGGGGCCATGACGATAGACATCGGACTTTGGGCGGCGGTGGGCTTCCTGTTCGCGGCCTACGCGGTCGTCGGGAACGCCGCGCTGCAGACGCTGGGGACGTTCATCAACTCAAACCAGCGCTTCGCCTGGCCGATCCTGTTCATCTACGCGGCCGTGATCCTTGTCGCGGCGTTTTACTGGGGCTGGGCCCAGGGCGACCCTTCGTACGGCCGGCTTGACCGATACCCCGAGATTCAAATCCAGTGGTACCATGCCCTGCCGCCCTTCGTACTGTTGTTGCTGACGCGGACGGGGATCCCCGTCTCCACCACCTTCATGGTGCTTACGATCTTCGCCGTGGCGTCGGCGAACCTGAACAGCATGCTGGAGAAGTCGCTCGTCGGATACGGCGTCGCGTTCCTCGTTGGCGGAGGGGTCTACCTCTTCGTCGCGCCGACGCTTGAGCGGTTTTTCATCGCCACGAAAGACACCCAGCACGCGCTCGTCTGGGTCGTCCTGCAATGGTCGACGACGGCGTTCCTTTGGTGGCAGTGGCTCTCCCAGGACTTCGCCAACATTTACGTCTTCCTGCCGCGCGAACTGAACTTCCTGGAAGCGACCGCGTCGATCGCGCTCGTCGTGTTTCTGCTGGGGCTGACCTTCGCCAACGCCGGCGGCCCGGTTCAGCGGATCCTGCGCACCAAGCGCAGCGTCGGCGACATCCGCTCGGCGACGATCATCGATTTCATCTACGGGTGGCTGCTGTTCTACTTCAAAGGCGTCAGCAACATCCCGATGTCGACGACCTGGGTCTTCCTCGGGCTGATCGCCGGGCGCGAGTTCGTGATCCGCCACATCGACCTGGAGCCGGAGAAGGGGCTGACCCGTCTCCTGCACGATTTCTGGGACGCGATTTCGGGCTTTTTCATCACCCTGTTCCGGTATCTCTTCGTCGGCGTCGAGTCCGGCCGGTCCGCCCGCGACGAGGTTTTCGTCGAGGTCGGCGGGGCGAATCGCGCTTTCCGGTTGCTGACGAAGTTCTTCCCGCTGCTAGCGGTGATGGCGTTCTGCTATTTCTTTGTCGGCGGAATCGTAGGCTACGCGATCATCGGGGCCCTCGCCCTCGCCGCCCTCATTGCGCAGACGATGGCCCGCAGCCGGCTTTGGTCGGCCTACCGGCTCGAAGAAGAAGACGTGATCGAGGCGGCCGACAATGTCCACGCGGACGCCGCGAAGGCGCTGATCGGCCTCGTCATCAGCGTCGTTCTCGCCGTCGGCCTGCCGCGCCTTGCGCAACAGGTCGTCGGGTAGGCGCTACTCCGCGGCGTCGCGCAATTTCGGCGTCGCGTCGTTCGCCGCCGATTTAGCCGTCGCCTGTTTGGATGTCGCCTGTTTGGACGTCGCCGCTTTCGCCGCGGCCGCGTCTCGGCCCTCGTTCTCTTCCCGGGCGAGGGCGTTCTCGGCCATGCGCTTGACGCCCACATAGTCAAGCTTGCCGGTGCCGAGCACAGGCACCTCGTCGACCTTGACGACCTTCTTCGGGACCGCGAGCTCCGGAACGCCGTGCGACTTCGCCCAGGCGATCAGCGCGGCCCGGTCCGGGTTGCGCTCGCTCGTCACGAGGACGATCTGCTCGCCTTTCTTCGGATCGGGGAGCGCCGCGGCGGCGTGCATGGCGTCCGGCCAGACGGCGGTGGCGCAGTTCTCGACGACCGCCAGCGAGACCATCTCGCCGCCGATCTTGGCGAACCGCTTCAGGCGGCCTTTGATCGTCACGTAGCCCTTGTCGTCGATGGAGACGACGTCGCCCGTGTCGTGCCAGCCGTCGACGCCCGACGGCTTCACGACCCCCGGCTCGCCGGCCGAAACGTAGCCCATCATCACGTTGGGTCCGCGCACTCGGAGCCGGCCGGCGTCGGGCCCCAGGCCCTCTTGAGGTTCAAGGCGCGCCTCGATCCCCGGCAGCAGTTTGCCCACCGTGCCGGACTGGATGTCGCCCGGCGGGTTCGCGGCGATGACCGGCGCCGCCTCGGTGACGCCGTAACCTTCCAGCACCTGAAACGAGAACCGTCGCGCCGCCGACGCCCGCGTTTCGTCCTTGACGCGCTCGGCCCCGCACACGGCGAGGCGAAGGGACGACATGCCCCCGTCCGCGCTTGCGCGCATGTATTGCTGAAGAAACGTGTCGGTGGCGAAGAGTACGCTCGCGCCGGTGTCGAAGATCCGCTTCGGGATCACCTTCGTCTGCAGAGGCGAGGGGTGGAGGACCGCCGGATAGCCGACGATCAGCGGCCAGAGCGTGCCCGCCGTGAGGCCGTAGCAGTGGAACGCCGGCAGCGGGTTGAAGAAGACGTCCGACGGCTCGATGCGCACATGGGCCGCGATCTGCTCGATGTTCGACAAAATGTTGGCGTGGGAATGGACGACGCCCTTGGGATCGCCCTCGGTGCCCGAGGTGAAAAGGACGACGCCGGGGGCGTCCGGGTCCGGCGCGCCGCCGAGGATCAAGGGCGACAAGGCCGGGAGGAGCGGCGCGATCGCCGCGCGCGCCTTGTCGAGAACGCCGCCTTCGCCGCGCAGGTCTTCGAGATAAACGAAGTCCATGTGCGGCTTCAGCTCGTCGACCAATCCCTCGAGCTTCGCCTGATCGATGAACCGTTTCGCCGTCAGAACGGTTTTGAACGGCGCGGCCGCCGCCGCCGCGCGCAGGTTCCGTGCGCCGGCGGTGAAGTTCATCATCGCGGGGACCCGCCCCCGCGAGCCGAGCGCGAGGATCGAAATCACCACGCCGGCGCCCGTCGGCAGGAGAACGCCGACTTTCTCGCCCGGCGCCGTCAACCGCGCGATCGGCCCGCCGAGCGCCGTCGCCGCCCGCACGATCTCGCCGTAGGAGAAGATGCGCCCGTCGCCGTCGATCACCGCCTTCGTCTTCAGGCCCTTGCGCTGCGCGGCGTCGAGGAACGCGCGGTAGATCGAGCGGCGGGCGCGGCGCGCGACCCGGCGGGCCGCCGGCGTCGACGTGGTTTCCGGATTGACGATGGCATCGTCGGCGAGAACGTTGGTCATGGCGTCTCCCACGACGCGCGCCGCAAACCGGCCCCACTGGCGACGCACTGTCTTTTTGTTGCGAATTGTTACGGCGTCGATAGCCCATCGCGGCCCGCAACGAAACCGCCTCTGACGCTTAGCCTCGCGGGGCGGCGATCTCCGCGGCGATCGACCGCGCCGCGGCCAGGGGGTCGTCGACGCCCGTGATCGGCCGGCCCACCACGAGATAGTCAGCCCCGTTGGCGACCGCCTCGGCCGGCGTCGCCGGCCGCGCCTGGTCGTGACGCGGCGCGCCGACGGGGCGAACCCCCGGTGTGACGATCGTCAACCGGTCGCCGCACCGCGCGCGGATCGCGCGCGCCTCCTGGGGCGATGCGACGACGCCGTCAGCGCCAGCCTCGGCGGCGACCTCGGCCCGCTTCAACACGAGATCGCGGATCGGCATGCGGATGCCGCTCGTCGCGAGGCTCGCCTCGTCGTGGCTCGTCAGAACCGTGACGGCGAGGATCTTCATTCGCGGGTCGTCGCCGCGCCCGGCGACCGCGGCGGCGACGGCGTCGCGCTCGGCGTGGACGGTGAGGAAGTCCGCGCCGACGGAGAGCAGGCTGACGACGCCCTTCTCGACCGTGGCGCCGATGTCGTGGAGCTTCAGATCGAGAAAAACCCGCAGGCCCGCAGCGCCAAGCTCGCGCGCGAGGTCGTAGCCGCCGACCGGCGCCAACTGGTATCCGATCTTGAAGAAATCCGCCGCCGGACGAACAAGCTCGACATGGCGGCGGGCTTCCTCGGCGCTCGGAACGTCAAGGGCGACGATGAGGCGCCCCGCTGCCCGCGCGTGGTTCGTCATGCGCGCGCCCACGCGGCGCTAGTCGTTTCGCAAGGCATAGACGTCGTTCTTCGTGGAGCGGCCCCGTCACGCGCCTACGTTAGTCGGAGCGGCGCGATCCGAGCAGCGCTATTTTCCCTTCCGGGCCCGCAGATACAAGACGCCGAAAAACGCCAGCAGCACCGAGCCGATGACGATGATCTCCGCGCCGAACTCAAACATCGCTGTCCGATCCTTCCCGCATGCCGGCGAACGCCTCGCCCGCGACAAAGAATAGCACGCCGAAAAGCAGGGCGAAGGCGCGAAACGCAAAGGCTGCGTCGCCGAAAATCGCGGCGACGACAAAAGCGAGGCCGAGCCGATCCGCATTGTCGGCCCGGCGCGCATTGATATCTTTTTTCAATCTCGCGCTCCGTCTACCGTCCGTGACTTTTGTTTCGCGAAGGACTCGGACTTCGTGTTTTTTTTATTGCTTTCTTTTTGGCGGAGCCGCCCGCCGGCGTCTTGTCTTTGTACAAGCAAATATCCGTGAGCGGGCAGGCGGGGCAGTCCGGCGTGCGCGCCTTGCAGACGTAACGCCCGTGGAGAATGAGCCAGTGGTGGGCGTCGCGGAGATATTCGTCAGGCGTCGCTTTCTCGAGGCGTTTTTCGACCTCAAGCGGCGTCTTCCCGCGCGCCAGGCCGGTGCGGTTGCCGACCCGGAAAATGTGGGTGGCGACGGCGATCGTCGGTTGGCCGAAAGCGACGTTGCAGACGACGTTCGCGGTTTTGCGTCCGACCCCCGGCAACGCCTCCAGCGCCTCTCGGTCAGCGGGCACTTCGCCGTTGTGCTCGTCGAGGAGTTTTTGCGACAGGGCGACGACGTTCTTCGCTTTGTTGCGCCACAGGCCGATGGTCTTGATGTAGTCGCCAAGACGCTCAACGCCGAGGTCGACCATTTTCCGCGGCGTGTCGGCGACGGCGAAGAGCGGGCCCGTCGCGCGGTTGACCCCGACGTCCGTCGCCTGCGCGGAGAGCGTCACCGCCACGAGCAGGGTGTAGGGGTCGTTGTAGCGAAGCTCGGTCTCGGGCGCCGGCGCGCGCGTCTTGAGGCGGGCGTAGAGCTCGGCGGCGGCGGCGCGGGTGAGGTTTCTGGGCACGGGCGGGTCTTGATCGTTCCGAAGCGAGACGGCGCGGGAGGGCGGCGCGGCGTCGACGAGCTGGTCGAACCGACGGCGCGCGCATGGCGTAGCGTCTGGGCGTGACGTAGAACAAGGCCATGGCGATGCGCGCGAGCCACGAAACGATGGCGCCCGACGAAGTCGGGCGGGTGACCTACGACGACGCGGCGAGAGAAGCGGCCTCCCGCGAGGCGGCGTCCGGCGACGACCCGGCGCCGGCGTTCGAGGCGCTCCTCTATCCGAACCGCTCCCTGCCAAGCGCGGGTTTCGCCGCCGTCATGGGCGTCGTCATCGCCGTTAACGTGACGCTCGGGGTCTACTTCATGGCGCAGGGGGCCTGGCCGGTTCTTGTCTTCGGCGGCCTTGACGTCTTTCTCGTCTGGCTCGCCTTCAAGGTGAGCTACCGCCAGGGGCGCCTGCACGAGCGCGTGCGCCTGACCAGAAACGCGCTCTCAATATCCCGCGTGTTGCCGTCGGGGCACGAAAGCCGTTGGCGGCTGCAGCCGTTTTGGACCCGGATTGACCTCGTCGATCCTGGCGAGCACGACGCGCAAGTGCGCGTCTTGAGCAAAGGTCGCACGCTGTTGCTGGGCTCGTTTTTGTCGCCGGAGGAACGGGTCGACTTTGGCCGCGCGTTGAAGACTGCGGTCGACGCGGCGCGCGCGCCGTCGGCTTGACGACCGCGACTGGCGATTGGAGCGGCGGCGGATGGCCGGATTTTTCCTAGTTGTCGGAGCGCTCTTCGCGCTCGCCGCCGCCGCTTACTGGCGTTGGTCGCGCAACGTCGCCGCGGAGATCGCGGAGGGCGCGGAGGCGACGTGGGCCCGCATGCAGGCGCAGGAGCCCGAGCTTCTCGCGGGCGTCGACCGATCGACGTTCGACGCGATCTACGCCCGGGCCAACGCGCCGCGCTTTCCGAAATACGCCCTCGCCTGCGCCGCCGCCTTCGCCCTGGCGCTCCCGGCGACCTTCGCCGTCTTGAGCGGCGCGGCGTTTCTCGGCGAACGCGCCGGCGTCTTCGCTCCGCCGGCCGAGATCGCCAGATACATCCCGCTCGACGAGGTCCGCAGCGCCGCCGACGATGGCGGGCGCGACGAACGGGCGCTCTACATCGCGGAGAGCTTCGCCGGGTTCTATTATTATTTCGGCGTCGTCGCCGTCTGGCTCGCGATCGTCGCCGTTGCGATGCGCAAGTTTCATCTGCGGCGGCCGGGAACGTTGCGCGACGAACTCATCCGTGCGCGGGAGGCGTCGGACGACGCCTAGCGAACGCCAGTCCGGGAAAGGCTCAGCAATGGAATATCTTCACACCATGGTCCGCGTGTCGGATCTCGACGCGTCGCTCGACTTTTATTGCGACGGCTTGGGGCTCGAGGAAATCAGCCGCTCCGACCACGAAAAAGGCCGCTTCACCCTCGTCTTCCTCGCCGCGCCCGGCGACGCGGAGGCGGCGCGCACGAAGAAGGCGCCAATGGTCGAGCTCACCTACAATTGGGACCCGGAGGAGTACGCCGGGGGGCGGAACTTCGGCCACCTCGCTTACCGGGTCGACGACATCTACGCCGCGTGCGAGCGGCTTTCCGGCAAGGGCGTCACGATCTCGCGGCCGCCGCGGGACGGACATATGGCCTTCGTCCGCTCGCCGGACGGCGTCTCGATCGAACTCCTGCAAAAGGGCGAGGCGCTCGCGCCGAAAGAGCCCTGGGCGAGCATGGAGAACGTCGGCGCATGGTGAGCCGTCACGCAGCGGTGAGCCCCCCGCTTAGCCTATTGTTAATGACGCGGGCCTCATAGCGGGGTCGATAGTCTTGAGGGAGGGGCGCTGACCGTGCCGGAGTTCGCCGAGGGCCCCGCCCTGCAGCTTGATCAGGTGACGAAACGCTTCGGCGCCTTCACCGCCGTCGACGAGCTCTCCTTTGAGGTCGGCAAAGGCGAAATCTTCGGATTTCTGGGCCCCAACGGCGCCGGCAAGACGACGACGCTGCGCATCATCCTCGACATTATTCCGCAGACGAGCGGCGCCGTTTCGATCCTCGGCGCGCCCTGGCGCGAGGAGTTGCGCCGGCGCATCGGCTACCTGCCGGAGGAGCGCGGGCTCTATCGCAAAATGCGCGCTTTCGAGACGATCGCCTACTTCGCGACGTTGCGCGGCATGAGCGGCCGGGCCGCGAAGACGCGCGCGTTCGAGCTGCTTGAAGAGTTCGGTCTTCAAGACTTCGCCCGGGCGCGCAACGAATCCCTGTCGAAAGGCATGGCGCAGAAGGTCCAGCTGCTGACGGCCGTCGCCCACGACCCGGAGATCCTGATCCTCGACGAACCGTTCTCCGGCCTCGACCCGATCAACCAGTCGACGCTCGAAGAGCTTATCCGCTCCCTGAAGAACGCCGGCAAGACCATCGTCTTTTCGACCCACGTCATGGAGCATGCCGAGCGCCTATGCGACCGGTTCCTGATCGTCGCCCAGGGCCGCAAACGCTTCGAAGGCTCGCTCGGCGAGGCTCGCGCCGCTTTCCCGGCGCGCCTCGTCGTGCGCACGTCTGCGCCGGCCTCGCGCCTCACGGCCTTGCCGGGCGTCGCCGCCGCCCACGCCGTCGGCGACGCCGGCGCGGAGACGGAGTACCGCATCGCTTTCAAACCGGGCGGCGATCCCCAGACGTTCCTCGGCGCCGCGTTCGAAGCCGGCCTCAAGCTCAGCCGGTTCGATACGGTCGACGCGTCGCTCCACGACATCTTCGTCGCCCTCGCCGGTCCCGGCGCGGCGGAGCGCGCGTCGGACGCCGCAGCGGACGGAGACGCGACGATCAACGAACTGAAGGAAGCCGCGGCATGAAGGGCGCACTGATGATCGCCTGGCGCGAGTACCGCCAGTACATTTTCTCACGCGGTTTCGTTCTCTTCATCATCCTGACGCCGCTTCTGTTCGGCTTCGCGGCGTTGACGCTGTCGCTCATCGACAAGACCCGGCCTGTGCGCTCTTACGTCGTCGTCGACCTAACCGGCGACTACGCCGAGCTAATCGATGCGGAGATCCTCCGCCAGCAACGCCGCAGCGAGCTGCAGGCCTGGAACGTCTATATCGAGGCCATGGCGGACCCGGCGAAAATCTCGCCGGAGGACATTCCGTTTCCCTACGGCGTATCGCCGGCCTCGAACCGGCGTCTCGACGCGTTCGCCAAGTCAGGCGGTTTCGGCGCCGCGCAAGAAGCCGTCGCGCCGTACTTGCGCGACGGGGCGCCCGGTTTCGCGCCGCCGCGGCCGCTAACGCGCAAGCTTAGCCTCGCGCCGGAGCTCGCCGCGGCCGCCGACGCCGACGCCGCGGCCGCCGCGCTTCGTCCGTATCTCAACGGCGAGCGCCCCTATCCCGGATCGCCGAACGGGGAATTGTTCGCAGGCGTTGTCATCCCCGCGAACTTCGGCGTCGGGGAGAACCCGAAGAAAGCGCATTTCTGGACGAATAATCTGACCGATCCGAGCTTGCAGATGACCGTCGCGGCCGCGCTCGAGTCGGCGTTGCGCGCAAAGACGGCGAAAGAGCTCGGCCTTTCGCGCGCCGACCTTAAGACCCTCGCCGACATTCGCGCGCCGATCGATTCCATGCGTCCGGACCGGCCCGACGCGACGGCCGCCGTCAATCGTCAGGACAAGTTCGAAACGGCGATCCTGCCGGGGGCGCTCACCTACATGCTTCTCGTCATGGTGTTCGCCGTCGGCAATCCGCTGCTCACGAACACGATTGAGGAGCGTTCGAACAAGATCGTCGAAGTGCTGCTGGCGTCGGTGACCGCCGACCAACTGATGATCGGCAAGCTGATCGGCATCGCCGCCGTCGGCCTGACGATGCCGGCGATCCTGTTGACGATCAGCGCCGTCACGACCCTTTCCGGCGTCGGGGGCGGCGGCTTCATGCGCGAGGCGCTGCTCGCGCTTTTCGGCTCGAACCTGTTGCCGGTGTTCGTCTTCTACTTCCTCAGCGCCTACGTGATTTACGCGATGATTTTCCTCGCGATCGGCGCCCTGTCGAATTCGCTGCAGGACGCGCAGACGTTCATGGGGCCGCTGATGTTGGTCGTTTTCGCGCCGATGCCGTTCGTCGTGATGATGTTCCAGAACCCCAACGGCCCCATCGCGTCGATCCTCACCTGGATCCCGATCTATACGCCCTTCGCCGCGATGATGCGCGCCGCGGCCGACCCGCCGCTTTGGGAGATCCTCGGCGCCACCGCGTTGATGATCGCCTTCGCGGTTTTCTTGGGGCGGATCATGGGCCGGATCTTCAAGAACGCGCTCTTGAACTCCAGCTCCGCGAAACTCGGCGAAATCTGGCGCCTCGCGCGGCCCCAGGCGGCCTGAGCCGTCAGGCCTTGGAGGCTTCGTCGCCGACGCCGGCGTCGCTGACGGCGCTCGCGTTCTCCGCCGTCGGCCGCGGCGCCTCCCCGGCCGCTTTCGCGGGATCGAGGATGAACAGCCGGTCGCAATACATGCACTCGGCGCGGCCGTCTTCGAGCGAGTACCAGACCTTCGGATGGCCGAGCGCGCCCCCGCCGCCGTCGCAGGCGACGACGGGCGTCGCGACGTAGATCGTCTCAGGCGGCGGCGGCGCGGCGTCGTTCATCGGCGTCGGTCGGGGCTCGGTTGCGTCGGCGCTGGATGCGCGCGGGCGCGCCGCCCCGTCAAGCCCCGCGGGCGCGGTTGACCGCAGCCGGACGTGCGGGCGATATCGCCCTTATGTCGGACGCCGCCATCGCCATCAGCGCCAAGGGCCTGTCGAAAACCTACGCCGCGACCAAAAAAGCCCCCGCGAAAGAGGCGCTGAAAGGCGTCGACCTAGAGATCCCCGAAGGCTCGATTTTCGGCATTCTGGGCCACAACGGCGCGGGCAAGTCGACGTTCATAAACATCCTCTCCGGCCTGGTGAACAAAACGTCGGGTTCGGCGTGCGTCTGGGGCTTCGACATTGACAGGAACCCGCGCCAGGCGCGCGCGAGCCTCGGCGTCGTGCCCCAGGAGATCACGACCGACGTTTTCTTCACGCCGAAGGAGGCGCTTGAAATCCACGCGGGCCTTTACGGCGTGCCGGTCGCCGAGCGGCGCACGATGGAGATCCTGAAGGCCCTCGGGCTCGACGACAAAGCCGACGCCTACGTGCGCCAGCTGTCGGGCGGCATGAAGCGCCGACTGCTCGTCGCCAAGGCGATGGTGCACAACCCGCCGATCTTGGTGCTCGACGAGCCGACCGCCGGCGTCGACATCGAACTGCGCAAGCAATTGTGGGAGTACGTCGTTCGGCTGAACGACCAGGGCGTGACGGTCGTTCTGACGACGCACTATCTCGAAGAAGCCCAGCAGCTTTGCGACGAGATCGCCATCATTCACCAGGGCGACGTCGTCGCCTGCGCGCCGACGGGCGAACTCCTCGCCTCGCTCGACCGGAAGACGCTCACCATCACCGCCGCGACGCCATTCGAACGCGCGCCCGACCTTGCCGGCTTCGACGCCGAGGTGACGGCGGACGGACGACTGATGGTGCCGTACGCCCCGAGCGCCGGCGCGGTGGCGGACATTTTGGCGCGCATCGCGGAGACGGGAGCCGTGATCCGCGACATCAGCACCGACGAGGCCGACCTCGAGGACGTGTTCTTCGAACTGACCTACGGCCGCGACGCGCCCGCCGCTTGACCCGCGCTCACGCGTCGACGGGTTCGGCCTGCTCCACCGGCGTCCAGGGCGCGCCGGCGCGCACGTCCTCAAGGGCGTGCCGGCGAAGGGCGTTCGTCACTTCGGTCGGGTCGCCGGCGAGGTCGTCCGGCGAAATCATCGGGCCGAAGGTGATGTGGAAGCGCTTGCCGCGTTTGTTGAGAAGCTCGTTGAACAGCGTGATGTCCCGTAGTTCGGGGCTCAAATTTCGGAACCAGTAGTAAAGCCAAGAGTTGCGCGCCTCGATGTGCGCCGGCACCACCGGACATTCGTACTTTCGCGCGAAGATGGCGATCGACGACATCCACTCCTGCTCGGTGAGCGACCTGTTTTCGTCCATGTAGGCGAGGCGCCCGGATGGAAAGAGGACGACGCAAGAGTCCGATTCGAAAGCGTTCTTCGTCGCCACCAGCGTCTCGCGCGACCGCTGGCGCGTGCGCTTCTCCATCTTCCACTCCACGGGGATCATCAATTCGCCGAAGCGCGGCGAGACCCGCAGGGCGTCGCGATTGGCGAAGAACAGAAGATCCCTGCGGCGGTCGCGGAGCGCTTCGTACATCGCGACGCCGTCGGCGATGCCCGTGGGGTGCGTCGACGCGATCAGCGCCCGCCCATGCGCAGGCACGTTCTCAAGTCCCGACGTCGTCAGCGAGAGGGCGAGCGTCTCCGTCACCCGGTCCATCGCCTCGGCCCCCGAGAGGCCGACTAGCCCGTCGGCCATGCGCTTGGCGCGCGGTTCTTTCAGAAGGGGGTAGAGCACCGACCGGTAGAGCGGCCAGAACGGCGAGCTGACGAGCGTCGGCGCCCGCTCCTCGATGAGGATGTCGATGATGTGCTTGCCGCGAGCGACGAGATTCCGATCGTGGTCGTCGAGGATGCCGTCCTCGGCGCCGGGCGCGGCGGCGGCCATGGCCCGCGCCGCGTCGTCGGCGGCGCCATCGGACAGGCTCCGCGCGTTCGCTGCAGCGCCCGCGCCCACCGATCGCGCCGCGGCGACGTCCGGACGCGTCGTCTCCGCTGGATATCCCATGCAGCCGATGCCGTTACCTCCGCGGAAGCCGTCGGCCCCGCGACGCGTCTACCGCGCGATTATGCTTGAAGCGCGTCTTTTTGCATATCGGCGAGCGCCGCGCAGCCCTGTTTCGCAAGCCCGATGAGCGCGGCGAGCTGCTCCTCGCTGAAGGGCGCGCGTTCGGCCGTGCCCTGCACCTCCACAAGCCCGCCGACGCCGGTGATGACGAAGTTCATGTCGGCGTCCGCCGCGGAGTCCTCGTCATAATCGAGATCGAGCGCCGGCGCGCCGCCCACGAGCCCGCAGGAGACCGCGGCCACCGTGTCCGTAAGAGGGTCCGCCTTGATCACCCCGTCCCGCACGGCCCATTGGCAGCACTGTCCGAGCGCGACGAAAGCGCCTGTGACCGACGCCGTGCGCGTGCCGCCGTCCGCCTGGAGGACATCGCAGTCGATCAGGATCTGGCGCTCGCCAAGGGCTTTGAGGTCGACCACGGCGCGCAAAGCCCGGCCGATGAGGCGCTGGATCTCCTGCGTGCGGCCCGACTGGCCGTTCTTCGCCTCGCGGCGCATCCGCTCGTGGGTCGCGCGCGGCAGCATGCCGTATTCGGCGGTGACCCAGCCGCGCCCCTGGCCGCGCAGCCAGGGCGGCGTCGTCTCGTCCCAGCTCGCTGTGCATAGGACGTGAGTGTCACCGAACTTCACAAGGCACGAGCCCTCGGCGTGGCGCGCCGCGCCGGGCTCCAGCGTCACTGCGCGCATTTCATCGAAGCTTCGGCCGGACGGTCGCATGTGAGGGGGTCCTTTCCGAGCGCCGTCGACGCGGCGTTCGGCGTCGTTAGACGCGCGGCGCGCCGGTGTCGAGCGAGGGTTGCAACGACGCGCCCGCCGCGGCCGGCCTTTCGCGGCGCGCGAGCGCCGGTATTGTCGACGGCTTACGGAAGACGACCGCGAGACCGTTCTACATGAACCAACTGACCGATCTCGACGAGCGCGCCCGCCTGGTGTTCCGCCGGCTCGTCGAGACTTACCTCAACACCGGCGAACCCGTGGGCTCCCGCACGCTCTCGCAGGACGGCGACGTCAACGCGTCGCCGGCGACGATCCGTAACGTCATGGCCGACCTCACCGATCTCGGCCTCCTCACCGCGCCCCACATCTCCGCCGGGCGGCTGCCGACCGAGCTCGGCCTTCGGCTGTTCGTCGACGGGCTCATGCAGATCGGCGATTTGAGCGACGAGGAGCGCCGGGTCCTCGACGTCGGACGCATGGACGACGAGCCGGACGCGAGCCTTCTTGAGCGCGCCGCGGCGCGCTTGTCGGGCCTGACGAAAAGCGCAAGCCTCGTCCTCGCGCCGAAGTCGGAGGCGCCGTTGCGCCACATCGAGTTCGTCTCCACGGGGCCCGGCGAGGCGCTCGCCGTTCTCGTCTTCGACGGCGACCGCATCGAGAACCGCGTCATGCGCGTGCCCGAAGGCCTGCCGCCTTCGGCCCTGACGACCGCGGGCAACTACCTGTCGGCCCGCCTGCGCGGCAAGACGATCGGCGAGATGCGCGAGGCGATCGAAAACGAAATCGCCGCCAAAGAGGCCGCCCTCGACGACCTGACGTCGAAGCTCGTCGCCGACGGCGTCGCGGAGCTCTCCGGCGGCGCGCGCTCGACGCTCATCGTGCGCGGCCGCGGCCGGCTGCTCGACGAGGCCGGCGAGGCGGACCTTGAGCGCGTGCGCCTCCTGTTCGACGATCTGGAGCGCAAGCGCGACGTCATCGACCTCCTCAGCGCGGCGCGCGACGCCGCCGGGGTCAAAGTCTTCATCGGCTCCGAGAACCAGCTCTTCTCGCTTTCCGGATCGTCCGTGATCGTCGCGCCCTATCGGGACAACACGCAAAAAATCGTCGGCGTGCTCGGCGTCGTCGGCCCCACGCGCGTTAACTACGCCCGCGTCGTGCCAATCGTGGACTACACCGCCGAAACCCTCTCCCGGGCGCTCGCCGGGGCCGGACGCGCCTCCGCGAGGGGCGACCGCGGGGGCGAATTCGGTTGAAGTCTACGGCGGCGCCGCATACATCGCCCGCTGGCGCGCCCCGGGGGAAGCGGATCGCGCCTGAAAGCCCAACACGCGACGCCGTTCGAGCGCCATCGCGGCCGCCTCGCAGGGCCCGGAGCCACCATGACCGACAAAGACGACATTAACGACGACCCGAGCGACGCCGACGGGCAACACGCCCAAAAGGCCGCGTCCGACAACGACGCCGAGACCGACGCCGTCGACGAGGACGACGACGTCGAACTCGACCGCGAAACGCTGGAGGCGTCCGCGGCCGAACTCATGGCCGAGGTCGAAACGCTGCAGGACCGCGTCCTGCGCCTCAACGCCGAGCTGGAGAACACCCGCCGACGGGCCGAGCGCGAGAAAGCCGACGCCGGCCGATACGCGATCGCCAACTTCGCCCGCGATCTTCTGTCGGTCGCCGACAATTTCGAGCGCGCCATCGCCGCCGCGCCGGAGGCCGCCGAAGACGAGGCGACGTCGAGCCTCCTCACCGGCGTGCGCATGACCGAGAAAGAACTGCTCGCGGCCTTCTCGCGCCACGGCGTCAAACGCATCGAAACCGACGGCTCGAAGTTCGACCCCAACCTGCACCAGGCCGTCGCCCAGGCGCCGGCCGCCGGCGTCCCGGCGGGACACATCGCGCAAACGGCGCAAACGGGCTTTATACTCGGCGAGCGCGTCCTGCGCGCGGCGATGGTCGTCGTCTCCACCGGCGAACCGGAAGCCCCGCCGATGGCGACCCGCGAACCGCCGGTCGTCGCCGAGCCGCAGGACGGCGCGGCGAACGACAGCGAAGACGGCGACGAGACCGGCCCCGGCGCAAGGGTCGATACAAGCGCCTAGACAGCCGCGCGCGCCGCGGCGACGAAGGCGTCGACCTCCGCATCCGTCGTTTCGAACGAACAGATCAGTCGCTGCATCGCGCCGCCGGACGGGTCGCCCGGCGTGATCCACGGATAGAACCGCGCGCCGTCGGCCCGCAGACGGTCGGCGACGCCGGGCGGGAACGACGCGAACGCCTCGTTCGCGTCCGTCGGGCCCCAGACCCGCACGCCGTCGATGTCGCCGAGCGCGCTCGCGAGGCGGGCCGCGGCGGCGTTGGCGCGCGCCGCGAGGCGCAGCCATAGTCCGTCGTCGAAGTAAGCTTCGAACTGGGCGGCGACGAAACGTTGCTTGGACCACAGATGGCCGGCGCGCTTGCGGCGGAATTCGAAATCGCCGGCGGCGTCCGGGTCGAAAAACACCACCGCTTCGGCGACGAGACAGCCGTTCTTGGTGCCGCCGAGGCAAAGAACGTCGACGCCGGCCCGCCAGGTGAGGTCCGCGGGCGCGACGTCGAGCGCCGCGACGGCGTTCGCGAACCGCGCCCCGTCCATGTGGACTTTCAAGCCGTTTTCATGGGCGAAGCCGCAAAGCGCGGTCACGTCGTCGAGGCCGTAGCCCGCGCCGCGTTCGCTCGCCTGGGTCAGCGACAGGACCCGCGGCGGCGCGCCATGGGGCGGACGCTCCGGATACCCGGCGAGGGCGCGCGCCACCGTTTCGACGTCGAGCCGGGCCGCGTCGCCCGGCAGCGGGATCAGCTTGGCGCCGCCGGTGAGGAACTCCGCGCCGGCGCATTCGTCCATCTGGATGTGGCTTTCCTCATGGCAGAACACCATGCCGTAGGGCGGCGTCAGGACCGACAGGGCGAGCCCGTTCGCCGCGCCGCCGGTCGAGACGAAATAGACCGCGACGTCGCGCTCGAAGACCTCGCAGAACTTTTCGCGCGCCCGCCTCGTGGCGTCGTCGCCGCCATAGGCCGGCGCCGCGCCGCGGTTCTCCCGCGCGATCGCCTCCATGATCTCCGGGGCGACGCCGGCCCAATTGTCGGATGCGAAGGTCATGCGCGGCCCTCCTTCAGTACGCCCCGCAAGCGAGCCATCGCGAGGCAGCCCGCGGCGGGCCCGAGCGCGAGGATCATGAAAAGCCCCGGCCAGCCGATCGCGACGGCGACGGCCGGCGCGGCCTGCACCGTGAGCGCCGTCAACGCAAAGCCTAGCGCCGTCTGGAGGGTGAGCAAGGCGCCCGCCGCGTCCGGCGGCGCGGCGTCCGCGACGAGGGCGGAGAATTGCGCGGAGTCGGCGATGACGAACGCGCCCCAGACGAGGACGATGGCGATCAGCGCCAACGGCGGACCGTAGAACGCGAGCGCCGCGAGGACGGCCGCGCCGCCGGAGCCCGCCATTGCGAGGATCGTCGTCTCCGCCTTGCCGATGCGGTCGGCGAGAAGGCCGGCGGCGACGCAGGCGAGGGCCCCGGCCCCAACGGCCGCGAACGCCGTCAGTTTCGACAAGCCCGCCGCCGCCGCCGGATCCATCCGGGCGCCGAACGACGCGACCAGCGCGGCGCCGATCCACGCCCACATGGCGTAGAGCTCCCACATGTGGCCGAGATAGCCGGCGTAGGCGAGGCGCAACCGCGGGTCCGTCCAGGCGAGGCCGAGCGACCGCCATCGGAAAGCGCGCGCCGACGCGTGGCCCGGCCCCAGGCCGGCGCGCAGCACGAGCCCTGCGCCAAGGGTCGCAAGACCGCTCGACATCAACACCGCCCCGCGCCAGCCGATCGCGTCGAGCCCCGCCGTCAGCGCCAGAAGGTGCGGCGCAGCCGAGCCCAACGTCAGGGCGCCGACGACCAACCCCACAAGAAGCCCGCGGTCGCGCGCGCCCCAGCCGACGGCGATCTTCATGCCCACCGGATAAACGCCGGCGAGGAAAGCGCCGGTCGCGAAGCGGGACGCGACGGCCAGCGCACCGCCGATCGGCGCAACGACGAGAACCGCGTTCGCAAGGGCCGCGAGGAGCGCGCTCGCGGCGAACACTTTGCGCGGATCGTAACGATCGGCGAGCCCGAGAACGGCGTAGACGACGGCGCCGATCGCGAAGCCGACCTGCACCGCGCTTGACAAAAGCGACGCGGCGAAGCGCTCAAGCGGCGCGCCGGCGTCGGCGGCCGCCCGCGTCATCTCGCCGAGCACGGCGGCGGAGGAGAACCACACGGACATGCCGAGCACCTCCGCAGCGACGAGGAGCGCGATGGAGGCGGTTTTTGACGGCGTAGGCGACATGCGGCTCCCCAGGGCGCTTCCCCCGTCGTTCAAGTAAAGAGACGGCGCTCGCCGCTTGAACGGCGGTCGAACCGTACACTTATCTGTCGCCGGACGACTTGTCGTCACGCCGTTGGCCCCGGGAGCGCCGCACGCCTTGTCTCTTCAATCCATGCTGATGGTCGCCGCGGGCTTCGCGCTTCTCGGCGTCGGCGGCGATGCGCTCGTGCGCGGCGGCGTCGGGCTCGCGACGCGGCTCGGCCTGTCGCGGCTTTTCATCGGGCTTGTCCTCGTCGGCTTCGGCACGTCGGCGCCGGAGCTCGCCGCGAGCCTCAACGCCGCGCTCCAGGGCGCGCCGCAGATCGCCGCCGGCACCGTCATCGGCAGCAACATCGCCAACGCGCTCCTGATCCTGGGGGTCGCGGGCGTGATCGCGCCCGTCGACTGCGATCCGGCGGCGTTCCGCCGCGACGCGCCCGTGCTCGCCATCGCGACCCTCGCCGGCGTCGCCGGCGTCTTCATGGGCGGCTTCGGCCGGATCGTCGGGCTCGCCTTCGCGGCCGGGCTCGCGCTTTACATCGTCGCAGCCTTTCGCGCCGAGAAGCGCGCCGCCGCAAGCGACGTTATCGAACGCGAGGCGGACCTGATCGATACGAAAGGGGACGGTCTCGCCGCCTCTTTCGCGCGCCTTGTCGTCGGGGTCGCCATGGTGAGCGGCGGGGCCGTCGTGATGGTGGCCGGCGCGACGCGTATCGCGTTGGGACTTGGCGTTCCCGAGGCGACGATCGGCCTCACCATCGTCGCCGTCGGCACATCGCTGCCGGAGCTCGCCGCGGCCGTCGCCGCCGCGCGCAAGGGCGAGACGGACCTCGCCTACGGCAACGTCATCGGCAGCAACATCTTCAACCTGCTCGGCATTCTGGGGATCACGGCCGCCGTCGCGCCGATCGACCTGTCATCGGGCTTCATGCGCGCCGACGCCGTGATGATGGCGCTCGCGACCCTTGTGGTTTTCGTCTTCGCACGAACGGGCGAGCGCCTTTCGCGCCTCGAAGGCGTCGTCCTCTTCGTCGCCTATGGGGGCTACCTCGCCTTCCTCGCGATCCGCAGCGCGCTCGCCGCGGCCTAGTCGATCAACCCGATCGCGAGGCCGCGCAGCGCCGCGGTGACGCGGTCGGCGACGTCGAGCTTCTGGAATAGGCGCCGGAGATAGGTGTCGACCGTGTTCGGCGAGACGCCGACGATGTCGGCAATGACGCCGTTGCTCTTGCCGCGCGCGATCCAGCCGAGGATCTCGCGCTCCCGGTTCGAGACCCGAACGTCGATCGGCGCTTTGGCCAGCAGGATGTCGCAGTATCTCTGGTGGCCGATCTGCGCGGCGAGATGCAGCCGCGCGATCTTGCGCGGGCCCCATTTGCGGGTCGCGCCGCCGCAGCCGAGGCCGGCGTAGCCGTTGCGGCCGTGGGGGCCGAACAGGGGCGCCGCGAGCCCCTCCCCAAGGCTCGCCCGGTCGAGATCGTCGAGAAAGTCGAGTTGCGCCGCCGTTAGCCCCGGATGATCCCGGGCCTCCGACCACCAGAACGGATAGGTCGAGGACAACGCGACCTGCGGGATCGGATCGGTCTCGTAGAGCCCGTCAGCAGTGTATTTTTGCAGCCAGTCCTTCGGGAAGCCGTGGGCGGCCACGGTGATCGGGCCGTCATAGTCGTCCGCGCCGATCGGCGGCAGATGGTGATAGCTCACCATCGCCACGCCCTCCTTGACGAAAAAGTCGACGAAAAGCGCGCGCAGCGCCGGGATGTCGTCGGCGGCGCGAACGAGCTCGGCGAAGGTCTCCAGCCGGACCGCCAGGGCGCGCTCCTTAGAATTGCGGCGACACGAAGAATTTCGTGTTCCGAGGAGCACAATAGCGCGCGAACGCCGCCGCGCGAGACCAATCATGGCGCGCGGCCGCGGCGAAACGGCTAACCGCGTTCGATATCGGCCGATTTCTTCGTGCGGCGCGGCGTCGCGCGTCATGCAATTGTCATGGACCTACGCGACATGCCTTTTCCCGCCGCCCGTCCTATCTGACGATCGTCGATCATCAGAAAGGGGAGCGTTATGGGCGAGGATAACGTGCGCCGCCTACCGCACGGCGCGCCGAGCGCTGACGAACGAACGGTCAATGCCGAAGACGGCGCGCATGCGCGCCTGTTCGCGACGTACAGGAACATCGAGACGCGCATCCGCAAGGACGATCAAACGGCGTCGGCGTTGATCGCGGCCCAGACCTTCGTCATGCGGAACGCCGCCTCGCTGCCGGCGCTGACCTTGGAGGACCTGCTCTACAAGCTGGCGCTATGGCGCTGGGACGCGCCGGACCTCGACCAGCCGTCCGACCGGATGACGCGATACGACGCCGTCGCCTACGGCGCGTTCCGGGACTTCGCCGCGATGATGCCGACGACGCCGGTGCTCACCGAGTTCGATCTCGGACGCGCCTGATCCCTCAACCGACGAGTTCTCCGAACGCCGCCGCGAGCGCCCGGTGATCGTCGACGACGCGCGCGGCGCCGGCGGCGAGCAGCCGGCCTCCATGGCCGTCGAAACAATGGCCGCCGCCGACGAAGCCCCACGTCGCCATGCCTGCGGCGACGCCGGCTCGCACGCCGTTCTCCGAATCCTCGACGACCAGGCAGCGACCGGGCGCGACGCCGAGCCGGTCGGCCGCATAAAGAAAGACGTCGGGCGCCGGCTTGCCGCGCTCGACGAGGTCGGCGGAGTAGACGTGCGGCGCGGCGAGATCGAACAGATCAAGGCGCTTCAGCTTCGCCTCTAGAAGATGCGCCCGCGACGACGACGCGACGGCGAGCTCGCCGATCACGGCGCGCGCGGCGCGCATCGCCTCTTGCGCGCCTGCGACGGCGCGCAGCCTGTGGGCCTCCCGGCGGCGGCCGGCGAGCACACGGCCCTCGAAGTCGGCCGGCGGCGGCGCGCCCGTCGCCGCCAGGAAGTCTTCGGCGAGCCGGGCGAAGAACAGGCGGTCGTGCATGCCGCAGTAGCGCGCCACATAGTCTGGCGCCGACATGTCGAGCCCCAGCTCGGCGAGCGCCGCGCGCTCCCCGACGATCGACAGGGCTTCGGAATCGGCGAGGACGCCGTCGCAATCGAAAATGACGGCGTCGATCATTCCGCCTCGCGCTTCGGCGGGTGGATCAGCGTCACGAGCGTCCAGGAGATCAGCATCAGGAGCAGCCAGGCGCCCATCTTCGACCACGAGACCGGCCGCCAGCCTTCATGCTGGTCCGGGTAGAGCCAGACGCCGGCGAAGGTCGCCGCGTTCTCCGCGATCCAGATGAACGCCGCGACGAGGGCGAAGCCGAGGAGCAGCGGCATGCGGTGGCGCCACCGCCAGACGCGGTAGCTGACCTGCGTCCGGCCGAAGAGGACGGCCGCCGCGGCGAACAGGAAAAGCCGGACGTCCGGGCCGAAATGGTGCGTAAAAAAGTTCGCATAGATCGCCGCGCCGAGAACGACCGTCGCGGCGCGGTTCGGATAGCGCGTGAAGCGGAACTCGAAGGTGCGCGCGACCCGCGCCAGATAAGAGCCGACGCTCGCGTACATAAAGCCGGAGAACAACGGCACGCCGCCGAGCCGCAAAACGTTCGCCTCCGGATAGGTCCACGAGCCCGCGTGGGTCTTGAAGACCTCCATCGCCGTGCCGACGAGATGGAAGATGAGGATCACGAGCGCCTCGCGGGGGCGCTCAAGGCCCGTCGCCAGAAACGCCGCCTGGACGAGGATCGCAAAGACGAAAAGCGCGTCGTAGCGCGCGAGGGGCGCGTCGGCTGGCCAGTAAAGCCCGGTCGCGAGGATGCCGGCGAGCAGAAGCCCGCCGAAGAGGCAGGCCCAGGCCTGTTTCACGCCGAAGACAAGGAACTCGACGACGCCCCTGGCGACGTCCGGGGACGAACGGTCGGCGAGCGCGCGTTCGAACGGCGGCAGGCGCCGCGCGAGAACCGCGTCGACGCGGCTCGCCTCGCCGTCGACCGGCGGCCGCGGCGGCTTCGTTTCAAGCGTCGACGCCGCAGCCGTCATGACGGGTCCCCCAAGCTCGCGCCCTAGCAGCCTCCGCCGGGCTTTGGGCGACGCGGGGGCGTCGGCGAGGCGATTAGGCGCCGCCGCCCGCGAGCGCCGCAAGCAGAAGGAGCGCGACGATGTTGGTGATCTTGATCATCGGGTTCACCGCCGGGCCCGCCGTATCCTTATACGGATCGCCCACCGTGTCGCCGGTCACCGCCGCCTTGTGGGCTTCGGAGCCTTTGCCGCCGTGGTTCCCGTCTTCGATGTATTTCTTCGCGTTGTCCCAGGCGCCGCCGCCCGCGGTCATGGACAGCGCGACGAAGAGCCCGGTGACGATGACGCCCATCAGCATCGCGCCGACGGCCGACAACGCCTCGGATTTGCCTGCGACGCCCCAGATCAGGAAGTAAAGAACGAGCGGCGAGAGGATCGGCAACAGCGACGGCGCCATCATCTCCTTGATCGCGGCGCGGGTCAGCATGTCGACGGCGCGGCCGTAGTTCGGCTTGGAGGTGCCGGCCATGATGCCGGGATCCTCGCGGAACTGGGTGCGCACCTCTTCGACGACGGCGCCCGCGGCGCGGCCCACCGACTGCATCGCCATCGACCCGAAGAGGTAAGGCAGAAGGCCGCCGAAGAAGAGCCCGACGACGACGTAGGGGTTCGACAGGGAGAAGTTGATGACGACGCCTTCGAAGAACGGGAATTCGTCGGAGTGCTCCACGAAGTGCCGAATGTCTTCTGTATACGCTGCGAACAGAACGAGCGCGCCGAGGCCGGCCGAGCCGATGGCGTAGCCTTTGGTGACGGCCTTCGTCGTGTTGCCGACCGCGTCGAGGGCGTCGGTCGTATCGCGCACGGAGCCTTCGAGGCCCGCCATTTCAGCGATGCCGCCGGCGTTGTCCGTGACGGGGCCGAAGGCGTCTAGGGCGACGATCATCCCCGCGAGGGCGAGCATCACGGTGACGGCCGTGGCGATGCCGTAGAGCCCGGCGAGATTGTAGGCCGCGATGATGCCGACGACGATGACGAGCGCGGGGCCCGCCGTCGCTTCCATCGATACGGCGAGGCCCGGGATCACGTTGGTGCCGTGACCGGTTTCGGACGACGCGGCGACGGACTTCACGGGCCGGTAGTTCGTCCCCGTATAGTATTCCGTGATCCAGACGATGAGGCCGGTGACGACGAGACCGAGGACGCCGCACAGGTAAAGGCTCGCGCCCGTGAAGCCTCGGCCCGAGGCCGTCTCGCCGATCGCCTCGCCGAAGCCGAAGATCTGCATCGTCACGAGGGCGATGGCGCCGAGGGAAAGGACGCCCGTGGCGATGAGGCCCTTGTAGAGCGCGCCCATGATGTTGGTGGAGCCGGCGCCGAGGCGCACGAAGAACGTGCCGAGGAGCGAGGTGACGATGCACGCGCCGCCGATGGCGAGGGGGTAGAACATGAAGTCGGCCGCGTTCTCCGCATAGAGAATGGAGCCGAGCACCATGGTCGCCGCGATCGTCACGACGTAGGTCTCGAAAAGGTCCGCGGCCATGCCGGCGCAGTCGCCGACATTATCGCCCACATTGTCGGCGATCGTCGCGGCGTTGCGCGGGTCGTCTTCGGGAATGCCGGCTTCGACCTTGCCCACCATGTCGCCGCCGACGTCGGCGCCCTTGGTGAAGATGCCGCCGCCGAGGCGGGCGAAGACGGAGATAAGCGACGCGCCGAGGGAGAGCGCGACGAGCCCGTTGACCACCGCCCGGCTCTCCGGCGCGTAGCCCATGACGCCGGTCAGAAACGCGTAGTAGCCGGCGAGGCCGATGAGCGCGAGGCCGGCGACGAGGAGCCCGGTCACAGCGCCGGAGCGGAAGGCGACGGAAAGGCCCTTAGCGAGGCCTTCGCTCGCGGCCTGCGTCGTGCGCACGTTGGCGCGCACCGAGACAAGCATGCCGATGAAGCCGGTCGCCCCGGAAAGTATCGCGCCGAGGGCGAAGCCGAAGGCGGGAATGAGATCGAAGCCGAACGCGAACAACAGGATGACGAACACGGCCGCTCCGGCGATGGCGATCGTCGTGTACTGCCGATTGAGATAGGCCTGCGCGCCTTCCTGGATGGCGCCGGCGATCTCTTTCATCTTCGCGTCGCCGGCCGGCAGCGACATCACCGACTGGATCGTTAAGGCGCCGTAGGCGATGGCGAGCAGCGCCGCCCCGACGACCAACCAAAGGCTCAGTGTCATGGAATTTCCCTCCGGCCGTTCGCGGCCCGGTTGCGCGTCCGGCGGGCGGACGCGGCGTCATGCGTTTCAATTTTGGGATTGGCGACGAGCGACCCGCCGCCGCCGCTATGGGCGGCGCGGGCCTCTTGCGCGCCCCAAGCCGTCGGCCGGATCAATGGCTCACGTTCGGGGCGAAATCAATAAGTTAGGCGCGGCGCGGCGCAGCGGCCTTGTTTGACGCGATGCGCGTTCAGACGGCGGCCGCGCCGCCAGCGCTCGAGCGCGCCGGCTCAGCGTCGGTCAGTTCCTTGCCCCACGGATACTTTGCCGCGACCTCGGCCGTGTAGCCGAGATTGCGGGCCGTGGCGGAGCGCGGAACATCGGTCGACGAACGATAGAACGTGCCGATCAGGCGATCCCACCAGAATTCGGTGATGCCGTAATTGCCGCTTTCATTGTGGAAATGGTGCGCCAGGTGGCGCTCCTTCATCACCCGCCAGAACCGCGACTTCGGCTCGAAGGCGAGGTGCTGGCCGCAATGGAGAAACTCCGTGACGCAGGTCATCACGAGCGTGCCGGCGATCGCGGCGGCGGCGCCCGTCGGCCCCGCGATGAGCCAGCCGATCGGCCCGGCGGCGATCAGGATGGTCGGCAACGTCGTGTGGAGGCCGCCGAACAGCACCGACAAATCGTTCGGGAAACGATGGTGGTCGTAATGAACCCGCTTCCAAAGTTTGGCGAACGCGGGCGATTTATACATCCACGAACCATGCAGGACGAAGCGGTGCAGCACGTACCAGGCGAACGGAAAGAGGAAACCGCCGGCGGCGAAGGCGGCGAGAAGCCGCAACGGCGCTGTTCCGAACGCGAAAACGTAGATCGCGCAGGCGATGACGAGGCCGGCGTAAACCTGGATCGCCGGATAAGTGACGTAGGCGCGCACGAGGTCGTCGAACGTCATCTTGTTCAGAAGGTAGTTCTGCCGCTTCCACGCGTCGTAGCCGATGAACACGCTCATGCTTCGCCTCCGGGTCCGATTCGCGAGCCGCTTGTGGCCATATACGCGGCTCGCCGTCCCGGACAAGTGCGCGCGCGGGCCGATGCGTCACGGCAACGGCGATCGCGTTTTTCCGCCGTCGCGCGCCGGCGGCTTGCCGCAAACGCGCCGAGCGCGCTAACCAACGGGATCCGACGCCGCGCGCCGCATGCGCTGCGCCGCAACGCCCCTCGCGAATTGACGGGCCGCGCGCTTTAAAAAGGTGGTTTCACCGCCAATTATCGACGACAGTGCCGCCTTATGGGGCCAGTGCGGGAGTTTGGGGGCGTCATGGCCGGCAACGAGAAGTCATTGCAACCGACGCCATCGCTAACGGCCGGTCGCGCAATGGACCTGTCGCCGGTATCCACCCTCGTTGAAGCGCTGGACCGCGCCGCCGCGCGAGACGCAGGCTACAACTTTTACGACTTGCGCGGCGAACTCGCCGCAACGCTGCCCTACGCGCGCCTCTCCGAAGAGGCGAAATCGTTGGCGTCGAAACTGGCCGCCCGTTTCGAACGGGGTGCGCGCATTGCGCTCGTCGCCGAAACGAGCCCGGCGTTCCTAACCGCGTTTTTCGCCTGCCAGCACGCCGGCCTCGCGCCTGCGCCCGTTCCGCTCCCGGTCAACCTGGGCGGCAAGGACGGCTACCTGCAGCAGCTCCGTCTGATGACGGTGGGCGCGAAGGCGGCCGCGGTCGTCGGGCCCGCCTCTTTGAAGAGCTTTCTGATCGAGGCGACTGAAGGTTTGCCGGACGTGGCGGCGCTGTCCTTCGACGATCT
This sequence comes from Parvularculaceae bacterium, assembly GCA_050331095.1. Taxonomy (GTDB): domain Bacteria; phylum Pseudomonadota; class Alphaproteobacteria; order Caulobacterales; family Parvularculaceae; genus MED-G105. Next base: position 88,421 of record JBHJHE010000001.1, read on the forward strand.
GAACGCGTTGCCGTCGGGGGGCGCGCCGACCCCGTTCGGACCGGACGACGTCTGTTACATTCAGTATTCGTCGGGCTCGACGAGCGCGCCCAAAGGCGTCATCGGCACCCAGGCGTCGGTGAACGCGAACCTCTACGCGATCACCCGCCATGGCCTGGAGCTCCAGGAAGGCGACCGCGCGGCGAGCTGGTTGCCGCTATATCACGATATGGGGCTCATCGGCTTTTGCCTGTCGCCGCTCTTCGGCCAGGTCAGCGTCGACTATATCGCCACCTCGGACTTCGTGCGCCGGCCCTTGCTCTGGCTGCGGCTGATCACCAAGAACCGGGCGACGGCGACCTACAGCCCCTCCTTCGGCTACGAACTCGCCGCGCGACGCTCCGCCCGCGCGGAAGACGGCGCGATCGATCTCTCCGCCGTACGCATCGCCGGCATCGGCGGCGACATGGTGCGGCCGGAGGCCCTCGCCGCCTTCGCCGACGCGTTCGCGCCCTTCGGCTTCGACGCCGGCGCCTTCCTGCCGAGCTACGGCATGGCCGAATCGACGCTGGCGATCTCGTTCACGAAAATCGGCGACCCGCTCAAAGTCGACGAAGTGGACCTGCGCCACCTCAACCGCTCCGGCGTCGCCCAGCCGGCGTCGGCCGTGACGTCGGACGAACACCGCCGCGGCTTCGTCGTTTGCGGCGAGGCGCTGCCCGAACACGAGATGGAGGTGCGCGGGCCCGGGGGCGCGGCGCTCGCCGACCGCGAAGTCGGCCGCAACTTCATCAAAGGGCCGAGCCGCACCCCCGGCTATTACAACGATCCCGCCGCGACCCGCGCGATGTACGACGGCGACTGGCTCGACACCGGCGACATGGGCTACACGCTCGACGGCGCGATCGTCGTGACGGGCCGCGCCAAAGACCTCATCATCCTCACCGGCCGCAATATCTGGCCCCAGGACATTGAATGGGCCGTCGAAGCGCTGCCCGGCGTGCGCCAGGGCGGCGTCGCGGCGTTCTCCGTCGACGACGGCGTCAGCGAACGCATCGTCGCCGTCGTCGAACGCCGAGGCGGCATGACCGCCGACGCCCTGCGCGACCTGAAGCGCGACGTCGCGAAAACGATCCAGGCGAGCGCCGGCGCGCCGGCGGAGAGCGTCCTCGCCCGCCCGCACTCAATGGTGGTCACGTCGTCGGGCAAGCTGTCGCGCGCGCGCGTCCGCGAAAAGTACCTCGCCGGCGCCTTTGACCCCGTCGGCGTCGACGCCGACGTCCCGAAGGCGCTCGCCGAAGCGCGCGTCTGACGCCGGCCGCGGGTCGTTGTTCCGGCCCGCTTGAGGGAGATCCGCCGGCATGGCTACCAACGATCGCGCCCGGCTCGTCGCGGTCACGGGCGGCACGGGCTTCGTCGGCGTCGCGCTAGTCGCGCGTCTGCTAGCCGACGGTTTTTCGGTCCGCGCCCTCGCCCGAACGCCGGAGAAACTGGAGCGTTGGAACGGCGCCGTCGAACCGACGCCCGGCGCGCTCAACCAGCCGGACGCGCTTGAAACGCGCTGCGACGGCGCCGACGCGGTCGTCAATCTCGCGGCCCTGACCCACGCCCTGACGCCGCAGGCGTTTCAGGCCACGAACGTCGACGGCGCGGCCGTGCTCGCAAGAGCCGCGCGCGCGACCGGCGCGCGCCTCGTCCACGTCTCGTCCATGGCGGCGCGGCGGCCGGATCTCTCCCCCTACGCCCGGTCGAAACGCGAGAGCGAACGCGTCGTCGCCGCCGCGAGCCGGGAGAACCCCTGCCTCTCGCTGCGCATGCCGGCGATCTACGGCCCCGAGGACCTGGCGACCCTGCCGTACTACAAGCTCGTCAAGCGGGGCTTCGCGGTGGAGCCGGCGACGGCGACCCCGGCGCGGTTCTCGATCCTCCACGTCGACGACGCGGCGCGCGCCCTCGTCGCGGCGATCGACGCCCCGGCGGGGCCGACCTACGAGGTGGGCGACGAAAGCCCGTTCGGACACGCCTGGCGGGATCTCGCGGCGGGTCTCGCCCGCGCCTTCGGCCGGCGCGCCCGCGAGATCAGGCTGCCGCGCGCGGCGCTCGACATGGCCGGCGCGGCTGGCGAACTCGCGGCCCACGTCCGCCGTCGGGCCACGATGACGACCCGCGGCAAGGTGGCGGAGCTGTTCCACGACGACTGGGTGGCGCGAGACAGCCTCTTCGCCGACGCGACCGCCTGGCGGCCGTCGACGCCGCTCGCTGAGGGGCTCGCCCGCACCGCGCGTTGGTACGAAGCGCGCGGTTTGCTATAAATCCGGATCAATCGTCCCGACCGCGCCCGGCGCGCCGCGGACGCTCCTCCAACGCAGTCGCAGGTGACGTTGCATGGCTGGTTTGAACGCGGACGGCATTCAGGACGACGACGATCTCGTCTACCGAAAGATCTGCTCGCTTTTGGAGCCGTTGAACCAGGCCAACGTCAAACTGACGCGCGACACGGACCTCATCGCCGATCTTGAGATCGACAGCGTATCGGTCCTCGATATCGTGATGGACATCGAGGACAATTACGACATCTCGATCCCCGTCAACACGATCTCCGAGACCCGCACGATCGGCGAACTCGTCGACGCGATCCACGCGATCAAGAAGGAACAGGCCTGAGCAGATGAGCTTGTTTGAGAAATTCGAGAAAAACGCCGCCGTCTACAACCAGTTGGAGGCGGCGGAGAAAAATCCGTTCACGGTCGTGATGCAAGAGATGCTGGGGCCGACGCGGGCCCGCATCAAGGGCCGCGAAACGGTGCTCGCCGGCACGCACAACTATCTTGGCATGACTTTCGAGCCGACGGCGATCGCCGCGGCGAAAGAGGCGCTCGACACACAAGGCACGGGCACCACCGGCTCGCGCTTCGCGAACGGCACGTACGCCGGCCACAAGGCGCTCGAACGCGCGATCGCCGATTATCTCGGCATGGCGGAATGCATCGTCTTCTCCACCGGCTATCAGGCGAATCTCGGCGCCATCGCGGCGCTCGTCGATCCGGAGACGGACGCCATTCTGATCGACGCCGACTGCCACGCGTGCATTTATGACGGCTGCCAGCTGTCGGGCGCGCCGACCGTCCGCTTCCGTCACAACGATCCGGCGAGCCTCGACAAACGGCTCGCGCGCCTTGAACCCGATGTCAAAGGCAAGCTCGTCTGCGTCGAGGGCATGTATTCGATGTTCGGCGACGTCGCGCCGATCAAGGAGTTCGTCGACGTTTGCCGCAAACACGGGGCCTATCTCTACGTCGACGAGGCGCACTCGTTCGGCGTTTACGGCGAGCGGGGCCGAGGCGTCAGCGAAGTCGAAGACGCGATGGGCGACATCGACTTCTACTCAGGGACCTTCTCGAAAAGCCTCGCCGCGATCGGCGGCTTCGTCGCCTCGAACCATAAAGAACTCGATTATCTGCGGTTCTCTTCGCGCGCCTACATGTTCACGGCGTCGCCCTCGCCGGCGACGATCGCCTCGGCCAACGCCGCGCTGAACGCCATTTCCCCAGAGATCCGGTCGCGGCTGTGGGCGAACGCGCGCCGGCTCCACGGCGCCTTCACCCAATTCGGCCTCAAGCTCGCCGCGGCCCCGGGGCCCGTGATTTCAGTGCTTCTGCCCAATCGCGAGCAGGCGTTCATGGCCTGGAACTTCCTCCTCGACCAGGGCGTCTACGTGAACATGGCGATCCCGCCCGGCACGCCGAACGCGACGTCGCTTCTGCGCCTGTCGGTTTCCGCCGCCCACTCGGACGACGACGTCGATCGCATCGTCGAGGCCTATCGGACGATGGCCGAGACTTTCGCCGACGCGCGAGTTACGATCGACGCTTAAAGCTCAAGTCCCGGCCCCAGACCTTCAGCCCGGTAACGGCTTCGTGTCGCGTATGCGGCGGCCGACGGTTTCCGCTACGCCTTCAAATTATCGCCGCAGTGTTCACATATCTCGCCGACCGTCGGGCGGCTTGCGGCGCGCGATGACCTGCCTGACAACCAGCCCGGCGTTTACGGTCCGCCGATAGCGAGAATGCGGGCGTTTGAGGAGCGACAGCATGAACTCGATGCGCATGAAATCGGTGCGAGCGATGTCCGCAAGAACGACATCGGCGCGAACCACCGCAGCGGCGGGCGTCGCCTTGGCCGCCCTCAGCCTCCATATGGGCGGCGCGCTGGCGGACGACGCGGCGCCGACGTTCGAACATGTGAGCTGCGAAGGCGTCGAAAACGAGATTTTCGTGACCGTCAACGACGTGCGCGCCGACGTCGGGCTCATGGTGGCGGACCTCTACCGCAATGACCCTGACGGCTTCCTGAAGAGCCAGGGGCGCGTTCAACAGGTGCGCTTCGCGGCCAAATCGCCGACGACCCATTTCTGTTTCCAGGCGCCGACGCCGGGCGACTACGCCATTGCGCTCTACCATGACGAAAACGCCAACAAGACCCTTGACCGAAAAGCGTTCGGCATCCCGGCCGAGCCGTTCGGCATCTCGAACGATCCGTCGACGCGCTTCGGCCCGCCCTCGATCGAGGAATCGCTCTTCGAGGTCGCCCAGGCGGGTGCGACGATCGACATCCAGCTGAAGAACTAGCCGCCGCGGCGTCGAAGCGGCGGGTATCGGGCGCGAACAAGCGATGACCGACGTGCTGACCCGCGCCGACGCGGCGACCAGCGCCGCCCCGACGATCGAACGCGTCGAGGGCAAGGCCGGCGTCAAGGAGTTCATCCGGGCCGACCGAGCCGCCTACGCCGGCGACCCCCACTATATCGCTCCGCTTGCGTTTGAACTGGCCGCGCGCCTCGACCCCCGAGCCAACCCCGGCCTCGACGGGGCGGAGATCGCCTTTTTCGTCGCGAGGCGCGACGGCGCCGCGGTCGGCCGGGTCGCGGCCATCGTCAATCCGGCCCACCTCGCTCGCCACAATGACGCGACGGGTCATTTCGGCTTTCTCGACGCCGTCGACGACGCTGACGCGTTCGCGGCGCTGCTGGGCGCCGCCGAGACGTGGCTGCGCGAACGCGGCATGGCGCGCATCGCCGGGCCGTTCAGCCTGTCCGTCAACGAAGAATGCGGGCTACTGATCGACGGGTTCGATACGCCGCCCTACGTCATGATGCCCCACGGCCGGCCCTGGTACAAAACCCGCGTCGAGGCCCTCGGCTACCGGAAAGCCCATGACATGCACGCGCTCCTCTACCGCAACGAGCGGGACTTCATCCCCGAGCGGCGGCGCAAGTTCGTCGGGCGCGCGCTCGCCTCGGACCGCATTCGCATCCGGAACATCGACTTCAAGACTTTCGCCGCCGACATCGCCGCTTGCGTCGATATCTTCAACGACGCGTGGTCGGAGAACTGGGGCTTCACGCCATTGAGCGACGCGCAGGCCGCGCACATGGCGAAAGAGCTGCGCCCGATCATCGAGAAACACAATGTCGTCATCTGCGAATACGACGGCGCGCCGGCGGCTTTCGGCATCGTCCTGCCCAACGTCTACGAAGCGATCCGCGATTTCGATGGCCAGCTTCTGCCGTTCAATTGGGCGAAGCTGATCTGGCGGCTGAAAGTCAAGCGGCTTGCGACTGCGCGGATGCCGCTGATGGGCGTGCGGAAAAAGCTCCAGGGCAAGCCCGTTGGGGCCGCCTTCGCCTACAAGATCATCGATATGGTGAATTCGGCCAATATCGACCGCGGGCTCCAGGCCTCGGAGCTTTCCTGGATCCTCGAAAGCAACAAAGCGATGCTCAATATGCTGACGGAGATGGGCGGGCGCGTCTACAAGACCTATCGGATCTACGAGAAAGCGCTGTGACGGGCGCCGGGAGCGACGATCGTCGGCTGGCGCTCGTCAGCCTTCTCGTCGACGACTATGACGAAGCGATCGCGTACTTCGTCGACAAGCTCGGCTTCATCGTCGTCGAAGATACGCCGATGACCCCGCAAAAACGCTGGGTCGTCGTCGCCCCGCCCGGCGGCGGCGGTGCGCGCCTCTTGCTCGCCAAGGCCAAGAACGACGCCGAACGCCCGCGCATCGGCGACCAGACGGGCGGGCGGGTGTTTTTGTTTCTACACGTTGCTGATTTCGACGCCGCCTACGCCGCCATGCGCGCCAGGGGCGTCGATTTTGTCGAAGACCCGCGCGACGAGTCATATGGCAAAGTCGTCGTCTTTCGCGACCTCTACGGCTACAAATGGGACATGGTGGAGCGCGGAGCCTAGAGCGCCGGGCGTTCAACTTGGATCGGGCGAAGACCGTCTCAGGCGCTCTATCGCAAAAACGGCTCGTCGAAGCTGCGCAGTTTGCGCGAGTGCAGCGAGCCCGCGTCAGCCGCCTCGTGAAGCAGGGCGGCGGCGCGCAGGCCGATGGCTAGGTGCTGGCTCACGCGCTCCTCGTAGAAGGCGTCGGCCATGCCGGGCAGCTTCACCTCGCCATGGAGCGGCCGATCCGAGACGCACAGCAACGTTCCGTAGGGAACGCGATAGCGATAGCCGTTGGCGGCGATCGTCGCCGACTCCATGTCGATGGCGATCGCGCGTGACTGGTTGAGCCGCACGGCGATCTGCTCGAACCGCAGCTCCCAGTTCCGGTCGCCGGTGGTGACGACCGTGCCGGTGCGCAGGTTCTCCTTCACGCGCGCGTCGTCGACGCCCGTCACTTCCTTGACGGCGTCGCGCAGCGCCACCTGCACCTCCGCGATCGTTGGCAGGGGGATCGATGGCGGGAGCGCTTCGTCGAGCACGTTGTCGTCGCGCAGGTACGCGTGGGCGAGAACGTAGTCGCCAAGGCGCTGGGTGCGCCGCAGGCCGCCGCAATGACCGATCATCAGCCACACGTGCGGCCTCAGGACCGCGAGATGGTCCGTAATCGTCTTGGCGTTGGAGGGCCCGACGCCGATATTGACGAGCGTGACCCCGTCATGGCCGTCGCGCTTCAGGTGATAAGCCGGCATCTGGGGCGACTTCGCGGGGCCGGCGCCGCCGGGCGATCCGCCGCGCTTCGTGACGACGTCGCCGGGCCCGACGAACGCGTCGGCCCGGCCGGCCGCGACTTCGGCGCGCGCGTACGCGACGAATTCGTCGACGTAGCGCTGATAGTTCGTAAAGAGAACGAAATTCTGGAAATGCGCCGGCGACGTCGCGGTGTAGTGGCGGATGCGGTGCAAAGAAAAGTCGGTGCGCTCGGCCGTGAACAGGCTCAGCGGCGTCGGACCGACGCGGCCCAGAATAAGCCGGCCGTCGACGACGTCGTCGTTCGTCGCCAGGAGATTGGGCGTTGAGAAGTAGGTCGAGAGCTCGGCTCGGCGCCGCGGCTCCAGCCGCGCCGTCGCCGCTTCGAGCGCGAAACTCTTCGGTATCGGGTTGTAGGAACGGCCGACGTAAAGCTTCGCGTCGTACTCCTCCACGATGCGCCGGAGCTGATCCGTCAGGTACGACGCGAAGAGCTTCGGCTGGGTGACGCTCGTCCCATACCGGCTGACGTCCGCTGCGCGGCCAAGCGCGAGGTTGCTCGTCAGGGTCGCCTTCTCCGCGGGCACGCTCGCGGCGAGGTAGGGATAGGTCGCCGGCGGCCCCTCGCCGATCTTCAAATGTCCGGCCGCGAAGGCGTCGAACTTCGCCGCCACCGACGACATCGCCGCATCGTAAAGCGACGTTAACCGCGCCATCGCCGCGTCGTGATCAGCGCAGGGCGCAAGGTCCGTCGCCGGAAACTCTGTCTCTTGCGGATCCATCGCGCCCGAACCTTCGTCTGCCGCAGCCCGCCGTCCCGCATTGAAACGAGCGGGGCGAACGATCGTTTTGTTGACGGGACTTTAACACGCTTCGCGCAAATGGATCGACGCATGAGCGAGACAATAAAGGGCCGCCGCATGGGTTTTCGCCGTTTTTGCGCCGACCAAACCGGCGCGACCGCCGTCGCGTTCGCGTTCCTGATCCTATTCCTTCTGATCTCGACGGGGATCGCGGTGGACTTCGCCCAGTCGAACCGCGTGCAGGCGAAGCTGCAGGACGCGGCGGACGCGGCCGTCATCGCCGCCGTGCGCGCCAAGCTCGCGAACCCCGGCCTCTCGAGCGATCAGGTCGAGACGATCGCGAACGACATCTTCACCTCATACGCGGGCGGCGAGGCGACGCTCAGCAATATTCAGTTTCGTCCTATTCCAGGAACGGACAAATTTGAGTTGACCGCGGACGCCTCTCTTGCCGCGTCGTTCCTGAGCGCCGCCGGTTGGAGCGCGATCAACCGCGCCGTGGCGTCCGAAGCGACGCTGACGCCGTCGGGCCCCGTCGAAGTGGTCATGGCCCTCGATAACTCCGGCTCCATGGACGACAACGGAAAGCTCGCGCAGTTGCGCGACGCGGCGAACCTGCTCGTCACCGAAATCACCTCGAAGGGCTCGGGAATCCACCAGATCGGCCTCGTGCCGTTCGCGGAGTACGTCAGCGTTGGAACGCTGAACGCCGGCCAATCCTGGGTCTCCTCCACACTCTACGAGGAAAACGGCGACACCGCGACCGGATCATGGGACGGGTGCGTCGGATCGCGCGACAGCCCGCTCGACATTCAGGATCTCGGCTTTACGAGCGACCCCGCCCCACGCATCAAGGTGTCGACGACGGACGGTTGTCCGCGACCCATTCAGCCCCTGACGACGAACGTCGCGACCATCACAAGCCAGATCAACGCCATGAGCCCTGACGGCTCAACGTACATTCCGGCGGGCCTGATGTGGGCTCTGCGGACGATTTCGAACGCGGCCCCGTTCACCGAAGGGCGCACGACCGCCGACGTCGCGGCCCTTGACGGCGTAAAGGCCGTGGTTCTGCTGACCGACGGGCAGAACAGGCGCGTGCCCGCCTATCCCGGCCATATCGACTTCGACAGCGATGGCGTGCCCAACAGCGTCACGATCGCCAACGCGCTGACGACGGACGCCTGCAACGCGGTCAAGACGGCGGACGTCCGCCTCTACACGATCGCGTTCCAGGTCTCGGATTCGACGACGCGGGATCTTCTCGAATCCTGCGCCTCCGACGATGGCGGCTACTACAACGCCGGCGACGACGTCGCCCTGCAAAACGCCTTCGCGTCGATCGCGAACGACATCATTCGCATCAGCATCAGTCGCTAGAGCGCCGGGCGTTCAGCTTGGATCGGCTGAAGACCGTCTCAGGCGCTCACAACAAAGAATCTAGAACATCCGACTGATTCAATCAGTAGACAGGATTTTCTAGAGCGCCGGGCGTTCAGCTTGGATCGGGCGAAGACCGTCTCAGGCGGCGTCTTCGCCGACCAGAACGTCCCGCTTGCCCGCGTGGTTGGCGGAGCTGACGACGCCCTCGTCCTCCATCCGTTCAATGAGCGTCGCGGCGCGATTGTAGCCGATTTGCAGCCGGCGCTGGACGTAGGACGTCGACGCCTTGCGGTCGCGCAGGACGATCGCCACCGCCTTGTCGTAGAGCGCGTCCCCGGAGGACGTGTTGCCCCCGACGTCGAGCCCCTCGAACGCCGAACCATCCTCGTCGTTCAGCTCGGTGACCTCCTGGACGTAGTCCGGCTTGCCCTGGCGCTTGAGGTGGGCGACCACTTTCTCAACCTCGTCGTCGGAGACGAACGCGCCATGGACCCGGCGGATGCGCCCGCCGCCGGCCATGAACAGCATGTCGCCCTGGCCGAGCAACTGCTCGGCCCCCTGCTCGCCGAGAATCGTGCGGGAGTCGATTTTCGACGTGACCTGGAAGCTGATCCGCGTCGGGAAGTTCGCCTTGATCGTGCCAGTGATAACGTCGACGGACGGGCGCTGCGTCGCCATGATGAGGTGGATGCCGGCCGCGCGCGCCATTTGAGCGAGGCGCTGGACCATCGCCTCGATGTCTTTGCCGGCGACCATCATCAGGTCGGCGACCTCGTCGATGACGACGACGATGAAGGGCATCGCTTCGTAGTCGAGCTCCTCGGTCTCGTAGACGGGCTCCCCCGTCTCCGCGTCGTAGCCCGTATGCACCGTGCGCGAGAGCGTTTCGCCTTCGGCTTCGGCCTCGGCGATGCGCTGGTTGAAGCCGGCGATGTTGCGTACGCCGACTTTGGACATGCGCCGATAGCGCTCCTCCATTTCGCGGACGGTCCATTTCAGCGCGACGACGGCCTTTTTCGGATCGGTGACGACAGGCGCGAGCAGGTGCGGAATTCCTTCGTAGACCGACAATTCCAGCATCTTTGGGTCGATCATGATCATTTTGCACTGGTCGGGGGCCAGTCGATACAGCAGCGACAGGATCATCACGTTGATCCCGACGGACTTGCCGGACCCCGTCGTGCCCGCGATCAGCAGGTGCGGCATGCGCGCGAGATCGGCGAAGGCGGGCTCGCCGCCGATCGATTTGCCGAGCGCGAGCGTCAGGTCGCCGCGCGTCTTCTCATAGTCGCGCGCGCCGAGAAGCTCGCGGATGAACACCGTCTCGCGATTGAGGTTCGGCAGTTCGATGCCGATGGCGTTCCGCCCCGGGATCACCGCGACGCGCGCGGCGATGGCGCTCATGGACCGGGCGATGTCGTCGGCGAGGCCGATGACGCGGGCCGACTTCACGCCGGCCGCCGGCTCAAGCTCGTAGAGCGTGACGACGGGCCCCGGCCGCACGTTGACGATCTCGCCCTTCACGCCGAAATCGGCGAGCACCGTCTCCAGCATGCGCGCGTTCTGCTCCAGCATGTCGTCGCTGACGCCGGGGGCGGCGCCAGCGTTTTTCGGCGGCTTGCCGAGGAGGCTCAAGGTCGGCAGCTCGTAATCGCCGCCGGAGAGGATCGGCAGTACGGGCTGGCGCTCGCGCGCCTCCCGGCCGCTCGGCCGGCCCTTCGGCGCATCGCGGATGATCGCGCGTTTCGGCTTTGGAGCGTCTTCGTCCGCATCGCCCTCATCGTCGACGGCGATCGCGTCGGCGTCCTCCACCGGCGGCTCGGCGCGGCGGGCCTTGCGCCGGCGCGACGGGGCCGCCTCCTCCGTTAACGGACGACCGCCAAGCGCGGCCGCCCGGGCGAGCGCCCACACGACGATCGGCTCGACGCGGTCCGCCGCGAGATCGCAAAGGTCCGCGGCCGCGTCCCGCGCGGCCGCCGCGCGGGCGCGCGTCAGGCCGCAAGCGGCGACATAGGCGGCGACGGCCAGCGGCGCGGCGACGCCGACGACGACGAGCGTCGGGAGCCATGCCGGCGCACCCGGCGCGAGGCGCGCCGCAAAATCGAGAACGCCGTCGCCGAACGCCCCGCCCGTCCCGGCCGCAAACGGCCACGCGGCCGGAACCGGCGCGGCGGCGAACGCC
>JBHJHE010000002.1:0-40677 GCA_050331095.1 Parvularculaceae bacterium
TCCGGGACCGTAGCCTTCGATCGCTGTATCGCCGCTCGGACGGCGTGCGTGGTCGTGGCGCATCCATGGAGTACCTGGCCCATAGCTCGTCCTTCTGCGGTGGCGTCAGCTTACCACCACACACTGGGACGAAACACCTAGGACAGGCGTCCAATACGGTCGCGCTATTCGACATTGACGCGGCTGTGGTCGGCGGCGCCTCGCTCGCGATCGTCGCCCTTCTCGCCGCCGTCGGCGGGTTCATCCTCACCTCGCGCCGCCTCGGCGGTTCGTCGCTCTTCAACAGGTTGTTCGTAGTCGTTGCAACGACGTCAGGCTTCTTCAGCGCCGTCTCTTCGGCGATCGGCTTCGCGCTCATTACTTCGCAGGAGACCGACGACGTCTTCCGCAACGTCATCCTGCCGCCGGCGTTCGGCGTCTTCGTTTTCTTCCTGGCGGTGACGATCTGGGTCGGCGGCGCGGCGTTCGTGCGCGACCGCGACTGGTTTCGCGGCATGGCGCCTGGGGCCGCCGCGGACGCGGCCTACTTCGCCGAACGCGCGATCAAGCTATTCGTCGTCATACCGATCCTCGCGATCATCCTTTTCTTCGTCTCGACCTGGACGACTGTGGTCGGCATCGGCGGCGTCGACGCGGTGCGTCATACCTACAATTACGAGCTCCGCCGCATTCAGGCCGAGTGCGGCGGCATCACCGCCCACCGTCAGAAGGACTTTCTGTTCCTCGCCGATCTCGGGCTCGCCGTCGGCGACGTGGCGCGGGTCGCCCGCAACGAGGCGGAGCTCGGCGTACAGACGGGCTCGGCCGGCCGCGGCGCCGTCTCGAACTATTTCTCCGGCGTCGCCGCCTGGCTTGCCGGACTCGAGGCTTCAGTGGCGGAGATCATCGAAGCGCCGGACCCGACCGGCGTCGACCCCTACGATCCGCAAATCTGCCCGACACGGATGGTTTCGCTCGAAACCAAGCTCGCCGCGAACGCTTACGAGAATTACGATCTGTGGGCGCGGGAGCTCCAAACCGACTACAACGACTTCATCACGGTCCTGAACCGCTGGCGGCGCGACCGGCGCATCGAGATCCTGTTGGAGCAGCAGCTCGCCGGCTTCGCGCGGGCGAACCCCAAGCCGGCGCGCATGACGCAGACGCAAGAGCGGGTGATCGACGCCTACGCCGACGAGGTCGAGGCCGCCCTGCGCTCGCTTATTCGCAAGCAGAAGCTCGCAAAGCCGCCGATACCTGTTCCCTCCGCCGCGGAGTTGTCGCCGGCGCGCGGCCTCGCCATCGTCGGCGAGGTTTTCCGCGGCCCCCAAGCGCCCGTCGAAGACGAACGCAAGTCGCGTACGGTCAACGTCGTCTACGAACAGGAATACGTACCCCAACTATCGACGATCACCCCGCGGGACGCGGTTCTGAAGAACGCCAACGTCTTCTCCGACATCTGGGCGCTGTCGATCGCCTGGGACTATGCGAGTTACGTCCTGATGCTCGCCTACCTCTTCTTTCCGAGCGCCGAGCGCGCCGCCGGCTTCAAGGACGAGACGGCGTAATCGGCGAGGCGGCCTAACGATGGTGCTCGATATGGCTGTCGATGAGCGCCCGGTTGTAGGCGCCGAGGGCTTTGACGCGCGACAGGTAGCCGACGATCTCGTCGGGCTTGCGGTTCGAGACGACGGGCAGGCCCGCCTCGTCGGCGCGTTCAAGCTCGGCGAGCGCGGCGCCGAGGGACTGGTGGGTGGCGAGCCGGGGCGCGTCGGCCGACAGGGGCGCGCCCGCCGGCATCTTCTCCATGACCTCGCGTACGCGGATCGTCTGCAGGATGACGCCCTGCGGGCCGTCGGACATGTCGTACCCGCGGCGCGACAATTGCCATTGGAAGTAGGAGCGGCCGACGATGCCCTGGGTTACGAAGGTGGCGATCGCCACGGAAACGAGGAGCGAGATCGTCAGCGCATAATCGCCCGTCAGCTCAAAGACGATCAGCGTCGTGGAGATCGGCGCGCCGAGGATCGCCCCGGCCGCCGCGCCCATGCCCACCATCGCGTATAGCGCCGGGCTCGCGGTCGCCTCCGGCGCGATGCCCTGGACCGCGGCGCCGAAGGCCGCGCCGGCGAAAGCGCCGATGACGAGCCCCGGCGAGAAGACGCCGCCCCCGAAGCGGAAAGAAACGGTGACCGCGGTCGCGACAAGCTTCAGCGCGGCGATTATAATCAGTGTGCGCATCGTATAGCCGCCGGCGAGCGCGTTCGTCACCGCTTCGTAACTGACGCCCAACACTTCCGGATGAAAAGCCGCGATCGCGCCGACGATCGCGCCGCCGATCGGCGGCAGGAAAACGTAAGGCACGCCGCGCGCGTCGGCGATCTCGCGCACGCTGACGGTGGGAGCCTGGGTCGCACGCAAGAAGAGCGACGCCAGAAGCCCGCACAAAAGACCGAGGAGCGCCGACAAGGGCACGTCGAGATTGCCGACAGCGCCATACTCCGGCGCGGCGAAGGCGGGAAAATTGCCGAGATGGGTGCGCGCGACGACGGCGCCCGTGACGCTCGCCGCCGCGATCGGTCCGAACACGGAGAGGGCGTAGTTGCCCATGATGACCTCGAGCGCGAAGAGGACGCCGGCGATCGGCGCGTTGAAGCTCGCGGCGACCGCCGCCGCCGCGCCGCAGCCGAGGAGCGTGCGCCGGTCCTTTGCGGTGAAGCCGAAGCGCTCGTCCATGGTCGAGGCGATGGTCGCGCCGAGATGGGCCGCGGGCCCTTCGCGCCCGGCGCTCGCGCCCGCTCCCACCGACAGAGCCGACACCGTCGCCGCCGCGAGCCCTGTGCGAAGCGAAATCCGCCCGTCGCCCACGGCCCGCGCTTCGATCACGTCGGCGACGCCCTGTCCGCGGCCGCCTTTGAGCCAACCGAACCGGTCCGCAGCGTAAAGAACGCCCGACACCGCGCACCCGCCGAGGATCGGCCCCATCGCCGCCCGCCAGCCGCCGAGGGAGCTCGCGGCGCTGACGATCGCCTCTTCAGTCTCGCCGAACGCCAGAACCGAGATGAAATCGATCGCCGCGCGAAAGCCGATCACGGCGTAGGCCCCGGCCGCGCCGATGGCGACGGCGAAAAACCAGACCGCCGCCGGGGCCAGCCGGGCGAACCGGCGCCGCGCGCGCGAAATCCACGCCCAGCCCGTCGCGCCGCTCTTTTCTATCGCCATTGACGCCGCCGCATCCGAAACGCCGCTCCTCGAGCAATCCGTTGGAGCGAAGACAATTCCGGAATTTTGTTTAACGCGCCATTCATTCTGAAATGGCAAGCAACCAATCGTTCGAACGACGCGCCCGTCACGCCGCTCGAACGGCGGGCGATCGATCGCGTGACGGAATGCGCGACAACGCCGCGCGCCTTGAAATTCGCGCGCTACGGGGCCGCACAACGAGGGGAAGAGCGTTGACCGTCGACCGCCCGGCGCACGCCGAAAAAATCACAGAGAACGTGGACCGCCAGACGCCGGATCGCGAAGCGGCCGACGGTCGGACCGGGGAGCGCGCGCCCCGCGCCTTCGACCCGACCCGTGCGACCGCCGGCGCCGACCGCTGGCGGCGGCTTCTCGCCGAGACCGACGTCGACGATCAAGGCCCCGCGCTCGACGATCCGCGGCGGTTGCTCGCGATGCTGAAAGTCTTCGGCTCGACGCAGCGCCTCGCGGACGCCTGCCTGAAGTATCCGATCTACGCGGCGAAAGCGCTGCGCGAAGGCCCGAGCCCCATTCTCGCGGAAGCCGCGCGCGACCTTTCCGGCCTCGCCGTCGGCGTCGGCGGCGCGGAGGCGCTTTACGGCGCGCTATCGCCGATCAAAGCCCGCGCGGACCTCGCGATCGCGATCGCCGAGATCGCCGGCGACTGGACGACGTCCGACGCGAACGCAGCCCGCGCCGATCTCGCTGAACGGCTCGTCGAGACGGCCTTGTCGTGGCTGGTGCGCGCGTCGGTGAGCCGCGGCGAATTGCCCGCGCCCACCACGGGCGACGACCAGCCGGACGCTGGCGAGCCGGACGCCGCGCGCTACGGCGTCTTCGCGCTCGCCGGGGGCGACTTCGCCCACGAGGACCTCGCGCCCTTCGGCCCTATCGACCTTCTCATCATCTATGACAACGCCGCCTTCGAAGGCCCCGCCGCGCGCATGGCCGAGCGCGCCTTCGTGCGCATCGGCGCGGAGCTGCGCGAGGCGCTTGAAGGCAAGTCCGGCGACCACGCCATGTTCGCGCTGAAGTCGCCCATGGGCGCCGTCGTCGACGGCCAGGGCCTCATCGAAAGCCGTGCACGGATCATGCAAGGGCTAGAGAACGGCCAGACCGGCAGCCTGAAGCGCTGGGTCGCCGTCTCGCGCGTCGTCGCCGGCGACCGCACCGCTGGCGGACGATTCCTCGAAGCCGCTGAAGAAGCAATCTGGCGCGACCAGCCGACGCTCACGGACAACGCGCGCAAGGAGCTCTTCGCGACGGATGACGATCCGCGTACGCCTTTCCGCAGCGTCGCGCTCGCCATGCGCTGGAGCCTCGGCCGCGCGCGGCCCGTCTTACGCACCGCCCCGGCGCGCACCCTCATCCAGACGGGCGCGCGCACGGGCGTCCTTCCGCGCGACGTAGCGGAACGCCTCGTGGGCGGGCTTGAACTCGCGCAGACGATCGTCGCCCGCGCGCAATCGATGAAAGGCGTCGGGGCCCTCGACGCCGCGACGCCCGATGAGCGCGACGCCCTCGCCGCGCTTGCCAGCTTCGACGATGCGGCCGCCCTTTCAGCGGCGCGCGACGGCGCGATCGCCGATGCGCGCAACGCGCTCTCGCGCCTCGTCGGCGGCGCGCAGTCGGAGCTTGACAAATACGCCCCGGGCGAGACGGGTCCCGACGATGCGGAGAAACTGCGCGATCTCGGCTTCCTCGACGGCGCCGACCTCTCCGCGCTGATCGACGGTTGGGCGGCGCTCTGCAACGCCGGCCCGAACCAGCGCTTCGCGTCTATCGCGCCGGGCCTCCTGACCGCCTTCGGCGAAACCCAGCATCCTGACGAAGCCGCGCGGCTTTTCGACCGCCTCGCGCACGTCGTCGCGTCGGGCGAAACCGACGACGGCAAGGGCTACGCCGACCGCATGCGCGCCGTCGCTGAAGTGGCGGCCGTCCGTGAGCCGATCGTTGACGCCCTCGGCGCGTTCGGCGCGGCGGTCGAGCCCTTGCTTGAAACGGCTGAGGACGCCGACGCCTTCTTCGAACGCCGCGGACCGGAGACGCCGACGACGGGCGCGGAGTTTCTCTCCCGCTTCGCCCCGCCGAAAGTGGACACACTTAACGTGGCGACGGGCGCGATCGGCGACTGGCGCCGCCGGGCGATCGCGCGCGTCGCGCTCTTCGCCGCGGCCGGCGACATGTCGTTCGACGCCGCCGCGTCCGCGTTGCGCGACGTGCACGCCGCGAGCCTCGGCCGGCTTTTCGACGCCGCCCTTAACGAGGCCGACGGCGACCCGTCGCTGGCGCTTTATCTTTACGATCGCCCGGCGATCGGCGCGCCCGGCGTCGCGACCCCCATGGGCTTCGTCGTCGACGGAGAAGCGAACGTAGAGACCGAGGGCGTCGCGCGCCGCTTCCTCGACGCCGTCGGCGCCCTCGGCCAAGGCTATTTCGCGGTCTCGCCGGCCGTCACCCGCCGCCCCGGCGGCGTCGCCGGCACGCTGACGCCCGACGTCGCGGCCGTGAAGTCGTTCATCCAGTCCGAAGCGATCGCGCAGGACCAGATCCTGCTCGCGCGCACCCGCGTCGTCGCCGGCAACGCCGAAGACGCCGCGACGACCGCGTTGCGCGCCGCCGTCTCCAATCCGCGGCGGGCGGACGTTCTGTTGCGCGATCTCGACCGGGCGCGCGCCCAGCGTATGCGTCGCGAGCGCGCCTCTAGCCTGTGGGAGCTCGACCAGGCGGAAGGCGGACTTCACGACGTCGACCTGATCGTCGGGGCGCTGATCTATCGCCACGCCGGCGCGCAGCCTGCCCTGCAAACCGAGACGCCGGCCGAAGCGCTTGACGTCATGGCCCGGGCCGGCATCGTCGGGCCCGACGTCGCGGAAACGCTGAAGGGCGCCCTTAATTTCTGGACCCGGCTCGCCATCGTGCGTCAGCTCGCGCGCTGGAGCGAGCCGTCGCGCGAACCCGTTCGCCGTCGCTTCGCCGCGCTCATCGCGCGCGCCGCGGAGGTCGACAATTACGCCGCCGTGCGGCCGATCATGCGCGGATATGCGGATGAAGTGAGCCGGCTCTACGCGCAGCTCGTTCTCGGGCGGCCGTCAATCGGCCTCGTCGCCCAGGCGTAAGCCGACGCGAAACGTTTCCAAGGCGAAAACCCGAAGCGCCGAGGCGAGCCCGCCGGCGGGCGCGCCCTGGCGCGCGCGGGCCTCGTCGATTTCCGCGATCAGGCTCGGCAAGTCCACACCGCGGCGAGCGGCGATCTCTTCGAGCGCGCGCCAAAACGCCGGCTCGAGCGCGACGCTCGTCCGGTGGCCGGCGATGGCGATCGAGCGTTTCTCCAAGCCCCCGATACCCGTCAGCCGTAGTTCTTGGCCCAGTCGTCGAGGCCCCGCGCGCGAATGCGCGTCGTCGCGAGATTGACGCCGTCGACGACGCCCGCGAGGTGCGAGATCGCTTCGGCGTCGCAGGATGCGATGTCGGCGCCGAGCGCGCGGTAAAGCCCCTCGACGTCAAGGTCGTGGGCGAAAAGGAATTGAGCCAGCAGCACGCGCGTTTGGCTCGGCGATTTAGCTTCGGTCATCTAACGCGCCTTTCTTGGGGCTCCGGCTGACGTCCGCCGGCTGGCGTGAGAACGATTTAGCAAGTTCGGCGCCGGGTTCACGCGTGCGGCCCAAAGGCGACGGCGCGCAACAGCGTCAGGCGCTTGAGCGCCGGCCAGGGCGCGCCCGCCGCGCGCTTCGCGTAGCCGCGGGCTAGCGCTACGTAAGCGAGGCTTGCGGCCTCGTCGGCGCACGCCGAGGGTGGCGCCCTGCGCGGCGCCTCGCCGAGGTCGAGCGTCGTGACCAGCGTTCGACCCCAGCGCGCTAGCGCGTAGTCCGCGGCGGCGGCTCGCGCGGCGTCGGGATCGCTTGTCGACAGCGCTGCCGCGAGCCAGCCCTCGGCGTTGGCGAAGAAAACCCGCAATTCGTCAGCGCCGGCGAAGGGCTCGCCGTAAAGAAGACGCGCGCGGGCGTCGACGCCGGCTTCGGCGATGTCGCGCACGCGCGCGTCGACCGCGCCGCTCGCCGCCAGCAAGCGAACCGTCGGGTGCGCCCGCACGTCGCCGCCGCCCGCCGCCGCCCGCGCTTCGTCAAGGGCGTCGCGCCACCATTGAAGGCGGATCTCCCCGATCGGCGGCTCGCGCACGGCCTGGGGCACGCGGCGCAGCTCCACGGCGAGCGCGTAAAGCGCCTCGACGCGCGGGCGCGCCGCCGGGCCGACATAGTTCAGCGCCAGCGCCAGATCCTCGTCGTTCGCCTTGACGAGATCGACGCAGTAGGCCCGATCGGCGGGGTCCGGCGCGAGCACGCGCCGCTTGACCCGACGGCGGGGCCGAATACGTACCGAAAGGAGCGATTGGAGAGAGATCGCGTTGGGGACTCACCCGACCACCAAGTCAGCAAACGAAAAGGCGAACCCATGGCTGTTGCCCTACCCGAACTTCCGTACGCGCGCGACGCGCTCGCCCCGCACATGTCCGAGGAGACCCTCAACTTCCACTACGGCAAGCATCATCAGGCGTACGTCGACAATACGAACAAGCTGATCGACGGCGGACCGATGGCCAACGCCTCCCTCGAAGAGATCATCCACGAGGCGAACGGCAAGGATCAGGGCCTTTTCAACAACGCCGCCCAAATCTGGAATCACACGTTCTACTGGAACTCAATGAAACCGAATGGCGGCGGCGCGCCGACCGGCGCGATCCAAAGCGCGATCGACGACAACTTCGGCGGCTACGACGCTTTCAAGGACGCGTTCGCCAAGGCCGGCGCGACGCAGTTCGGCTCCGGCTGGGCGTGGCTCGTCGCCAAGGGCGGCAAGCTTGAAGTGCGCAAGACCGCGAACGCCGATCTGCCTTTAACGGAGGACGGAGTTACACCTCTTCTGACGATGGACGTCTGGGAGCACGCCTATTACCTCGACCACCAGAACAAGCGTCCGGCCTATATCGAGACGTTCCTCGACAAGCTGGTGAACTGGGACTTCGCGAACGAAAACCTCGCGCGCGCCTAGCTTGCGCGCGCCCAGGCGACCCTGTTCTTTCGAAGTAGCCGACCGCGAGCCGTCGCGGTCGGCTTTTTTGATCTCAGCCGCTACCTCAGCTGTCGCCGGTCAGATGTCGACCGCGCACAGATTATCGTCGCTCAAATCGTCGTAGCCTTTCTTCGCGCGCGGCGGCGTCGCCTGCCAGACGACGTCGATCGCGGCTTCGGCCGTTTCGATGCGCCGACGGATAATCGGATACGCTTCGCGTTTCCACTCCTCGAGCCTGCGCGGTTTCGACAGCCGGCGCTTCATCTCCGCGCCGGCGCGCGCAACGGCGTATCTTGCGCGCGCGGCGTCCGCCGGGAAGCCCTGGCCGCGGGCGTACATCAGGCCGACAAGATAGAAAGACACGGGATCTTTCTCTGTACGCGCAGCGTCGCAGGCCATACGGCGCACATCGGCGGTCGTCAGCCAACGCGGCGCGGGGCGCCCGTATCGAGCCTGGGCGCGCGCAGCCGCCTCGATGGTCGCGGGACCATAGTCATTGTCCGGACCTTTGTTGAACGTCATGAGGCCCAGCGCTTCGAGGGCGTATTGCGCGATCAGCGTCGTCGCCGGCGCGCTCACCGCCGCTTCGAGCGGCGCTTCGTGGCGGCCCGACGGCAGGGCCTCAAGCGACAGGTCCTGAAGCGCGCCAAGCGCTGCGCGCTCTTCGGGGCGTTCGATGCGAGCGGGCTCCGCCTTGAGAAGCGCCGCCGTTTCGTAGCCGGCGGCGCGCTTCTCGTCGCCGTCAAGCCCGTCGAAGCGCGCCTCGCGGGTCGAGGTGAACGTCCAGCCGTCGCGCATGCTGTCGCCATAGACGCCGGCGAGTTCGTGGCTCTTCCAGACCTGCTCCGCGGCGGCGGCGGCGGCTGCGGCGAATGTCGCCGAACGATCGAAATCGCCGCACTCCGCAAGCTCGGACAAGCGCTGCAAGCCCCGAGGGCCAAGGCGCGCAAGCTCGTCGCTGAGCCCAAGCCGGCCGCGCTCGAGGAGCTCGTCGTCGACCGTCTCCACAAGGCGCTCATAACGCGAGACCAGCTCGCGGCTCTTGATGTCGCGATACTCCTGAAAGCGCTTTTCGCGGCGCGTCCACTTCTCTTCGCCGTCAAGCCCGCCGAAGCGGCGGAACGAGAGATCGCCTCGCTCCTTCAGTTTGCGGGTCAGCTGGTCGCGCAGAGGCACGTAGGCCCCGCCGCGCACGTCGCAGGCCGCGAGGGTCAGCCATTTGACGGCGTAGACGAGTTCGCTCGTCTTGAATTTGTCGACGCCGTCGGGGAACGCGCACTGGGCGATCGCGAACTGGGCGTGGGGGTCGCCGCCGAGGGCCGCCCATTCGAGGATCAATTGTTCTTCGAGCCCGTACTGCGCGGCGCATTTTTTTTCTTCGCCGGCGCGCGCGCCCGTCGCAATGATGAAAACGCTAAGCGCGAGCGCGCCGGCGACGCGCCCAATCCAACGACGATCCATACCGTCCCCTAAAGAAGAATCGCTGACGACAGGCGGAGGATACGGGCGGGCGCGGGCGCAAGCAACAAACCGCGCCGCAGTGGCGCCGTGGGGGGCCGCCTTAGGGAAGCCCTCGTCGCTTAAGCCGCCGGCGAGGTCGCCGGCGCCCCGTCCGCGCCCTCGGACCAGTCGCGTTTGACGCCGGTCGCAAGAAGCAGCGGCGAGGCGACGAAGATCGACGAGTAGGTGCCGATAAGGACGCCCCAGATCATCGCGAACGTGAAACCGCGCAGAACCTCGCCGCCGATGGCGAACAGCGCGACGAGGGCGATCAGCGTCGTCACCGAGGTCATCACCGTACGGGACAGGGTGTCGTTGATCGATAAGTCGAGGAGCGACGGGAGTTCGAGCTTCTTGAACTTGCGAAGGTTTTCGCGAACGCGGTCGTAGACGACCACCGTGTCGTTCATCGAGTAGCCGACGATCGTCAGCAGAGCGGCGATGATCGAAAGATTGAACTCAAGCCGCGTCAGCGCGAAGACGCCGAGCGTGATGATGACGTCGTGAACAAGCGCCACGATCGCGCCGATGGATAACTGCCAATCGAACCGCACCCAGATGTAGGCGAGCATCGCGACGATGGCGATGGCGACGGCGGTGACGCCGCGCTGGATCAGTTCGCCGGAGACCGTCGGCCCCACGACCTCGACCTTTCGGGTTTCGTATCCCTCGCCGAAGAGCTCGCGCAGCGCCCCTTCGACGCGCTCGGCCGCGTCCTGCTGGGCGTCTTCGGCGGCGACGGCGGCGCTCTCGTCGGCGGCCTCCTCGGCGTCGGCGGCTTGGAGGCCGATGGTGTCGGAAACGGCCGGGTCGCCGCCCGCGAAGTCGTTGATCTCTTTGACTTCGAAACTGTCGAAGCCAAGCGCCCCGATGGCGTCGCGCACCGCGCCGAGCTCCACCGGCTCGTCGTCCGCGGCTTCGAGCGTCAGGCCGCCGCGGAAATCGACGCCGAGATTGAGCCCAAGCGTCGCGACGGCGGCGATGGAGCCGACGACCATAATGGCCGATAGGACGAGCGCGATGCGCCGCCACTTCGTGAACGGCACGCTCGTCTTTTCCGGAACGAGTTTCAACAGCATCGGCGGCGCCCCCCTAAAGCGCGATCGTTTTCGGCCGTTTCGACAACACCCACCCGCCGGCAAGGACGCGCGAAAGCAGGTAGGCCGTGAAGACCGACGTGACGACGCCGATCATCAGCGTGATGGCGAAGCCGCGCACGGGACCGGCCCCGAGGAAGAACATGATGAAGGCGGCGAAGAACGTCGTGACGTTGGCGTCGAGGATCGCCGAGCGGGCGTTCTGGTAGCCGAGCTCGATCGCGCGCACCGGCGGTTTGCCCGCGGTCACCTCCTCGCGGATGCGCTCGAAGATGAGGACGTTGGCGTCGACCGCCATGCCGATCGTCAGGTCGATGCCGGCGATGCCGGGCAGCGTCAGCGTCGAGCCGAAGAGCGACAGGAAGCCGGCGATGAGGACGATGTTCGCGAGCAGCGCCATATCGGCGTAGACGCCGAACCGACCGTAGCTCACGACCATGTAGATGATGACGCCGACGAACCCGATGACCAGGGCGAGCGCGCCGGCGCGCACCGAGTCCGCGCCGCGCCCCGCCCCGACCGAGCGCTGCTCGATCGTCGTCAGCGTCGCCGGCAAGGCGCCGGAGCGGATGAGCGTCGCGATGCGCGCGGCCTCGTCCGGGGCGAAATTACCCGTGATGCGCCCCGACCCGCCGGTGATCGGCGTCTGGATGCGCGGGGCCGAGATGATCGTTTCGTCAAGGACGATCGCGAACAGCTCGCCCACGTTCTCACGCGTGTAGTTGGCGAACCGCCGCGCGCCGCGGCTGTCGAAAGCGAAGTTGATCTGGAAGCCGCCGCCGTCGGGATTGAGGCCGGCGGACGCCTGCTCGACCATGTCGCCGGTGACTTCGGGCTCCTCGTAGAGCCCCAGGGCCCCCGGTCCCTCGCTCTCCGCGAACGGATAGACGACGCGGCCCGGCGGCAGGAGGCCAGCATCGGCGGCGGCCGGATCGACGCTCTGGTCGACGCGATGAAACGACAGCTGGCCCGTACGATTGATGAGCGCCTTCAGTTGCTCCGGATCATTGTCGCCCGGCGCCTGGACGACGATGCGATCGTCGCCTTGGGGCTGGATCGAAACCTCTTTGTTGCCAGCAGGGTCGACGCGCCGCCGGATGACCTCGATCGAATCGCCCACGGCCTGGCGCACGTATTCGCGGCGCGCCTCCGGCGTCAGCGTGAGCGTGACGCGGTCGCCGTCCGCGGCGACGGCGTAAGGCCGCGCGGCGGCGCCGCCGCCGCCAAGGCCGATGCCGGCGCGGGTGACCTCGCGCGCGCGACGGATCGCGTCATCGGCCTGATCCCCGTCGCGCAGGCGCACGACGATACGGTCGTTTTCGGCGTCGACGCTGGGGCGCGCAACAAGCGTGATGCGTTCTTTCGAGCCCGACGGCCGCATGGCCCGCTGGACCTCGCTGCGGGTCGCGATGAGACGGTTCTCGATCAACTCGTCGGTCTCGACGCGCAGCAGGAGATACGAGCCGCCGCGCAGGTCGAGGCCGAGATTGATCTGTCCCGTGGGCAGGAAGCTCGGAAACTTTTCCAGCTGGGCGGGATTGAAAAGGTTCGGCAGCACGAAGAGCGCCGCCAGGGCGACCGCCCCTAAAATCGCGCCCGCCTGCCATTTGCTGAATTGAAGCATTCGCGTTCCGTCCGGCCGCGCGGGATGACCCCGCTCGCGACGCGGTTCTTATGACTGGTCGTTCGCCGCCGGCTCCGGCTTCGTCAACACGTTCGACAATGTCGGCTTCATCACCTTCACCGTCACGTCCTTGGCGATTTCGACCATGATTTCGTCGTTCTCAAGCACCTTCGTCACCTTGCCGACGATCCCGCCGGACGTGACCACCTGGTCGCCGCGGCGGACGTTGGCGATCATCTCCATGTGCTTCTTCCGCGCCTGGTTCTGCGGGCGGATGATGAAGAAATAGAAGATGACGAAAATCGCGATGAACGGGATCAATTGTACGATCGGGTTCGGCGCGGGCGGCGTCGCGCCCTGTGCGTAGGCCGGCGCGATCAAGCCGACGGCCGCGAGGGCCAGGGCAAGCTTGTGGAGCATGTCGCCTCGTTTGAATGGCGCGGTCGGCCGCACGCGGCGCGCCCGCTTCGGAACGCGCTCTCTACACCGGCCCCGCCGCCCGAGGCAACGAGGGGCGCGCCCGGAAGGCGGCTTCAGCCGGCGGCGGCCCGCGCAGCCTCGAGCGCCAAGAGCGCGCGCTTTCGCGCCCCGCCCCAGCGATAGTTCTCGATGGCCCCCGACGCGCGGATGACGCGGTGACACGGGATCAGGAGCGAAATCATGTTCGCCCCGACGGCCGAGCCGACGGCGCGGCTCGCCCGCGGCGCGCCGATAGACTTCGCAACGTCGCCATAGCTGACGGTCGCGCCCGGCGGGATCCGCAACAGGGCCTCCCAGACTCGGAGCTGAAAATTCGTGCCCTGAACGTGGAGCCGGACCCGGCCGTCGATCGCGCCACCCGTCGCGAACGCGATCGCCCGCGCGGCCGTCGGCGCAAGGCCTGCGGGATCCTCGACGAAGTCAGCCGCCGGCCAGTCGCCCTTCATCTCCGCGCATTCGCGCTCGGCGTCGTCGAAACTCTGAAAGCTGAGCCAGCACACGCCTTTTTCGGTCGCGCCGAGGAGCGCGAGGCCGAAGGGGCTTGGGAACCGGCCGTAGCGGATCGTCTCGCCCGCGCCTTTCTTGCGGTAGGCGCCGGGCGTCATCGCTTCGGCGGCGAGAAAGAGGTCATGGAGGCGCGACGGTCCGGACAGCCCCGCGGCGAAGGACGCGTCGAGGACGCTCGCCCCGTCCGCCATGGCGCGCCGAGCCTCGCCGGCGACGAGATATTGCTGGAAGCGTTTGGGCGAGACGCCGGCGCCCGCTTTGAAGACGCGCTGGAAGTGGGCCGGGCTGAGGCCGACATGGGCGGCGATCTCGTCGAGGCCCGGCGCGTCGTCGAACCGCTCGACGAGAAAGTCGATCGCCCGCGCCACGGGTTCGTAAGCGTCGAGCCGCGGTGCGGGCCCCACGGGCGCCGTCGCGCCGGGAACGGCGCTAAGATCAGGAAGGGTCTCCATGGCGCGAACGATCGCGCTCAACGACCGCGCGCGCCACCCGAAAGTTGCGTTGCGGGTTAGAGCCGCACACCCGCCTCCGACCTCGGCCAACGGAACGGCTCGCGCGACCGCGCCGAGGCGCACGCGACCGACATGACGGGGGCGAAAGCGAGTTTCGCGACCACGACGTCTTTCCCCTTTCGACAACCGTTGCGAGAATATCATCCCAAATCGGGAGCGTTTGCGCGTCGTTTTACGCGCCATTAACCCTGTGGCGGCGTTAATGCGGGCGTTGAAACACGCACCGGAATCGCACCCCATGGAAGACTTGAATTACATCGTCGGCCTAGGCTTCTCCGGGACCGACCTGCCCCGCGCGCTGATCATCTCGTTCCTGCTCGCGGTCCTGTTCGCGCCGAAGCGCTCCGTATGGCAGCTCGGCGCTTTCGCCCTCATCGTCGATCGCCTGCTCTGGCCACTGGTGCAGCAATCGATCTCCGGCGCCGGAACCGAGACGGTGTTCGCCTCCGGCGGCGCGCTCGTCGAGACCTTCATGGACGATCTCGGCGTTTACGCCGTTCGGTATGTGGGCCTGACGATGATGATCGGCATGTTCGCGCAGATGCGCCGCTGGGTGGACCAGATGACGCCGGCCGAAAACCCGGCCTAAGCCTTCGCGAAGGCGAGGACGGCGTTAAGGCCCCCGAACGCGAACGAGTTCGAAATCGCCGTGTCGAAAGCCCGCTCGCGGGCGTCGTTCGGCGTGACGTCGAGATCGCACGCCGGGTCCGGTTCGTCGTAGTTCGCCGTCGGCGGCGCGACGCTTTCCGTCAGCGCCCGGATCGCGATCGCCGCCTCGACGCCCCCCGCGGCGCCGAGCAAGTGCCCGTGCATCGACTTCGTTGACGAGACGGCGAGCTTGTCGGCGTCGGCGCCGAAGACCTTGCGGATCGCCTGGGTCTCCGTTGGATCGTTAAGCAACGTCCCTGTGCCGTGGGCGTTGACGTAAGTCGCAGCCGCGTCGACGCGTAGGCCGTCAAGCGCCAGCGACAGAGCGCCCGCAGCGCCCTCGACCGCCGGGTTGATCATGTCCGAGCCGTCGGCGTTCATCCCGAACCCGACGAGTTCGGCGAGGATCGGCGCGCCCCGCCGCCGCGCGCGCTCGCGCTCTTCAAGCATGAGGACGCCGGCGCCTTCGCCGATAACGAGGCCGTTCCGGTTCTTTGAGAACGGCCGGCAGGTTTCGTCGGCTAGGATGTGCATCGCCTTCCAGGCTTCGAGCGCGCCGAACGTCAGCACCATCTCGCTCGCGCCGGCTATCGCGGCGTCGGCCCCGCCTGACCGGATGAGGTCGCCGGCGACGCCGATGGCGTGGGCCCCCGACGCGCAGGCGCTCGAGATCGCGAACGCCGGCCCCTGAAGACCGTAGCGGATCGAGACCTGGCTCGCCGCCGCGTTCGGAATGGTCTTCAAGATAGTGAGCGGGTGGGCGCGACGGCCTTTCCGCAGGATGCCGACATAAGCCTCGTCCATGGCGAGTTGGCCGCCGATGCCCGACCCGATGATTGTCGCCGTGCGCGCGGCGAGCGATCCGTCCCGCGCCAGGGCGTCGGCGAAGCCGGCGTTGCGAACGGCCTCGTCGGCGGCGACGGCGGCGTAACGCGAGAACGGGTCGGCGCGCTTCAGGGCCGGCGGAAAGTCAGCCGAAGCGGCGTTGACCGCAGCGCGCGCCGCGCCGTCGATCGCCGCCATCGGAACCGTGACGTCGAGCCCGTCGCCGGCCGAGATCGTGCGCCTCTCAATCGCTGGACGGCCATCGACCGCGGCGCGCCAGAAAGCGTCGACGTCGCCGCCCGTGGCGCAGACGACGCCAAGGCCGGTGACGACGACGCGCCGCCCGGCCGCCGTCAAGCGCCGGCTCCGTTCGCCGCTTCGCCGCTCAGTTTCTTCACCGCGTCGATCAGGTCGCCGACGGTCGCCATCTCGCCGAACGGATTGTCGTTCGCGTTGAACGGAACGTCGACGCCGAGTCGCTCCTCAACCTCGTAAACGATCTCAACGACGGCGAAACTGTCGATGCCGAGATCAGCGATCGGCGTCTCGCGTGTCGGCGGCTCGGCGAGGCCGACCGCATGCTCTGAAACGATCTCAATGAGGGTCGCGTCGAAGTCCGCCATGTCATCCAGTCTCCGGAACGTCGGCGAGCCTTAGCCGCCCGCGATCAGTCGCGGAAGTTCTTGAACTGCAGGGGCTGCTCGATCTTCAAACCCTTCACAAAGGCGATCGCGTCCTGCAGGTCGTCGCGTTTTTTGCCTGTGACGCGTAACTCCTCGCCCTGTATCGCCACCTGAACCTTCAGTTTTTCACCTTTGATTTTCTTGACGATATCCTTGGCAAGCTCCTTGTCGATCCCCTCCTTCAACTTCACTGTCTGGCGCACCGCCTGCCCGGCGGCGGGCTCCGGCGTCTGGTAGTCGAGGGAGCCGGGCTCGACGCCGCGCTTCTGCATGTTCCCCTGCAGAATCTCGTGCATCTGCTTCAGCTTCAGATCGTCGTCGGCGTGGATCGTCACGACCCCGCCCGAGATCTCAACTTTGGACTTTGAGCCTTTGAAATCGAAGCGGTTTTCGATTTCACGATTGACGTTCTGGACGGCGTTCAGCGCTTCGGCGAGGTCGATCTCGGAGACGATGTCGAACGAGGGCATGGGGCGGGCTCCTTAAGGCGCGTCAGGCGACTTCACGGCGATGGCGTAGGCGTCGACGAACTCGGGCGGCATGCGCGCCGGGCGGCCGGTCTTCATGTCGACGGAGACGAACCGCGTCACGCCGCTGAAGACGACCCGCCCGTCGCCGCGCGCGCGCATGAGATAGCGCCTTTCGAGCCGCACGCGGCTGTCGGTTTCAGCGATCCAGGTCGCGATCGTCGCGGCGTCGCCGAGCCCGAGCGCGCTCAGATAGTCGAACTGATGACGCACGATCACGAAGCCGACGCCGATCCGCTGGTAGTCTTCAAACGACAATCCCAGCGCGTGCGTATGCGCCCAGGCGGCGTCGACCGCCCAGGCGGCGTAGCGCAAGTTGTTGACGTGGCCGAATTCGTCGATGTCGTCGGGAACGACGTCCCGTTCGACGATGAAGGGATCGACCACGGGCCAAGAGGCCGCCTCGGATGACGTCGTTTCAGCCATAATCGCGCTCCATAGCCCGCGCCTCGACCGTCGGCCAAGCGATAGGACGGAGATTATGCGCCAGGCGGCCGCGTAAGCCGGGTTCTGTCCCGCCGCCGCCCCAAGGGACACAAAGGCGGGGACGACCATTCATCTGGGGCGCAACGCTTGCGCGCGGCCTCAAGCAACCAACCCGGACGACATGGGCGCGGCGGACCCGCCCGCCCGCCGGCCGAAGCCTTTCAGGGCGCGTCATCCCTATTCGGTCTTGCTCCGGGCGGGGCTTGCCATGGCGCGCCGCCTTGCGGCGACGCCGGTGCGCTCTTACCGCACCTTTTCACCCTTACCCCCCATGCGGAGGGCGGTTCGTTCTCTGTGGCGCTTTCCCTCGGCGCGCGACGCGACACGCCGCCCGCCGGCCGGGCGTTACCCGGCGCCCTGTCCGCCGTGGAGCCCGGACTTTCCTCGACGACGCACGCGCCGCCGCAGCCGTCCGACCGCCTGGCGAGCGCGGAGATGCGCGCGTCCGCGCGACGGGTCAAGTCTCTCGGGTCTCGCCCGACGCCCAGACGAGCGCCGCCTTCGTAAGAGGGTCGAGCCCCATCCCAAGCGCAGCCGGGCAAAACCGGCGCTGAAAGGCGAGAACGGCGGCTGCGTGGTCCCCCGGGGGCGCGTCGTAGCCTACGGCGCGCAAGGCGATCAGCGCGTCGTCGTAGTCGATCGTCGGGTCCGGTTCGCCCGAATAGCGCCCGACGGCCAGACGCGCTTCGGCGCGGCGCTCCCAGGGAAAGAGTTCGCCCGGATCCTCTTTGCGCCGCGGCGCGACGTCCGCGTGGCCGACGCCCCGCCCGGGCGCGACCGCCCAGCGGCGGGCGATCTCGCCGACGAGCGCCACGACCGCATCGATCTGCGCGTCCGGAAACGGCGCATAACCCCACTCATGGCCGGGATTGGCGATTTCGACGCCCACCGAACGGGCGTTGACGTTGGCCTCGCCGCGCCAGGACGAAACGCCGGCGTGCCAGGCGCGCTTGTCTTCCTCGACGCGCGCGAAGACCGCGCCGGCGTCATCGACGAGATAGTGCGCGCTGACCTTGGCGGCCGGATCGCAGAGCCGATCGAGCGCCGCCGTCGCGGACGTCATGCCGGTGTAATGAAGGACGATCGTGTCGACGGCGGCGTTGCGCTCGTCGAAGTTCGGCGACGGACGACGAGTGATCTTCAACGACATGGGCGACGGACCTCTGGCGACCGTCGACGCCTCGCCCGAAACGCGCGCCGTTTCAACGTCCGTCGCGTATGCGCCGCATCCGCTCGCTCGGCGCCGGCAGGATGTCCGGCTCCACGGCGCGCCAGGCGGCCGGGTGGCGGGCGCCGAGCGCGGCGCCGAAGGTGATCGCGGCGGCGATGACGAACGGCGCGGCGACGATGAGCAGGGCGAGCGCCGCCAGCGACGCGGCGACGACCACCGACACGCGCGCGACGTTCGCCGCCATGGTGAAGAAAGCGGGCCCCGCCTCGCGGCGCGGCGTCAATGTCGGATCAATCCCTTCGGCGGTTCGATCGACCATGCGTCTCTCCCGGCGGCCCCGACGCGTCTCGCGCCAGACCGCCCTCTCGACTGCAGTCGATATCCTGCGAGATTCAGGCCAGCGACGAGGGATTCTCGCGTCAGGAGCCGCGTTAGGCGACGCTCCGAGCGTAGGCGTCGTTAATGGCCGCCGTCCGGCCCTCGGCGATCTTGACGAGGCTCGCCGGCACGCCGCGGGCGACAAGGGCGTCCGGGTGGGTTTTGCGCACAAGTTCCCGGTAGCGCGCCTTTAGCGTCGCCTCGTCGGCGCCAGGGTCGATCCCGAGGATGGCGTAAGGGTCCTCCTCGCCAAGGCCGATATGCGCCGCCCGCACGCGCCGCGCCACGTGCGGCGCCAGGCCGAAGGCGGCGGCCGCCTGGTCGAGCAGCGCGATCTCGTTCGGATGGGCGACGCCGTCGGCGAGCGCCACATGATGCAAACAGTCGAGGACATCTTCGAGCACGGCGGGCGAGGCTTCGAAGAGACGCGCGACCCGCGCGAGATAGTGCTCGAACCCGGCGACGTCCTGTTTCGCCAAGTCGTAGATCATCCGCACCTTGGAGGCGTCGGCGTCGGAGAACTCAAAGAAATCGCGGAACGCGGCGATCTCGTCGTCGGTGACGAGCCCGTCGGCCTTGGCGAGCTTCGCCGACAGCGCGATGAGGGCGATTGAGAACGCCTCCTCCTCGCGGCGGGCCTTCGCGTCCTGCAGGGCTTCGAAAACGGGCCCGATCGTCCGCCGCCCGGCGGCGACGGCGAGGCGTTCAAGTTGAGACCAGATGCTCATAAGGCGTCGTTCCCGGCGTCAGCCCCGCCCTTCCATCTAACGTCGTAGCGACTCCTGGCCCGTCGGCAACGGGCCCGCCCCGCTCCGGCGCCCGGCCGCACTGTGGAAAACAAACGCAAGTCGCTCTGCGAACTGGGATTCGCCTCCCCGCGGCGCACGAGGTACGCGCACCCGATGACATGATCCCTTTGTAAAACTGTCATCGGCGTGTCAAACGACTTTCGGGATCGATGACGCTGACGTCGAGGGCAGGGGTATGCAGGCGCTCATTAGTGAGTTGCGTTCAGTCCGCGAACAAATCCGCATAGTCGGCGGCGGGGTGGCGTGCGGCGCTGGGTTCATGGCGCTCGGGCTCTTCGTGTTGTCGGGGCCGTTTGGCGGCTGACGACGCGTCAACCCGGGTCATAGCTGAGGATGGGCGAGAGCCATCGCTCGGCGGTTTCCGTCGTCCAGCCTTTGCGCGCGGCATAGTCGGCGACCTGGTCGCGGTCGATGTGGCCGACGCCGAAATACACCGCTTCAGCGCTCCCGAGGTAAAGCCCTGAAACGCTCGCCGGCGGCGTCATGGCGTAGCTTTCCGTCAGGCTGATGCCGACGTTGGCCTCCGCGTTCAGCAATTCGAAAATCGTTTCTTTCTCCGTGTGGTCCGGCTGCGCCGGGTAACCCGGCGCCGGGCGGATGCCGGCGTAGCGTTCGGCGATCAATTCGGCCGGCGACAAGGCCTCGTCGGCGGCGTAGCCCCACAACTGACGACGAACGTCCGCATGGAGCTTTTCAGCGAAGGCCTCGGCGAATCGGTCGGCGAGCGCCTTCGCCATGATGGCGCTGTAATTGTCGTTGGCGTCGTCGAAGCTTTGCGCGAAGGCCTCCTCCCCGTCCCCGGCGGTGACGGCGAAGCAGCCGACATAGTCCGCGACGCCGCTCGCCGCCGGCGCAACGAAGTCCGACAGACAGTAGTTCGGCGCGCCGTTGCCGCGCTTGTCGATCTGCTGGCGGAGGCCGTGGAGGCGGGCGCGCTCCTCGCTGTGCGTCTCGTCCGTATAGAGCACAATATCGTCGCCGTCGGCGTTCGCCGGCCAGAAGCCGCAGACGCCGTGGGCCTTCAGCGCTTTGTCGGAGACGATCCGGTCCAGCATGAGCCGGGCGGCGTCGTAAAGCGCGCGCGCCGGTTCGCCGACGATGTCGTCGTCGAGAATGTCGGGATACCGGCCGGCGAGGTCCCAGGAGGCGAAGAACGGCGTCCAGTCGATGTAAGGAACAAGGTCGGCGAGATCGACGTCGCGGAACGTCCGTGAGCCGATGAACGCCGGCTTGATCGGCGCGCGCGTCTTGAAGTCGACGCGCGCGGCGTTTTCGCGCGCCTTGTCGAGGGCGAGCCGCGGGTTGCGTTCGCCGCCGGCCGCGCGCCGTTCGCGAATGCGCGCGTACTCGCCGTTGATCTCACCGAGATAATCCGCGCGCCGCTCGTCTGAAATCAACGCGCCCGCGACCCCGACGGCGCGGCTCGCGTCGGTGACGTAGACGACGCCGTTGTCGTAATTCGGCGCGATCTTGACCGCCGTGTGGGTCCGGCTCGTCGTCGCCCCGCCGATCATCAGGGGGATCGTCAACTCGCGGCGCTTCATCTCCGCGGCGACGTGGCGCATTTCGTCAAGGCTCGGCGTAATCAGTCCGGAGAGCCCGATGACGTCCACGTTCTCCTCGACGGCGGCGTTCAGGATCTTCTCGGCCGGGACCATGACGCCGAGATCGACGACCTCGTAGTTGTTGCACTGAAGAACAACGCCGACGATGTTCTTGCCGATGTCGTGAACGACGCCCTTGCCCGTCGCCATGAGGATCTTGCCGGCGGCCCTGCCCTGTTCGAGCCCCTGCTCCTCCTTCTCTTTCTCCATGAACGGCGTCAGATACGCGACCGCCTGCTTCATAACGCGAGCGGATTTGACGACCTGGGGCAGGAACATCTTGCCAGACCCGAAAAGGTCGCCGACGACGTTCATGCCGTCCATCAGCGGGCCTTCGATGACATGGAGCGGGCGGCCGTGCTTGGCGCGCGCCGCCTCCGTGTCGTCCACGACATAGTCCGTAATTCCCTTGACGAGAGCGTGCTTCAGTCGCTCCTCGACGTCCGCTTCGCGCCAGGAAAGATCCTGCACGGTCTTTTTGCCGGCCTCGCCGCGATACTTCTCCGCGACCTCCAGCAACCGCTCGGTCGCGTCCGACCGGCGATTGAGGATCACGTCTTCGACGGGCTCGCGCAGGTCCGGCGGGATTTCGTCGTAGATCGCGAGCTGCCCGGCGTTGACGATGCCCATGTCCATTCCGGCGGCGATCGCGTGGTAGAGAAAAACCGAGTGCATCGCTTCACGAACGGGCTCGTTGCCGCGGAACGAGAACGAGATGTTCGAGACCCCGCCGGAGACCTTCGCCCCCGGCAGACGCTCCTTGATCACCCGCGTCGCTTCGATGAAGTCGACGGCGTAATTGTCGTGCTCTTCAATGCCGGTCGCGACGGCGAAGATATTGGGATCGAAAATGATGTCCGTCGCCGGAAAGTCCGCCTCTTCCGTCAACAGGCGATAGGATCTCTCGCAGATCTCGATCTTGCGCGCCGCGGTGTCGGCCTGTCCCTGTTCGTCGAACGCCATGACGACGCTGGCCGCGCCGTAGCGCCGGATCGTCCGCGCGCAGTCGAGAAAAGGCTCCTCGCCTTCCTTCAGCGAGATCGAGTTGACGATCGACTTGCCCTGGACGTTCTTCAGGCCCTCCTCGATCACCTCCCATTTCGAGGAGTCAATCATGA
Organism: Parvularculaceae bacterium; assembly: GCA_050331095.1. Classification (GTDB taxonomy): domain Bacteria; phylum Pseudomonadota; class Alphaproteobacteria; order Caulobacterales; family Parvularculaceae; genus MED-G105. Next base: position 22,262 of record JBHJHE010000002.1, read on the forward strand.
TCGGCACACGGGCGATGTCGGGCTCCGACGCGATGAGCCGCAGGAACGTGCGCATCGCTTCGACGCCGTCGAGGAGGCCCTCGTCCATATTGACGTCGATGATCTGGGCGCCGTTCTCCACCTGCTGGCGCGCAACGGCGAGCGCCTCTTCGTAGCGGCTCTCTTTGATGAGCTTGCGGAACTTCGCCGAGCCCGTGACGTTCGTCCGCTCGCCGATATTGACGAAGGTCGGGCGCGTCATGCCGCGGTCGCTTTTTCCGCCGGCTTGTCGCCGGCCTTCGGCCGCAGCCCCAGCATGTGGCAGGGCGCATAGGCGAGCTCGTCGCGATTGAGCGTTTAGAAATGGAAGTCCGTCACGCCCTGCTCGGCGAGGTCGAGGCACTGTTCGGCGGCGACCGTCGCAGCGACGAGGCGAAGGGTCTCCGGCTCGTCGTCGAGGTTCTGGAACAGCTTGACGAACCGTCCCGGCACGGTCGCGCCGCACATGTCGGCCATTTTGCGCAGCCCCTTGAAGTTAGTGATCGGCATCAGGCCAGGCACGATGGGGATATCGATTCCCGCCGCGCGCACTTTTTCCATATAAGACGTATACGCCGCATTATCATAGAAGAACTGCGTGATCGCCCGGGTAGCGCCGGCGTCTACCTTGCGCTTCAAAAGCTCGATGTCCGCTGCGATTGACGGAGACTCGGGGTGTTTCTCAGGATAGCAACCGACGCTAATTTCAAAGGGCGCGATCTCGCGCGCTCCTGCGGCGAGTTCGGCGGCGTTGGCGTAACCCTCCGGATGCGCCTCATAGACGTCGCCCGCGCCGCCCGGCGGGTCGCCGCGCAAGGCCACGATGTGGCGCACGCCGGCGCTCCAATAGGCGCGCAACACGTCGTCGACCTGGGCCCGGCTCGCGGCGACGCAAGTCAGGTGCGCCGCCACCGGAAGATCCGTTTCTTTCGCAATCCGCGCCACTGTGGCGTGGGTGCGCTCGCGGGTGGAGCCGCCGGCTCCATAGGTCACGGAAACGAATTTCGGTCCCAGGGGCGCGAGGCGCTCCACCGCCTTCCAAAGGCGCGCGTTCATCGCGTCGGTCTTCGGCGGAAAGAACTCGAAAGAAACGTTGAGCTTCGACATGTCTCGTCACCTTTCCATGGATGCGGCCGCACGCGCCTCGGCCGCACGCCGGCCGACGACCGGACGGACGCCCGAGGGCGCGCGGCACAGCCAGATTTTGACCGCGACGCCGGGGTCCTGCCCGGTCTCGGGGTGGAGCGTCGTCTGGTCGGTAAGCGCGAGGCCGGTCGACGCACACCAGTCGAGAACCTCGGCGTCAGCGAAGCCGAGCCGGCGGTGGGCGTGCGCCTCGCGCAGGAATTCGACGTCGTGCGGCGCGAAATCGGTGACGATCAGCCGGCCGCTGGGACGCAATATGCGCGCCGCCTCGCGCATCGCCGCTTCGGGTTCAGCGAGGAAGTGCAACACCTGGTGGAGGCAGACGAGATCCGCCGCGCCGCTAGCGAGCGGCAGAGAGAACAGATCGCCCTGGCGCACCAGGGCGCGGCTGACGCCCGCCGCATCGAGATTGGCCCGCGCGACGGCGAGCATCTCCCGCGACAGGTCGAACCCGACGCCGTCCTCATAGAGATCGGCGAACAGAACGAGCATCCGCCCGGTGCCAGTGCCAAGGTCGACGAACGTTTCGAACGGCCCGTCGCCGACGAGGGCGCGCATCGCCGCTTCGATTTCCCGCTCGCGCGTGTGCAGACCGCGAACCGTGTCCCATTCAGGCGCAACGTCGCGAAAGTAGGCTGCCGCGCCGGCCGCGCGGGCCCGGCGGCTCTCTTCGAAACGCTCGCGGTCGCGCGCCACGAGGCGATCGTCGGCGGCGTTCAGGGCCTCGATCGCCTGGCCGAGCGCGCCCGCGGCCGGCGCGCCGCGATCAAGCGACCTGCCGAGCGCGGAGCGATAGAATATCCACGAACCTTCGCGGTGGCGCTCAACGAGGCCGGCGTCGGCGAGAATCTTGAGATGCCGGCTCACCCGCGGCTGGCTCTGCCCGAGAATCTGCGTGAGTTCGCTCACCGTCAGTTCGCCGCGATGCAGAAGCGCGACGATCCGCAGGCGCGTCTCTTCGCCGACGGCGCGAAAGGTGTGCAGCACGGCGTCCAACGACATGGGAGCGATCGCCTCGAAAAATATCGCCTCAGAAGACGACGCGGATATAAACATATCCTTATGTGTCGCTCAAGCGCAGGGCGAAAGCCTCAACGCGGGTGTCGCGGGGCGCCGCGGCGTTGCAAGCGGCGCGAAAACGGTTAGGTCGGTTAATGCGCAGTCTCGCGCGAGCCGGAGGATTGGCCATGGGCCGGGCGCTGAAACGAATGGCGATAGCCGCCGCCCTTGTCGTTGCGCCGTTTGTCGTCGCGCCGCTTGTCGCAGCGCCGGCGCACGCGCAAACGACGCCGCTAATCGATCCGGAGAATCTCGACGCGGCGGCCGCGGCGAAGGCGACGAACGGCGACGTCGCAGACCCGTGGATCGGCTTCAACCGCAAGATGTTCGCGGTCAACACCTTCATCGACGACAATTTTTTGGTGCCGTCAGCAAAGGTCTATCGCGCAACGACCCCGAAAAAAGGCCGGCGCGGGATCCGCCGGTTTCTCGCCAATCTCCGTGCGCCGGGGATCTTTATCAACGACCTCCTCCAGGGCGAGTTCAAGCGCGCCGGCGAGACCGCCGGGCGGTTCTTCGTCAACTCGACGATCGGGGCCGGCGGCTTCGCCGATCCGAGCGCGGAGCTTATCGCTCCGGCGCACTCGGAGGATTTCGGCCAGACACTCGCCGTCTGGGGTTTCGACAGCGGCCCCTACCTCTTCTTGCCGCTCCTCGGGCCGTCCTCGCCGCGCGACGGCTTCGGCTCCGGCGTGCAGATCCTGCTTGATCCGCACACGTTCGTGCGCACGCCGCCCGCCAACATCGCCCGGTTCACCCGCGCCGGCGTCGGCGGCGTTTCGGCCCGAGAGCCGCTTATTGAGCCGCTAGCGGAGATTCGCGCCAACTCGCTCGATTATTACGCGTCGTTCCGCAGCTTCTATCTTCAAGCCCGCGAACGGGAGATCAAAAATGGCCGCACGGACTATAGCGACCTGCCGGACATCGGCGATTTCGACGAATTCGACGAGCTTGAATAGCGTCCGCTCGACGCTTACGGCGCTGGCGCTCCTGATCGCGACGCCAGCCCTCGCCGACGACGCGGCCGAGGCCTATATCAGCGACGTTTTGACGGATGCGGATGACGTCTTCAACGCGTCCGACAAGGCCGCACGCCTCGCCGCCATCGCCGAGCTCGTCAACGCGAATGTGGACTTGAAGCGCGTTTCCCGCTTCGTTCTCGGCCGCTACGCCCGCATCATGACGCCGGAGCAACGCGCCGCCTACGAACCCTTGTTCGCGCGCTACGCGACGCAAGTCTACCAGAACGCCCTCTCCGACTACGCCGGACAACGCCTCGAAGTGACGGGTTCGGTCGACCGGTCGGAGACGGACATTATCGTCGACACCCGCGTCGTCGGCGCTGCGCCGAACGACCAGTTCGACGATCTCGACGTCCACTGGCGCGTTTTGAAGGGCGAAGACGGCGGCATGAGCGTTGTCGACGCCGGCGCGGCGGGCATATGGCTCGCGATCGAACAGCGCAGCCAGTTCCGTTCCGTCATCGCCGACAATGGCGGCGGCGCGATGGGAATCGACGCCTTGATCGCCGAACTGCGCCGCCGGGTCGGGGAGTAACGATCCTGACCCGAACGCTCCCTACGAGGAGTAGTACTCGATGACGAGGTTCGGCTCCATCGTACAGGCGTAGGGCACTTCGGCGAACTCCGGCACGCGCATGTAGGTCGCCGTCATCTTCTTCGGATCAACGTCGACATAGTCCGGGATGTCGCGCTCGGCGCTTTGAAGCGCCTCGAGCACCAGCGCCATGTTCTTCGACCTCTCGCGCAGTTCGATAATGTCGCCCGGCTTGCAGCGGTAGGACGGAACGTTCGTGCGCACGCCGTTCACCTTGACATGACCGTGGTTGACGAACTGACGCGCGGCGAAAACCGTGGGCACGAATTTCGCGCGGTAGACCAGCGCGTCGAGCCGGCTATCCAAAAGGCCGATCAGGTTCTCGGCGGTGTTGCCGCGCCGGCGCACGGCCTCGACGTAAATCCGCTCAAAGTGCTTTTCGGAAATGGAGCCGTAATAGCCCTTCAGTTTCTGCTTCGCCATGAGCTGCATGCCGAAGTCCGACATTTTGCCCTTGCGGCGCTGGCCGTGCATCCCCGGGCCGTAGTCTCGCTTGTTGAGGGGAGACTTGGGGCGGCCCCAAACGTTTTCGCCGACCCGCCGGTCGAGCTTGTACTTCGCGCGCACGCGTTTGGTCATGGTCTCTCGCTTTCGGCGCGGCCCGGCGCGGGGGCCGATCCCCCAGGCGCGATTGCAACGGCGGCGTCCGCGCCCACCCGTCATCAAGCCGCGCTCGTTAGCGGGCGCGACGGGCGGGGTCAAGCTGGCGGCGGCGAGGCCTGCGCCAAGGTCGGTGGGGGCCATCGTTGGTTGCGTTCCAGACGACCGTGGAGCTTCAATGCGCGTCACAGCCAGCCGACGAAATGAACGCCCCGTCTTTCCCGGCGCGGGAAACTGGCCGAGGACGAGAAGCGCCGCCGAAAACCGGCGAGCGTCGGCGCCTGCTCCCGCTTGAGCGCGCCTCAAGCGAGCGCCCTACTCCTCCGCCCACCCCGTCCAGCCGGGGCCGCGGACGACGCGGCCGGCTTTCGCGCCCGTGTGGGCGCCGTCGGCGATGGTGTGGACGCCGTTGACGAAGACGTGGGCGACGCCCGTGGCGAGTTGGTGGGGCTCTTCGAACGTCGCCGTGTCCTGGATCGTCGTCGGGTCGAAGACGACGACATCGGCGAACATGCCTGGCGCGAGGCGCCCGCGGTCCATCAGTTTCAGGTTCGCCGCCGGCAACGACGTCATCTTGCGAACGGCTTCCTCCGTCGTCAGAACGCCGTCCTCGCGAACGTACTTTGCGTGGACGCGCGCGAAATTGCCGTAGGACCGCGGGTGGGTCGACGTATTGAGAAACACGCCCGACGCGGACTTCGAGCCGCCGTCGGAGCCGAAGCTGACCCAGGGCACGGCGATCTTCTTCGCCACATTGTCCGGGGACATCGAAAAGTAGACGACCTGCACGCGGCTGCCGTCCTCGATAACAAGATCGACAGCGGCGTCCGCATATCCGACGCCCCGCTCCGCCGCCACGTCGGCGAGCGTCTTGCCGATGTTGCCGCGCAAGTCCGGGTTTTTGAAGCCGACCAACAGGACGCCCTCGGGCCCGCCGGCGTTGTCGATCGAACTGACGAAATCGTCGTCCTGGCCTTCGATCGCCGCGACGACGCGCGCGCGATCGTCCGGATCCATCAGACGTTCGCGCCACTTCTTGTAGCCGCCCTCCTGCGCCCATATCGGCATCGCGGCGTCGAGGCCGGTGGAGCTCGCCGGATAGGCGTAGACGTCGGCCGTGATCTTCAGGCCCTCGGCCTGGGCCGCCTCGACCTTGGCGATGGCGGCGTCGAGCTTGTCCCAGTTCGCCTCGCCGCTCGCCTTCAAATGATAGATCTCGGCCGGCGCGCCCGAGCGTCGGGAGATCTCGATCAATTCGTCGATCGCCTCAAGGAGGCCGCCCGATTCGCTGCGCAGGTGGGAGATGTACATGCCCCCGGCCTCGGCGGCGACGCTCGCGAGAGCCACGAGCTCGTCCGTGTCCGCAAAATTCGCCGGAGCGTAGATGAGCGACGAGCCGACCCCCATGGCGCCCTCGGCCATCGCCTCGCGCACGAGTTCCTGCATCGCAGCGATCTCTTCGTCGTTCGCTGCGCGGTCTTCGGCGCCGACGACATGGGTACGGACGGTCGTCGCGCCGACGAACGACGCGACGTTGGGCGAGACGCCTCGACCCTCCAGGAATTCAAGGTACTCCCCGAGCGTCGTCCACTCGATGTCGTATTTGATGTCGCCTTGCGCCTCTTTGCGGTCGGCCTTCTGCGCATCGTTCCAGGGCCCGTAGGAGACGCCCTCGCCGAAGACTTCGAGCGTGACGCCCTGAACGACGTCGCCAAGGCCGCGCCCGTCTTCGATCAGGTCCGCAACCGCCCAGCTCAGCATGTTGATGAAGCCGGGGGCGATCGCCTGGCCGGCGGCGTCGATTTCAACCTCGCCGGTCGCGTTCCAAAGATCGCCTACGGCGACGATGCGGTCGCCCTCGATCGCGACGCCGCCGGGATAGGGCGCGTCGCCTGAGCCGTCGTAGATGACGCCGTTCGTGATCAGGACGTCGTAGGTCGGCGGGGCCGGCGCTTCGGCGGGCTCCTCGCCGCCGCCGCAGGCGGCGAGGATCAGCGCCGCGCTGGCGGCGAACAGGTGGCGCATGCGGGTCTCTCCCCTCGGACGTTTCGACTTCGATCAATCGTCGCCGCCGCCGCGACGTCTCGTCAACGCCTTGATGACGCCGCGCCAGGCCCGCGCCTCGCCTTCTGTGAGCCCGGCGCGCATCAACGAAACCCTGAGGCTCCGCTCCTTCGAGGCGCGCTTTTCCGGCGGGTGAAAATAGTCCGCGGCGTCGAGCGCTTCGAAGAGATGGGCGACGAGCCGCTCGAAGTCAGCCTTCGGCGCCGGCGTCGCGTCGTCGAGGTCCCCCGGCTGCCCGGCGAGGCCGGCGGCCTTCGCCCATTCGTAACCGACGACAAGCGCCGCCTGCGCCAGATTGAGCGACGGGAACGCGGGGTTCACGGGGATCGACACGCCGCCGTCGCAGCGCAGGACGTCCTCGTTCGAGAGCCCCCGCCGCTCCGGCCCGAAGACGGCCGCGCATTTCTGGCCGCGCTCGATCCGGCGCGCGAACTCGGCGGCCGCCTCCGCCGGGTCGAACACGGGCAACAGCATCTCGCGGCGCCGGGCCGTCGTCGCCAGCGCGAACTCGACGTCCGCGAGGGCCGCCGCGGCGTTATCGTGGAGCGGCGCGCGGTCTTCAACGCCGACGGCCCCCGACGCCATCGCGACCGCCCGCTCGTTAGGCCAACCGTCGCGCGGGTTCGCGATGCGCAAGTCCGCAAGGCCGAAGTTCAGCATCGCCCGGGCCGTCGCGCCGATGTTCTCGCCGAGCTGCGGGTCGACGAGCACGAAGGCGGGCCCGGGGCCGAGATCGTCGATCCCGCCCCTTGGGGCCTCCGCCGCCTCGCCGTGATCGCCATCGCTCATCCGGCGGCGGTTAGCGCGAGCGGCCGCCAGCGCGCAAGCCGCGCACGCCCCCCTCAGCGCAACGCGGGGCCCGCTTTGCGCGCCGCCGCGCGCATTGCTATAGACGGCGACGAACCCGCGGGGGCGCGCTGAACGCGTTTCGTCCGCCTTCCCACCATCCGACGCCAGCCCGCGCGCGGCGCGCCAAAGCAGGTCCCACCCATGAGCAAAATCAAAGTTCAAAATCCCGTCGTCGAAATGGACGGCGACGAAATGACCCGCATTATCTGGGCGATGATCAAAGACAAGTTCATCCACCCCTATCTCGACATTGACTTGAAGTACTACGACCTCGGCGTCGAGGCGCGCGACGCAAGCGACGACAAGATCACGGTTGAGGCGGCGGAGGCGACGAAGAAGTACGGCGTCGCCGTCAAATGCGCGACGATCACGCCGGACGAGGCGCGGGTCGAGGAGTTCGGCCTCAAACAGATGTGGCGCTCGCCGAACGGCACGATCCGCAATATCTTGGGCGGCGTCGTCTTCCGTGAGCCGATCATCATCCGCAATGTGCCGCGCCTCGTGCCCGGGTGGACGCAGCCGATCATCATCGGCCGCCACGCCTTCGGCGACCAGTACAGGGCGACGGACATGCTCTTTCCCGGCAAGGGCAAGCTCTCGATAAAGTGGGAGGGCGAGAACGGCGACACGCTAGAGCACGAGGTTTTCGACGCGCCGGCCTCCGGCGTTTACATGGGCATGTACAATCTAGACGAGTCGATCCGCGATTTCGCACGCGCCTGCTTCAATTACGGGCTGCAGCGTCAGTATCCGGTCTATCTCTCGACCAAGAACACCATCCTCAAAAAGTACGACGGCCGGTTCAAGGATCTCTTCGCGGAGGTTTACGAAGCGGAGTTCAAGGACAAATTCGCCGCCTACGGCGGAACCTACGAACACCGGCTCATCGACGACATGGTCGCCTCGTGCCTGAAATGGTCGGGCGGCTATGTCTGGGCGTGCAAGAACTACGACGGCGACGTGCAGTCCGATACGGTGGCGCAAGGGTTCGGCTCCCTAGGCCTCATGACGTCGGTTTTGATGACGCCGGACGGCAAGACCGTCGAGGCGGAGGCCGCTCACGGCACGGTCACGCGCCACTATCGCAATCATCAGAAAGGCGAAGAAACGTCCACGAACTCCATCGCCTCGATCTACGCGTGGACGCGCGGCCTCGCCCACCGCGGCAAGCTCGACGGGACGCCCGAGCTCGTAAAATTCGCCGAAACGCTCGAGACGACCATCATCAAGACGGTCGAGAGCGGCCATATGACGAAAGACCTCGCGCTGCTTATCGGCGCCGAACAGAAATGGCTGACCACGGAGGGCTTCATCGACAAGGTCGACGAGAACTTCCAGAAGGCGATGGCGGCCTAAGAGCGTCGCGCGCCGATGCCCCATACGCTGCGCACGACGCGGCTGCTCCTGCGCCCTTCCGCGCCGCGTGACGCTCCGCGGTTCTGGCGCGCGATCGACGATTTCGACGTCGTCAAAATGACGTCGACCTGGCCCTACCCTTTGCCGTTCTCGTTCGTCGTCAGAAGGCTCCGTCGCGACGCGGCGTCCGGCGCCGCCTTTTCAGTATTCGTTGGCGAACGGATCGCCGGCAACATAGGAGGGATGTTATCGGCCGACGGCGATTTCGGCGTCGGCTACATGTTTGCGCGGCCTTTCTGGGGCCGAGGCTACGCGAGCGAGACGCTGAAGGCCTACTGCGATCACATCTTCGCGGTCGTCCGCCCACGGGCGATCGTGGCGAGCCGTTGGCTCGACAATCCGGCCTCAGGCCGCGTCCTTGAAAAGGCGGGGTTCGCCGACGTCGGTCCCGATGCGCCGCGCTGGTGCGTCGCCCGGCGCGGGAACGTCGCCGGCGTCAACTACCGGCTCACGCGGCCATGACGGCCCAGGCGACGAGCGCCGACGATCGGCCGACTGACTTACGCGAAACGCTGAAGTCCGTCTTCGGTTTTGAAGCGTTCCGTCCGGGGCAGGAGGAGATCGTGCGCGCCTTGACCGCCGGGCGTGACGCGCTCGCCGTCATGCCCACGGGCGCCGGCAAGAGCCTTTGCTATCAGCTCCCGGCGGCGATGTCCGACGGGCTCACAATCGTCGTCTCGCCGCTCATCGCCCTCATGGACAATCAGCTCGCGCAGTTGAACGCCGTCGGCGTCGCCGCTGGCGCCGTCCACTCGAACCGCGTGCGCGAGGCGAACGTCGCCGACTGGCGGCGCGCGCAGGCGGGCGATCTCAAGCTCCTCTACATGTCGCCCGAGCGGCTGATGACGCCGCGCATGCTGGAGGCTCTGAAACGCCTCCCGGTCGCGCGCTTCGTGGTCGACGAGGCCCACTGCGTCAGTCAGTGGGGACACGATTTCCGACCGGACTATTACGCCCTCGGCGAGCTGCGCGCCACGTTTCCGGGCGCGCCGGTCGCGGCCTTCACCGCGACGGCGGACCCGCGCACGCGCGAGGAGATAGCCGGTCGGCTTTTAGGCCCCGACCCCCATATCGCGGTCCACGGCTTCGACCGGCCGAACATCGACATCGCCATCGTCGACAAGTCGAAGCCGGACGAACTGTTAGCGGACTTTTTGACCAACGAGCCGGGCGCGCAAGGCGTCGTCTATTGCCTCTCGCGCAAGGAGACGGAGGAAGTCGCGACGCTGATGAACCGCCTCGGGCGACGCGCCGTCGCCTATCACGCCGGGCTCGACGCGGCCGAGCGCGCCGCCCGCCTGGACGCCTTTCTGACCGAGCCCGACCTCTGCGTCGCCGCCACGGTCGCTTTCGGCATGGGGATCGACAAGCCGGACATCCGCTTCGTCGTCCACTATTCGATGCCCGCCTCGATCGAGGCCTATTACCAGGAAATCGGCCGCGCGGGCCGCGACGGCGAGCCGGCCCGCGCCGTTATGTTCTATTCAGGCGGCGATGCGGCTCGCCGTCGGCGGCGCATCGACCGGCCAGCCGCGCCCGGCGACGACGACGAGGCGACGCGCGGGGCCGGCGCGGCGGAGCGTCGGCGGCTCGACGACCTCGTCGCGCTTTGCGAGGCGACGGCGTGTCGACGCGTCATGCTCCTCGGCCATTTCGGCGAGCCGGCCGAGCCTTGCGGCGCCTGCGACAATTGCCGGGCGCCGCCGGCGACCGTCGATGTGACGGACGAGGCGCGCCTGTTGGCGGCGGCCGCTCGCGCCAGCGGCGAGCGCTACGGGGCTGGCGTCCTCATCGACATCGTGCGCGGCGTCGCCAACCCGAAGACCGATGCGAGCGGCGCGGCCTCGGCGGACGCCTTCGGCGCCGGCCGCGGCCGGCCAGAGAAACGCCTGCGCGCCGTCGTCCGCGCCATGCGCGCCGCCGGTTGGCTCATTGAGGACGATTATGGCGGCCTTTCGTTGGGCGCGCCGGCGCGAAAGAGCGAGGCGGTCCTCGCCGTGCGCGCGCCGCGCAAAGGGGTCGACGCAGCGCCCCGGGCCCGCGCGTCCGGCGACGCCCCGCCCGCCGACGCCGCCCTGCTCGCGGCCCTGAAGCAACGCCGCCTCGAACTCGCCCGCGCCCAGGGCGTGCCGGCGTTCGTCATATTCTCCGACCGCACGTTGATCGACATGGCGGCGCGGCGGCCCCGGGACGTTCAGAGCTTCGGCGAGGTGTTCGGGGTTGGCGCGAAAAAGCGCGAGGCCTTCGCCGCCGCTTTTCTCGAGGGCATCGCCGCGGCCGACGGCCCGCCGGCCCCCGTGGGTTAGCGACGGCCGCGGCTCCCCGCGCAAGCGGCGCGACTCGCCGCAGAGGCCATTGGCGCAGCGCGATTTCGCATTCTACATCAGTCGTCTAGACCTCCGCGACTGCGGAGCGGATTAGTGGGAGGCGAATAAATGGCTCAAAGACACTGGCTTGTGTTGACCGCTGCGGTCGCCGCCACGGCGTCGGCAGGCGTGGCCGCGGCGGAGACGCGGGCCTGCGACGCCGTCGATTTCGACGCGGTTTCGGTCGCGACGGGCCTCGACGTGATCGTGACGATCGGAGACGGCTACAGCGTCGTCGCCAAAGGCGATTCGCGCGAGATCGACCGCCTCGACGTGGACGTCGATGACGGCGAACTGCGTCTGCGCCGGAAACGCCGCTCCGGCTGGATCGCGCGGGGCGACGTCGAGATCGAGGTCACTGCGCCCCGCCTGTCGGCGGTCGACGCCTCGTCGGGCTCCGACGTCTAAGTCTACGGCGTCGCCGCGGACGAGTTCTCGTTGGAAGCCTCGTCGGGGTCGGACATCGAAGCGTCCGGTTCGTGCGGGCGCCTGTCGTTGCGCGTCTCTAGCGGCGCCGACATCGACGCGCGCGACCTCAAATGCCGCGAGGTCGAGGCGACCGCCTCGTCGGGCGCCGACGCCGACGTCTACGCCGGCGAGCGACTTGACGCGTCGGCCTCGTCGGGCGGCTCGATCGACGCTGACGGTTCGCCTACCGACGTCTCCGCGCGGGAATCGTCCGGCGGCGACGTGGACGTTCGTTCGCGGCGCTGAAGCCGGGGTCCGGGAGCGCCGGAAGACGTCAGGCGCCGACGCTTGTCTCGACCTCCGCCTCGATCGCCGCGAGCGCCCGGTCGGCGTCAGCGCCGTTCGGGCCGCCAGCCTGAGCGAGGTCGGGCCGTCCGCCGCCGCCCTTGCCGCCGAGCGCCTCCGCCCCAACGCGCACGAGGTCGACCGCCGAGACCCGCTTTTGAGCGTCGCCCGCGACGCCCACGGTCAGCGCGGCCTTGCCGTCGAGCACAGAGACAAGCGCGACGACGCCGTCGCCGAGCCGCGCCTTCTCCTGGTCGACGAGGCTGCGCAGATCTTTCGCCGCGACGCCGTCAAGGCGCCGGCCCGAGAAAGTCACCGCGCCGATCTTCTTCGTCGCCGCGTCCGCGGACGCCGACCCGCCAACGCCGAGCGCGATTTTCTTCGTCATTTCGGCGAGTTCGCGCTCAAGCCGCTTGCGTTCGCCGACGAGCGCCTCAACGCGCTCCGGCAAGTCGCCGGTCGTCGTTTTCAGCGCCGCCGCCGCGGCCGCAGCGGCGGCGGCCTCGCCCTCGAGATAGGCCCGCGCGGCCTCGCCCGTGAGCGCCTCGATGCGCCGGACGCCCGCGGCCGCCGCGCCTTCGGCGACGATCTTGAAAAGCGCGATGTCGCCGAGCCGCGCAACATGGGTGCCGCCGCACAATTCGACTGAGTACGGTGCGTCTTCGTCGCGAGGCGGCTCGCCGCCGAGGTCCTTGCCGGACGCGTCAGGCGCGTCGGCCGCCGCGCCCATCGTCAGGACGCGCACTTCCTCGCCGTATTTCTCGCCGAAGAGCGCCACGGCCCCCGCTTCAACGGCGTCATCGTAGGACATGAGCCGGGTGTCGACGGCGCGGTTCGCGCGCACGAGGGCGTTGACGTCGCGTTCTATACGGACGATTTCGTCAGTGCTCAGCGGTTTCGGGTGGGAGAAGTCGAAGCGCAGGCGGTCGGGCGCGACGAGCGACCCTTTTTGAGCGACGTGAGGGCCCAACGCGTCCCGCAGCGCCTTGTGCAAAAGGTGCGTCGCCGAATGGTTGGCGCGGATCGCGGCCCGGCGAGGCGCGTCGATGCGCAATTCGACGACGTCGCCGATCCGCGCCGCCCCCGCCAAGACCTCGCCGATATGGGCCGACGCTGCGCCGGCGCGTTTCTTCACGTCATCGACGCGCATCGAAAAGCCGTCCGCGCCGCGGATCTCCCCGGCGTCGCCGACCTGTCCGCCGGCCTCGGCGTAAAACGGCGTCTGATTGACGACGATCTCCGCGCGCGCGCCGGCCTCGACGGCGTCGACAGACGCGCCGTCGACCACGATCGCCTGGATGACGCCTTCGGCCGTATCATGAACGTAACCCAAAAACTCCGTCGCCCCCGCCGCATCGGCGACGTCGCGCCAAACCGCGTCGCTCGCCGCATCGCCTGACCCGGCCCAGGCTGCCCGCGCCGCCTCACGCTGGCGCGCCATCGCCGCGTCGCAGCCGGCGACGTCGGCCTCGCGGCCCATGCGGCGCAAGGCGTCCTCCGTCAGGTCCAGCGGAAACCCGTAGGTGTCATACAGTCGGAACGCCGCCTCGCCGGAGCGCGGCGCGCCCGCCGGGGTCGCCGCCACGTCGTCCTCCAGAAGCTTGAGGCCGCGCTCGAGGAGCGAGCGGAACCGGTCCTCCTCCCCGCTCAGCGTCTGGACGATCAATGCTTCGGCGCGGCGCAATTCGCCGTAGGCTTCGCCCATTTCCGAAATCAAAACCGGCGCGAGGCGCGCCAACAAGGGATCGCGCGCGCCGAGTTGACGAGCGTAGCGCATGGCGCGTCGCATGATCCGCCGAAGGACGTAGCCCCGCCCCTCGTTCGCGGGCGTCACGCCGTCGGCGATCAGAAAACACGAGGCGCGCAGATGGTCCGCGACGACCCGGTGCGCCGCGGCGTCCGCACCCGACGCAGGCCGGCCCGTCGCCTCCTCGGAGGCCGCGATCAGGCGCTTGAAAAGATCGACGTCGTAATTGTCGTGGACGCCCTGGAGCACCGCGGCGATCCGCTCCAGCCCCATGCCCGTGTCGATCGACGGCTTCGGCAGCGGCGCCTGCGTTCCGTCCGCTTGCCGATCGAACTGCATAAAGACGAGGTTCCAGATTTCGACGAACCGGTCGCCGTCCTCGTCCGGCGAGCCCGGCGGCCCGCCCGGGATCTCCGGCCCATGATCGTAGAAAATCTCCGAACTCGGACCGCAGGGCCCCGTGTCGCCCATCGACCAGAAATTGTCGTCCGTCGCGATGCGAACGATGCGGTCCTCCGGCAGGCCCGAAATCTTCCGCCAGAGATCGAACGCCTCGTCGTCGTCATGGTAGATCGTGACGACGAGACGGTCCTTCGGCAGGGCGAACTCGCCATGGACGAGGGACCAGGCGAACTCCACGGCGTCGGCCTTGAAATAGTCGCCGAACGAGAAGTTGCCGAGCATCTCGAAGAAGGTGTGATGACGCGCCGTGTACCCCACATTATCGAGATCGTTATGCTTGCCGCCGGCGCGCACGCATTTCTGCGCCGTCGTCGCCCGCGGCGCTTTGGCGCGTTCCGAGCCCGTGAAGACGTTCTTGAACGGGACCATACCGGCGTTGACGAAGAGCAGGGTCGGATCGTTTTGCGGGATCAAGGGCGCGGAGGGCGCGATCGCGTGGCCGCGGTCGGCGAAGAACGACAGAAAAGCGGCGCGAATGTCGCGTAGCGACGTCATCAATCGGCTCCTCGCCAAACATTAGGGCGCGACCCGTCTCGCGCCGCCGGGATCGTCGATTAAGGGCGCCCGCGCCCCGAGAACGCAAGCGTCCCCGTTGCGCCCGGCCAGACCTCAGGACCTCAGGACCTCAGACCTCAAGACCTCAGGCCTCAGCGGTCTCGTCGGCGTCGGCCTCCCCTTCGCCGACGAGGAGTTCGTCGGCGACGAGCCCCGCGTTCGCGCGGATCGCGTGGTCGATCGCCGCGGCGACGTCCGGATGGTCCTTCAGGAACTGTTTGGCGTTCTCCCGACCCTGGCCGACGCGCTCGCCCTCATAGGAGAACCAGGAGCCCGACTTCTCCACGACGCCCGCCTTCACGCCGAGATCGACGAGCTCGCCCGTGTACGAAATGCCCTCGCCGTACATGATGTCGAACTCGACCTGGCGGAACGGCGGCGCAACCTTGTTCTTGACGATCTTCACGCGCGTCGCGTTGCCGACGACCTCGTCGCGGTGCTTGATCGCGCCGATGCGACGGATGTCAAGGCGCACGGACGCGTAGAACTTCAGCGCGTTGCCGCCGGTCGTCGTCTCCGGCGAGCCGAACATCACGCCGATCTTCATGCGGATCTGATTGATGAAGATCACGAGGCAGTTCGATTTCGAAATCGACCCGGTGAGCTTGCGCAACGCCTGGCTCATGAGCCGCGCCTGCAGGCCGGGCAGGCTGTCGCCCATCTCGCCCTCAAGTTCGGCGCGCGGCGTCAGCGCGGCGACCGAATCGATCACCAACACATCGACGGCGCCGGAGCGCACCAGCGTGTCGGCGATCTCAAGCGCCTGTTCGCCGGTGTCGGGCTGGGAGATCAGAAGCTCCCCGAGGTCGACGCCCAGTTTCTGCGCGTAGACGGGGTCAAGCGCGTGCTCGGCGTCGACGAAGGCGGCGACCCCGCCGGCCCGCTGCGCCGCCGCGGCGCAATGCAAGGCGAGCGTCGTCTTGCCCGAACTCTCCGGCCCATAAATCTCCACGATGCGCCCGCGGGGCAGGCCGCCGATGCCGAGAGCGATGTCGAGCCCCACCGAACCGGTTGAAATCGCTTCGATATCCACGACGTCGCGGTCGCCGAGGCGCATCAGCGAGCCCTTGCCGAACGCCTTGTCGATTTGGGAAATCGCCGCGTCGAGCGCCTTTCGCTTGTCGCCCCCGTCGGTCTCCACCACCCGCAATTCCTTGTTGATCATATCGCTCTCCGTTGCCCGACGTTAAAAAATGCGTCAACCGCGTCCTTCGCCATTGCCTGTACCTGTTTTGTTCCGTATCTTCAACCGTAGAAAGAACGCAAACTACATTAGCCGAGCGGCGCTTGATCGACCCCGACGCCTCACGCGAGCCGTTCGCCGCCTAAGTTGGAGCCGCATCCATGCCCACGCGCTTTCTCGCCGCCATCGCCGCGCTTGTCGGTCTCGTTGCGGCGATTCTTTTCCTCGCGCCCTTTCTCGTGCGGGCGGACGGTTTCAAAAACGAGCTCGAGGCCCGCGCGACGGCGGCGCTTGGCCGCGAGGTGCGCCTCGGCGACGAATTGTCGTTTTCGATCCTGCCTGCGCCGTCGTTCCGCGCCGCGGACGTCGCGATCGCCAATCCGCCAGGTTTTTCGAGCGAGACGTTCGTCGAGGCGGCGCGGGTCGACATCGGCGTCGGCCTTTTCGGCCTTTTCGTCGGCGACGTGAACGTCAAACGGTTCGTGCTGATACGCCCACAGTTCGCCTTCGAGCGCCTGACGAACGGCGAAGCGAACTGGGTCTTTGAGCCGACCTCGGAAAACGGACCGCCGGACGAGGGCGCGGCCGGCGAGACGCCGAGCGAAGAGGCGCCGGCGGGCGGCGGCGCGTCGTCGTTGCCGCGCGAGTTGCGTCTCGGCGACGTGCGCATCGAAGACGGCCGGGTGGATTTCATCGATCGGGCGAGCGACGCCGCCTACGTCGCGGAGGCGATCAACGCCAAGATCCGCCTCGACGACGCCGCCTCGCCCCTGGAGGCGTCGGGCGACTTCACGCTTCAGGGCGCGCCCGGAACCGCGGACGTTGTGCTTGCGAGCCTCGCCGATCTGCGGGCCGGCGCGCCGGCCAGCCTGAAGGTCGCCCTTGCGCTCGCCGACGCGACGATGGGGGCCGACTTGTCGCTAACGCCGGGCGACGACGGGACCATCGCGTTCGCCGGCCCCCTCTCGGTCGACGCGCCCGACCTGCGCGGCGTCCTTGGCCTCTTCGGCGTCGAGCTGGCGTCCGGGCCCGGCTACAAATCGTTTTCGGCTGACGCCGCCGCCTCCGGCGACGCTGACGGCGTGCGTCTCGCCGACGCGACGATCGCCTTCGACGAGATCGACGCGACGGGAGAGCTTGCGCTCGACGTCTCCGGCGCGCGGCCGAAAGCGTCCGGCTCGCTTCGGACGAGTTCGCTCGACCTGCGGCCTTATGCGCCGCCGGCGCCGGAAGCCGCGTCGGGCGGCTTTCCGGCCTGGTCGACGGCGCCGATCGATCTTTCGAGCCTTCGCAATATGGACGCGGCTTTCGACGTCAGCGCCGACGAAATCTTGCTCAATGATTTCCGCACCGGCGCCAGCCGATTGCGCGCGACGGTCGACAATGGGCGTATGACCGCAGAACTCCCGGTGCTGAAGTTTTACGGCGGCGAAGGCGGCGGGCGCCTCGTCGTCGACGCGCGCCAGGCGACGCCGCGCTTCGACGGCTCGTTCAAGTTCGGAGCGGTCGACGCGGCCCGGCTTGCGGCGGACGTGTTGAAGAACGATCGTCTTGAGGGCCTTGGCGCAGTCGATTTTTCGTTCGCCGCGCGGGGCGCGAGCCAGGCGGACATCATGAAGTCGCTGAGCGGCGCCGGCGGGTTCGACTTCGCCGACGGCGCGCTGCGCGGCGTCGACATTGTCGGGCTTGTCGAAGCGGCGTCCTCCCTCGCCTCGGGCGACAACGTCTCGCCGGCGCGCTTCGTCGGCGCGGTGACCCAGGCGACGACGCCGGGCGAGGCGACGCAATATGCGCGGTTCCTCTCCCAGTTCGGCATTACGGACGGCGTCGTCGCGTCAAAGGCGATCGCGCTCACCGGCCCCTATCTCGAAATGGCGGGCGACGGCTCGGTGTCGCTAGCGGCCCAAACAATAGACCTGCGGCTCGCGCCGCGCGTCACCAAGGCGGCCGACCGCAGCGGCGACGGCGTCGTCGTCCCGTTGCGGGTGACGGGCTCCTTCGCCGCGCCGAAGGTGGCCGTTGACGCCGAAGCTCTGGCGCGCGGCCGGATCGAGGACTTGGGCCGGCGGGCGATCGACCGCGCCCTTGGCGAGGACAATCCCTTGAGCGGTCTTTTGCAGCGTAGCTCTGCGTCCGGCGGCGGCCAGGCCGGAGCGGCGGACGGCGAGGCGGGCGCTGAAAAAGAAGGCTCTGAGGAGCCGGGCGCCGCCGCCAAGCGCGTCCTGAACGACCTTTTCGGCGGACGCCGCGGCGACGCCGACGACGAGACGAAGGACGAGCCGGAGCGGCGTTGATCGAACGGCCGGCGTGAACATAGAGCGCGAACGTCAAGCGCGCGCCGCTTGCGCGAAAACCACGCGCGCCGTCGTCGACAACGGCAGAATCGCGCGAAATTGTACGCCGCTCAAGAGAGGCGATCGCTACGCGCAATGACGACGTGACCCAACGACCGAAACCGCCGCGCCCTATCGAGACGACGACGCCCGGCGCGCCGCGCCCGGCGGGTGCGCCGCCTCGGCGCGCGCGCCACGGCGGCGCGCGGCGGGCCGCCATGGCGGTCGCGCTGGCCTCCGGCGCGGCG
>JBHJHE010000003.1:0-29794 GCA_050331095.1 Parvularculaceae bacterium
GTGATCCGGCCAAGTCGGTCTTTGCCGCCCGATGAGTTCTGGCGCGGAACGAGGCCGAGCCAGGCGGACAGTTCTCTGCCTGATCGAAACAGGGAGGCGTCCGTCACCGTTGCGGCGATGGCGCTGGCGGTAACGGGGCCAACGCCGGGGATCGTGGCGAGGCGCTGATTGACCTCGCTCTTCCGGTGCGCAGACGCAATCTGACGGTCGAGCTCTGCGACCTTACTGTCCAGATCTTCGATTTGCCGAACCAGCGGTAGCAGAGCGCTTCGCACAGCATCGGGGATAAACGCTTCTTCGCCTTCCTCCACAATATCCATCAAGTGATTCACGCCAACCATTCCCTGCCTGGCGACGATGCCGATCTCGGCAAGATGAGCGCGCAGCGCATTGATCGTCATCGTCCGCTGGCGGATCAGAAGCTCACGGGCTCTGTGGACCATCAAGACGCTTTGCTGTTCGACCGTTTTGATGGGAACGAAGCGCATGGTCGGCCGCGTCACCGCCTCACATATCGCTTCGGCGTCGGCCGCATCGTTCTTCTGCCGTTTCACATAGGGCTTCACATAGCTCGCCGGCATTAAGCGAACGTCGTGACCGAGCGCCAACAGTTCCCTCGCCCGATGGTGACCGGTCGCACAGGCTTCAATACCGACGCGGCAGGGCGGCAACTGCTCGAAGAACGAGAGGACGTCGTCACGCCGCAACTTTCGCCGGATCACAGCTTCCCCATTCTTGTCGACGCCGTGAACCTGAAAGACATGCTTGGCGATATCCAAGCCGACCGTGATAACCTCTCCCATGGACGGGCTCCTTTCCGTGTGACTTCAACAACCACACTCTGGCACACAGATGCCGCTGGAGGAGGCCGTCCACCTCATCAGGTCATTCTGTCTTCAGGACCGACGCGATGCCGCGGCCGTCCGCATACGCCATGGCTTGGCGCTTGAACGCTTTCGCCTTTTTCGCCCGCGTCATCGCCGTTCAGCGCGCAAAACTCCGCGCCGCGTAAACCCCGATCAACGCCGCAGCGAGGCCGAACCACGTCAGCGCGTACTCCAAATGGCGATTGCTGAACTCCAGCCGCGTCGCGCCGCCCCTCGGCCAATCGGCGGAGGTTTCAGCGCCGTCGCTGTCGATGAAGGAGGCCTCAGCGTCGAGGCCCGCGTGGGCGGCGAAGCGGACCGGGTCGCGGGCGAACCAGAGATTATCCTCCGGCTGATCTTCCGCCTGGAACGCGCGGGCGAGGCCGCCGGGTTTGCTTGGTGTACGGAAAAGGCCTGTGACCACGACTTCGCCGGCGACCTGGCCCTCGGCGCGGTCAGCGGGGTCGGCGAGCGCCTGGGGCGCGAACCCGCGATTGACATAGAGCGCCCGCGCGCCCTCGCGCGTAAGCGGCGTGAACACATAGACCCCCGCCGCCCCGTCGAGGCTGCCGAAGACGCGCGCCTCGCGCCCGTGGTCGAACACGCCGACGGCGCGTACGGGCTGGTACGACATGTCTTCGCCGGCGTCGGCGCGGTCACGGGCTTCGTCGAAGGGGATCGGCGCGGCGTTGGCGCGCGCTTCGACCTGGGCAATGAGGTCGAGCTTCCAGGCCCGTCGGTGCAGTTGCCACGTCCCCAGGGAGACGAGGACCGCGACGCCGATAATGGCGGCGACGGTGAGCCCCGGACGAAAGCGGAACGTCGCCCTTGCGTCCGTCACCGCGCGGACGGGTCCGTTGCGACGGGCCGACCCTCCTCCGCCTTGTGGTGGTGTTGCAGGGCGATCAGCGTCGCCTTCAGTGGGCGGAGGAGCGCGAGCGTCAGCGCGACGGCGAGGCCGCCGGAGATCGCGAAGGACGCGCCGATCGACGCGCCGAAGGTGAAGCGCGCAATGAACGCCGCGACGACCGTGACGAAGCCGACGAACGACATGACGAAGACGGCCGGCCCGTCGCCCGCGTCGGCCCTAGAGTAATCAAGTCCGCAAACGGGGCACGCCTCGCGCAGGCCGAGGAAAGTCTGATAAAGCGCGCCCTCGCCGCAGCGCGGGCACCGCCCGCGAAGGCCCGCCATGTACGGAGAAACGCCCCTCACCTAGGAGAGCATGCCCTGATTGCCGAGCACGTAAATGAAGGCGAACAGGAACAGCCAAACGACGTCGACGAAGTGCCAGTACCAGGCGGCGCACTCGAAGCCGAAATGGCGCTCAGCGGTGAAGTGCCCCGCGTGCGCGCGCATCAGGCACACGGCGAGGAAGATCGTCCCGATAATCACGTGGAGCCCGTGGAAGCCCGTCGCCATGAAGAACGACGCGCCATAGATGCCGCCGCCGGAAAAGGAGAACATGCCTTCGGCGAGCGCCTCGCGATATTCGAGGAACTGGAAGAAGCTAAAGATCACGCCAAGGACGATCGTCAGCGACAGGCCCTGGATGAGGCCGTTCTTGTCGCCGGTCTGCACCGCGTGGTGCGCCCACGTGACCGTGGTGCCCGAGAGGAGCAGGATAAGCGTGTTGAGGAGCGGTAGGCCCCATGGCGAAAGCGGCTCCACGCTCGTCGGCGGCCAGACGCCGCCCGTCGCGTGGATGCGCCCGTCATTGCCGAGGTAGGCCGGCTCGCCGTTGATGTTCGCCATCTGCGAACCGTCGGAGAGCAGAATTGGATCGCTTGCGCCGGGAAACAGCGCCGCGCCGAAGAACGCCCAGAACCAGCCGGCGAAGAACATCACCTCCGAGGCGATAAAGAGCACCATGCCGTAGCGCAGGCCGAGGCGCACGACCGTCGAGGTGTTCTCGCCCATTAGGCTTTCGCGGATGACGTCGCGCCACCAGCCGAACATGGTGAAAAGAACGCCGCCGAGGCCAAGGAAGAAGAGCCACGGGCCTTTCAGCTGGAGGAACGGCTCGTTGATGGGGCCGAGAACGAAGCCCGTCTCGTTGGCGCCGGACCGCATCCACATGACCGCGCCCAACATCATCAGGCACGCGGCGCCGGAGCCGACGATCGGCCATGGCGACGGGTTCACCAGGTGGTAGTCGTGTTTGACCTCGTCGCCCGCCATGTTCCTTGCCTCGTCTTCTCTCGTAACGCGTTGAAACGCCTATACGCCGCGGTGCGCGTCGTTTCCATGGGCCCCGCCGCGATGCGACAAAAATGGCCGCCCCTAGTTCAGCCCCGCCAGCAGGCCTTCGCCCTCGTCGTAGCGGAAGAACGTGTAGGAGAGCGTGATGGTCTCGACCTCGGCGAGGTTCGGATCGTTCGCCAGCGCCGGATCGATGAAGTAGGTGACGGGCATCGAGACGCGCTGACCGGCCTCAAGGCGCTGCTCGGTGAAGCAGAAGCACTCGATCTTGTTGAAGTACTGGCCCGCCTTCGCCGGCGAGACGTTGAACATCGCCCGGCCGGTGACGGCGGCGTCGGCGAGATTCTCCGCCTCGTAAAAGGCGAGCCCCGTCTCGCCGAGGCGCAACGTCTGCGTCGGCTGCTCGGGCTTGAAGCGCCAGGGCAGGTCTTTGCCCGAGACGCTGTCGAAGCGGATGGTCACCTTGCGGTCTAGCACCTCGCGGGCGCCCGCCTCGGCGCGCTGGGTGACGCCGCCCCAGCCGGTCACCTGACAAAAAGCGCGGTAGGCGGGCACGGCGGCGAAGCCCATGCCGACCATGCCGGCGACGACGGCCGCGGCGATCGCGGCGGTGCGCCGGTTGCGGCGCGCGAGGTCGGCGGGCGTCGTCATGCGGCCGCGCCGCTGATGCGTAGGTACGTTACGACATAGATCAGCGCGATGAACGCGACGAGGCCGAACGCGACGGCGAGGTTGCGGTTGCGGCGGGTCTTTTTTTCGTCCGGCGTCATGCGCTTAAGTTCCGAAAATCCGCATCGCGACGATCGCCGCGTCTTCGACGAGGAGCGCGGCGAAGAGCGCGAAGAGGTAGACGATGGAAAAGCCGAAGAGCCGCTTCGCCGGGCCGTGATCGCCCTCGTCCGCCCGCGCGAGCCGGATAGAGAGGCGCACGAACTGGGCGCTTAAGGCGGTCGCCGCGACGGCGTAAACCGGGCCGCCGGCGCCAAGGAACACCGGCGAAACGGCCGCGACGGCGAGGAGAACGGCGTAGGCGACGATCTGGCGCTTCGTCTCGCGCGCGCCCTTGGCGTTCGGCATCATCGGCACGCCGGCGCGGGCGTAGTCGCCCTCCCGGAAGAGCGCGAGCGCCCAGAAATGGGGCGGCGTCCACAGGAAGATGATCGCGAAGAGGGCCCAGGCGACGAGCGGCGTCTCGCCAGCGACGGCGGCCCAGGCGACCACCGGCGGCAAAGCGCCGGCGGCGCCGCCGATAACGATGTTCTGGGGCGTCGCCCGCTTCAGCCACATCGAAAAGACGACGGCGTAGAAGAAAATCGTGAAAGCGAGGAGGCCGGCCGCGAGATAATTTGCGGCGAGCGCAAGGAGCGCCACCGAAAGCGCGCCGCGCGCGACGCCGCGGGTCGCCGCCTCCGCCGGCGGCACGAGCCCGCTCGGCACCGGCCGACCCGCCGTGCGCGCCATGACCGCGTCGATGTCGGCGTCGCGCCACATGTTGAGCGCGCCCGAGGCCCCCGCCCCTGCGGCGATCGCGAGGAGCGAAATCGCCATCAGCACAGGGTTCGCCTGCGCGCCCGCCGCGGCCGCGCCGGCCATGCCGCAGAGCGCCGTGAAGACCACAAGCGACATCACGCGCGGCTTCAGGAGCGCCCAGTAGGCGCGTGGGCCCGCGGCGGGGGCGAGGATCGGGGCGTCGGCGGCGGTCGTCATGCCGACGATATGCCCCGGCTTTGACGGCGAATAAAGTGCGGCGTCCGCGCGCTCTCTCGCAATCGCGGCGCCGCCTCGCCGGGCGTCAGTCGCGGATCGCGCTCTTCACCGAATAGATGAGGAAAATCATGCCCATGAAGGCGATGAAATAGGCGATCAGCGTGCCCGCCTGCATGTTCATGAACTGGATCCAGGTGCTCTCCAGCTTGCCGCCGGTCGCCGAGGCCGTGGCGCCGGGCGTCGGCGTTGGCGCGGCGACGACGCTGCGCACGATGTTGGCGAGGGCGAACACCGCGAGCGCGAGCAGCGTCATGCCGCCGATCTGGCCGGCCCGGCGCATGACGAACGCCGCCGCGAGGACCGATCCAAACGCGATCGCCAGGCTGACCCAGTCGCCGTTCAAAAAGACGCGCTGCAAAATCCCCAACACGACGCTCGCCATCATCTGAAGCATGCCGTCACCCCTTTTTCCCGAAACGCTTTCGCCAGTCGTGCGAGCGTTTACCCCACGTTAACGAACTTTTCTTGTCGCGGTTCCTGCAAATCGCGTAAAGCCCGCGGCCCCGCCGAAAACCCGAACGGACATGAAAAACGCCGCCCCTCGGCGGGGGCGGGCGCTGACGTTCCGGCTTCATCGGAAGCGCCGAGAGGGGCGCTTAGGCGGGCTTGGCGTCCGCCTTGTCGAAGCGCGGCAGTTCGTTGAACTGGTGGAACGGCGGCGGCGACGGCAGCGTCCATTCGAGGGTCGTGGCGCCGACGCCCCAGGGGTTCGCCGCGGCCGGCTTCCGATAGACGAAGAACGCGTCGACGATGCTGTAGAGCCAGATCAGCATGCTGAGCGCCGTGATCGCATAGCCGAAGGTCGACACCCCGTTCCAGTACGCGAACGCCTCCGGATAATCGACGTAGCGGCGCGGCATGCCCTGGAGCCCGAGGAAGTGCTGCGGGAAGAAGATCAGGTTCACGCCGATGAACATCGTCCAGAAATGTATCGCGCCGATCGTCTCGCGGTACGCCTTCCCGAACATCTTGCCGAACCAATAGTACCAGCCGGCGAAGATCGCGAAAACGGCCCCCAGCGACAACACGTAGTGGAAGTGCGCCACGACGTAGTACGTGTCGTGAAGATAGTGGTCGATGCCCGCGTTCGCGAGGACGACGCCCGTCACTCCGCCGACGGTGAAGAGAAAGATGAAGCCGATCGCGAACAGCATCGGCGTCTTGAAGTCGATCGACCCGCCCCACATGGTGGCGATCCACGAGAAGATTTTAATGCCCGTCGGCACGGCGATGATCATCGTCGCGGCGACGAAATAGGCCTTCATGTTCACGCTCAAACCGACCGTGTACATATGGTGGGCCCAGACGATGAAGCCGACGAAACCGATCATCACCATGGCGTAGGCCATGCCGAGATAGCCGAAGATCGGCTTCTTCGAAAACGTCGAGACTATGTGGGAGATCATGCCGAAGCCAGGCAGGATAAGAATGTAGACTTCCGGGTGGCCGAAGAACCAGAAGAGATGCTGATAGAGCACCGGGTCGCCGCCGCCGGCCGCGTCGAAGAACGACGTGCCGAAATTCCGGTCCGTCAGGAGCATCGTGATCGCCGCCGCGAGCACCGGAAGCGACAGAACCAGCAGAAACGCGGTCACGAGCACGGCCCAGGCGAAGAGAGGCATCTTGTGCAGCGTCATGCCGGGCGCGCGCATGTTGAAGATCGTCGTGATGAAATTGATCGCTCCGAGGATCGACGAGGCGCCCGCGAGGTGAAGCGACAGGATCAGAAGATCCATCGCCATCCCCGGGCTGCCCGTCGTCGAGGAGAGCGGCGGGTAAAGCACCCAGCCCCCGCCGAAGCCGATCTGCGCGCCATAGCCCGGCGCGAAGAGCGAAAGGGTGAGAAGCGTTCCGGACGCGACGTAAAGCCAGAACGAGATGTTGTTCATGCGCGGGAACGCCATGTCGGGCGCGCCGATCATGATGGGCACGAACCAGTTGCCGAAGCCGCCGATCATCGCCGGCATCACCATGAAAAAGATCATGATGAGGCCGTGGTAAGTAATGAGAACGTTATAGAAGTTCGCCGCGGCCACCGGGTCGCCGCCGGTGAAGCTCGTCAGGAATGTCACGCCTGGCTCGGCGAGTTCGGCGCGCATGAGGCCCGACATCGCGCCGCCGAAGATCCCGGCGCAGATGGCGAAAATCAGATAGAGCGTGCCAATGTCTTTGTGGTTCGTTGAATAAAACCACCTCACGAAGAACGGCGGCGTGTGGCCATGCGCATCTTCGTGCGCGGCGTCGGGGGCGCTAGCGTCTGCCATTGAATCTAAGGCTCCTTCGAATTCGGCGCGTCAGCGCAATTGCGTCGCCGGGCGGGCGGCGAATTTTTCGGCGTCGTCGGCGAACATCGGCTCCATGCCGGCGAGCTCACGCTGGCCGTCGACCCAGGCCTCGAATTCGGGCCGCGACACCGCGCGCACGGCGATCGGCATAAAGGCGTGCTTGACGCCGCAGATCTCCGAACACTGACCGTAATAGACGCCCGGCTTGTCCGCCTTGAACCACGCTTCGTTGATCCGCCCGGGGATGGCGTCGATCTTCAGCGCGAAGTTCGGCATCGCCCACGAGTGGATAACGTCACGGCCCGTCGTCGTGACGCGGATCGTCTCGCCAACTGGAATGACGACGTCATTGTCGACGGCGAGGCGGTAAAGCGCCGGCGTCGTCTGGTCTTCAGGCAGCATGTTCGAGGCGAACTCGAAATCGCCGAAATCCGGATAGGCGTAATTCCAGCCCCATTGGTAGCCGCTGATTTTCAGCGTCATTGACGGCGCAAGGGCGATCTCCTTCTGAAAGTCGTCGCCACGGCCGACCAGGCTACGGCCGCCGCGAATGACGACCTCGCTGCCGGCGGCCGGCGCGTCGTTCAGCGTCACCGTGACGCTGGGCTCGCCCAATCCTTCCAGGTCGAAGGCCCGCCTGTCGAGTTCGGTCAACTCTCCGCCTTCGCCGATAAGGACGCGCATGTGGGTGCGCCGCGTCACGCGGCGACGGTCGGAAGCGAAGTCGTTCGGAAACGCGAACGTCGTCGACGATCCGTCAGCGACGTAGGCGACCTGTTTGCCGTCCGGAATGACGTCTTCCTTATAAAGAAGGTCGAACGAAAAGAGCGCGATGACGAGGAGGATCAGAACCGGGATCCCGGTCCAGAGAATCTCGACCAAAGTATTGTGGCTGAAGCGCTTCGGCGTCGGGTTCGCCTTCGCATTGTATCGGAAGATCACGTAAATCAGCAGCGCCAACACAAAGGCCGAGATCGCCGTAATGATCGGCATGAGGACACCGTTGTGGAAGAAATGCACCTCTTCGGCGAGGCGCGAGCCCGCCGGCAACATGCCCAGCCCGCCATCGACGGCGTGGTTCGCCGCCCCTTCCGCGACCTCCGCCGGTTCGCCGTCCTGCGCCAGCGCCGCCCCCGCCATCGCCGATGTCGCCACCGCCAACAACGCCGCCGTCCATCGTCTCCAGTAAGTCAATGCAGTCACCCTCGTCGCAAGCCGCGTGCGGGCCCGCTTCGCCTCTGATCGCGATCCATATACGCCTCGCCTGCACACGTCGTCGATGCGGCGTCCTTCGCGCGGGAGCGGATAAAAAGTCGCATCGCAGCCGCGCGTTGCGCGCGGTCCCGCGCGCGCTTATTGCCAAGGGATGACCTCAACCTCAATCCTCGAAGCCGCCGGCCTCGACCCGGCCCGCGCCGAAAAGATCGTCGGCGACGCTCTCAACGACGCCGACGACGGCGAGCTTTACCTTCAATACACCCAGTCCGAGGCGCTCGCCTTCGACGACGGCCGACTGAAGAACGCGAGCTACAATACGGACCAGGGCTTTGGCCTGCGCGCCGTCAGCGGCGAGGCCACCGGCTACGCCCATGCGTCCGACGTCTCCGAGGCCGCGCTAACGCGCGCCGCGGCCGCGGTGCAGGCGGTCAAATCCGGCCGCAGCGGCGTTGTCGCCGACGGGCCCGCGCGCACCAACGCCGCGCTCTACGACGCCGCCAATCCTTTGGAGGCGATCCCGTTCGCGGAGAAAGTCGCGCTTCTGCAGGAGATCGACGCCTACGCCCGCGCGGCCGACAAGCGCGTGCGCCAGGTCTCGGCCGGGCTTTCCGGCGTCTGGTCGGCGGTTGAGATCCTGCGCGCCGACGGCGCCATCGTCCGCGACGTGCGACCGCTCGTGCGTCTGGACGTCAGCGTCACGGTCGCGGACGGCGACCGCCAGGAGGCCGGACGCCACGGCGCCGGCGGCCGGGCCGGTTACGCCGCCTTCGTCGCGCCGGCGGCGTGGCGCGCGCAGGCTGACGAGGCGCTTCGCCAGGCGCTCGTCAACCTTAGCGCCGAGCCCGCTCCGGCCGGTGAGATGGAGGTGGCGCTCGGACCCGGCTGGACAGGCGTCCTCCTCCACGAGGCGGTCGGCCACGGCCTTGAGGGCGACTTCAACCGGAAGGGAACCTCCGCCTTCTCCGGCCGCCTTGGCGAGCGCGTCGCCGCCCCCGGCGTCACCGTCGTCGACGACGGAACGATCCCCGACCGGCGCGGCTCGCTGACGGTCGACGACGAAGGCACGCCGACGTCGCGCACGACCCTGATCGAGGACGGCGTCCTCATCGGCTACATGCAGGATCGCCTGAACGCCCGCCTCATGGGCGTCGCGCCCACGGGCAACGCCCGGCGCGAGAGTTACGCCCACCAGCCCATGCCGCGGATGACCAACACCTATATGCTTGGCGGCGACAAAGACCCTGGCGAGGTCATCGCCTCGATCAGGGACGGGATCTACGCCGTCAATTTCGCCGGCGGCCAGGTCGACATCACGTCGGGCAAGTTCGTCTTCAATTGCACGGAGGCGTACCGCGTGAAGAATGGAAAAATCGGCGCGCCGGTGAAGAACGCCGCCCTTGTCGGCGACGGACCCAGCGTGATGACCCGCGTCTCCATGATCGCGAACGACTTCTCGCTTGATCCCGGCGTCGGCGTGTGCGGCAAGGCCGGTCAGGGCGTGCCCGTGGGCGTCGGCCAACCGACGATCAAGATCGACGCGCTCACGGTGGGCGGCGCGGGCGCCTGACGCCGACAGGTCGTGGCGAGCGATTTCGTCACCCGCTTCGCGCCCTCGCCGACGGGGTTTTTGCATCTGGGCCACGCCTACTCGGCGATCATGGCCTGGCGCGCGGCGCGGCGAGCCGGCGGTCGATTGCTTCTGCGCATCGAGGACATCGACCGAACCCGCAGCCGACCCGAATTCGAAGACGCAATCTTCGAAGACCTTCGCTGGCTCGGAATCGACTGGGACGGCGAAGAACGCCGCCAGTCCGACCATTTCGCCGATTACGAGGCCGCCTTGCGCGGCCTGATCGACCGCGGGCTCGTCTATCGCTGCTTTAAGACGCGCAAGGAGGTTCTCGCCGAGATCGCCCGCGCGCCCCATGCCGCGCCCAATGCTGCGTTTGGCGAAACGCCGGCTTATGTGGGCGGTCCGCCGAGCCCTGCAGACGAAAAGCGGCTGTTGGCGGAGAACGCGCCCTTCGCGTGGCGCCTATCGCTTGAGCAAGCCCGCGCGGCGCTTGGGCCTCGTTATGAGGCGCTCTCCTATGTTGAAGAGGACATGCGCGAAGACGGCGCCGCTGGCCCTGCGACGACGATCGCCGCCAAGCCGGGAGCCTTCGGCGACGCCGTCGTCGCCCGCAAGGACGCCGGGACGAGTTATCATCTGGCGTCCGTCCATGACGACGCCTTCGCCGGCGTCACCCATGTCGTTCGCAGCGTCGATTTGTGCGCGGCGGCGAGCCTCCATGCGCTGCTGCAAGCGCTCCTCGCCGCGCCAACGCCCGTTTATCGCCACCATCGATTGATCGCGAACGCGGACGGCGAACGCCTGTCGAAGCGCGACGGCGCCCTGTCGTTGCGGGCCTTGCGCGCCGGCGGCGCAACGCCGACGGATGTTTATCGTCAGGTCGGCCTCGCGCCCTAGGCCATCGGCACGATGGCAGGCGCCGGCGAAACGGCCGGCGGCCCTGGCGCCTCGAAGGGGGCGGGGCGCGCCCGGCCGCGCCGCATCGCCACGGCCGCTTTCGCCAGGGCATCGCGCGCGAGCTGGCGGCCTGCCGGGCGAACGAGCCAGGCGAGCCGCGTTTCCACCGCCGCATCGTCGCCGTCGACCGCGCTCGCCAACAAATTGACGAGCGCCTTCTCGTCCGTCGTCAGCGCATCGCCGCGCCCTGCGCCAAGCCGCAAGGGCCGGCGCGCGCCATCGTCCACCGCGGCGAAAAACGCGCACAAGCGCCAGAACGCGCTTGGATCGTCGATCGAGGCGACGTAACGCCGGCAAGGGGCGGTCGCGAAATCGCGCAAGGTGAGCGCGACGTGGATCGACAGTTCCGCTGCGGACGCCTTCGGCGGCGGCGCGTCGACGGCGGCTGTCTCGTTTGGTTCGTTCGAAGCGACGGTGGCGTGTTCCATATCCGCGTGATACTTGCTTTGATAATGATTATCAATAGCCATTTTGCCCGGCCGCCGTGGCCCGCCCGCTTCGACGCGGCGCATGAGGATTAACGCGCTCGTCACGATTTCGGGCCTACCCGAATGGTTAAGGCGAGGTTACTTTGCCGCTCGTCATGTCGCTTAACGCACCCTCCCGACCCCGCCCGCGCGGCGCGGCCGATATTGTTCGGCGCGCCGCTTTCGCGTTCTCCCTGGCTATATGCTCGGCCATCGGCGCGCCCGCTGACGCTGCGAACGGCGACCCGGCCGGCGAGCTTGGCGCGCTCCAGGCGCTGATCCCGCCCGCGATCAACAAGGGCGACGCGTGGCGCATCGTAAAAGCCGAGTGGGACGCGGTGGACGAGCGCGGCTACGCCGCTTTCGTCCAGGCGATCGGCTGGTCGAACTGCACCACCCTCGGGGACTGCCTCGCCGACCCGGCGAACCCCTATCGCGACACCGACAAGCGGCGTTACTCGGGCGACTGCGCCGACATGGCCTACATGCTTCGCGCCTACTACGCGTGGAAGAACGGCTTGCCCTTCTCCTACCAGAGCGCGATGGCGCCCGTGGGCCGCGCGCCCGACATCCGCTACTCGCCGAACGGCAACCGCGTCGCCGGGCGCCGCTCGAGCCTCGCCGCCGCGCCCGTCGACGGCCCGGCGTTCCTGCAGCGCATCCCGGCGGAAGTCTCGACCGCGATGTTCCGCACCCACCCGACGAGCGGCGGCGGCAAGACTTTCGACGATTTCTACCCGGTTGAAATCGACCGCGACAGCGTGCGTCCCGGCTCGATCGCTTATGACGTCTACGGCCATGTGGGCATCGTCTACGACGTCCTGGACGACGGGCGCGTTCTCGTTATCGCATCGCATCCGGATTTTTCAGTGACGCGCACCGCCTATGGACCGAATTTCCTGCGCGCCAAGCCCGCCCTCGGGGCCGGGCTCAAGGCGTGGCGGCCGATCCGCGTCGACGGCGCCGAAAAATCCGCTGACGGCGCGCTTCTCGGCGGCGAAGTGGGCGCTCTCGCGAACGACGACCTCGCCGACTTCTCGATGGAGCAGTATCTGGGCAACGCGCCGCACCCGGACGGCGACTGGAGCCTCGGCGAGTTCCGCATCGACGGGCGCGCGGTCGACTATTACGATTTCGTCCGCCGTCGGCTCGCGGCGCCTGACTACGCCTACGACCCCGTCAACGAATTGCGCCTCGGCATGGAGACGGTCTGCGGCGCCATCCGCGACCGGAAGGTCGCCGTCGAGCGCGCGCGAGAGCGCCGACTGCACCTGAAACCGCACCCCGACCGCCTGCCGCGCAACATTTACGGCACGAACGGCGAATGGGAGGCGTTCTCGACGCCGTCCCGAGACGCGCGCCTTAAAGTCTCGTTCATTGAATTGAAGCGCAGCGTCGCGCGGCTCGTCGACAGGGTCGCCGCCGGCGATCCCACCGTCGCTTACGAGGGCGACGACCTCTCGAGCGACCTCCTCGCCGCGTTCGACGAGGAGAGCGCGGAATGTTCGTTTACCTACCGTCGCGCCGACGGTAGCAGCGTGCGCCTCAACTATCTCCTCGTGATGAACCGGCTCTGGGACCTCTCCTTCGATCCCTACCATTGCCCTGAGCGGCGCTGGGGCGCGCGCGGCGCCGAGCTCGCAACGTGTACCGACGGAACGGAAAAAACCCGCTGGTACAACGCCCAGCGCTACCTGCGCTTTCAGGCGCTTCGGACCTACGATGTGCCGATGAACTTCACGCTCGACGAATTGCGCCCGCCAACCCTCGCGTCGGCCGCCGAGTGCGGGCTCGGCGTAGACGCGCCGGCCGACGCCGATATGCGCGCCTATCTCGTCGCCCTCGTCGACGCCGCCCGCATGGGCTCCGAGGCCGACCCCGATACGGGCGCGCTGGGCGTCCCGCTCGCCGAAGCGCCGCGCGGGCCCTGGCTCGGCGCGAACTGGCCGGGAACGTCGGCGAGCGCCACCGGCGAACTTGTCCGCGCGGAACCCGCGGCGGAGCCGCGTTTCCCCGAATGGCACTACAAGATCGACAATCGGCTGGCCGCGGCGGCGAAACGCTTCCAAGAGCGCTGATGAAGACTGCGTAGTCGCGTCGCCCGTCCGACGACGCCGCGTCGTACGTATCGTCGACGACACGCAAGATTGAAAGGAGCGCAAACCGATGGGCGCTTTTCTTTACTTCCTCATTCCGCTCGCCCTTTTCGCAACCCTCGCGATCCTCGGCGCGGGCATCTATTCCCTCGCAAAGGGCGGCTCGTTCGCGCGCGAAAACGGAAACAAACTGATGCGTCTCCGGGTCGCGGCCCAGGCGATCGCGATCGCGCTAATGGCGGTGTTCCTCGCCGTGGCGGGTTTCGGCCCGGGCTCCTAAGGCGTGGGCGCGCGGGCGCCTAAGGGCGTTGAAAGCCCTCTAGGCCCTCGATATCTCTCCCAAAACCGGGCGCAGCGGCCGCCCGCCAGCCGTCAGGGAATTTGCGCATGAAAGTGATCGTGCCGGTCAAACGCGTCGTCGACTACAATGTGAAAGTGCGCGTCAAAGCCGACGAGACGGGCGTTGATATCGCCAACGTCAAAATGTCGATGAACCCGTTCGACGAAATCGCGGTGGAAGAGGCCGTTCGGCTGAAAGAGGCCGGCGGCGCCACGGAGATCGTGGCGGTCTCGATCGGCCCGGAAAAGGCGCAGGACCAGATCCGCCAGGCGCTCGCCATGGGCGCAGACCGCGGGCTTCTCATCAAGCACGATGGCGAGGTCGAACCTCTAAGCGTCGCCAAGCTCCTGAAAGCGGTGTGCGAGGCGGAGACGCCAGAGCTCGTGATCATGGGCAAGCAGGCGATCGACGACGACTGCAACCAGACGGGTCAGATGCTCGCCGCGCTCCTCGGCTGGGGCCAGGGCACGTTCGCTTCGAAGGTCGAAAAGGCGGACGACGAACTCCACGTGACGCGCGAGGTCGATGGCGGCCTCCAGACCGTATCGCTGAAACTCCCGGCGGTCGTCACCACGGACCTGCGCCTCAACGAACCGCGCTACGCGTCGTTGCCAAACATCATGAAGGCGAAGAAGAAGCCGCTCGACATCAAAGCGCCGGGCGATTTCGGCGTCGACGTCGCGGCGCGTCTCGAGACGCTGAAAGTCGCCGAGCCGCCGAAACGCGAGGGCGGCGTCAAGGTCGAAACCGTGGCCGAGCTTGTCGACAAACTGAAAAACGAAGCCGGAGTCCTTTAAGATGGCCATTCTCGTTCTCGCGGACCACAACAACGAAGCGCTCTACGACGCAGTGGCGAAAACCGTGACGGCGGCGGGCGCGATGGGCGGCGACGTCGATGTGCTCGTGGCTGGTCATGGCGCGGACGCGGTCGCGGCGGCCGCGTCGAAGATCGCGGGCGTGCGTAAGGTTCTTCAAGCGGACGATCCGGTCTATGAACGCCAGCTGGCCGAACCGACGGCCGCGCTCATCGTCTCCCTCGCCGAGGGCTACGACGCCGTCGTCTCGCCCGCCGGCGCCAATGGCAAGAACGTGATGCCGCGGGTCGCCGCGCTTCTCGACGTGATGCAGATCTCCGACATTATCGCCGTCGAAGGGCCCGACACCTTCACGCGGCCGATCTACGCCGGCAACGCGATCGCTACCATACGCTCGAACGACGCGAAAAAAATCGTCACTGTACGGACGTCCGCCTTCAAGGCGGCGGGCGACGGCGGCGACGCGGCGATCGAGCGGGTCGACGCGGACGACAAGCCTGGCGTGTCGCGCTTCGTCAGTGAAGAGATCACCAAGTCCGACCGGCCCGAGCTGACGTCCGCGAAAGTCGTCGTCTCCGGCGGGCGCGCCCTCGCCTCTTCCGAGAATTTCGAAGAGGTCATCTATCCGCTCGCCGACAAGCTGAACGCCGCTGTCGGGGCGAGCCGCGCCGCCGTCGACGCCGGATACATGGCGAACGACCACCAGGTGGGCCAGACGGGCAAGATCGTCGCGCCGGAGCTTTACATCGCGATCGGCATTTCCGGCGCGATCCAACACCTCGCCGGCATGAAGGATTCGAAGGTCATTGTCGCCATTAACAAGGACGAGGATGCGCCGATCTTTCAGGTGGCGGACTACGGCATTGTCGGCGATCTCTTTAAAATCGTTCCGGAACTGCAGGCGGCGCTGAGCTGACTGAGGGCGCCTGGTTGGTGGAGCCCGCCTAAAGCGAGCGGCCGACGTTCGTCGTCAGGCGCTGAACGCCATAACCGCGTGTCTATCGTAGGCTCCATACTCAATCAGCCCATTGATCGTTGATGGTAAAACGTGATTCGCAAGCTCGAAGCGGCGACAGAGCGAAGAATGAGCAGGCTGTTTTGGCTGAACGACGAGCAGTCGCAGTCGATCGAACCCTTCATGCCGAAAAACCAGCCGGGCGCACGGCGGGTCGATGACCGGCGGGTGATCTCCGGCATCATCCACGTCCTTTAGACAGAGTGCCGGTGGATAGATTGCCCTCAGGTGGACGGTCCGTACACCACGATCTATAACCGGTTCAATCGCTGGTCCCGAAAGCGGTTCTGGAGCGGAATGCTCGACGCGCTTGCGGCGGGAGGGGCCACGACGAGCACATCCATCGATAGCACCTAAGTTAAGGCGCGGCGCTCCGCCTTCGGCGGTAACGGGGTCCAAAGCGCAAGGCATCGGCCCGTCAGGCGGCGGTCAGACAAGCAAAATCCAGATCCTCACCGACGTGATCAGCCGCCCTTTCTCCCTCCGCCTCACGCCCGGCAACGTCAGCGACGTGAGAGCCGCAGAGCAACTGTCCAACGGCCTGCTCCGCGCGAAGCACTTGATCGCCGACAAGGGCTACGATGCGAACGCCTTTCGCAAAGCCCCGCGCGAGCAAGGGACGAGGCCTGTTATCCTAGGCAGGTCCAACCGTAAGCGGAAGATCGCCTATGTCAAAGCACGCTACCGGGAACGGCATGTGGTCGAGAACGCCTTCTGTCGCCTGAAGGACTTCCGGCGGATCGCCATTCGGTATGATAGACATGGGTGGAATTTTCTCTCGGCAGCAGCTTTGGCTACCATTATCGTGTTCTGGATCTAAAAGTTGGTTGTGAGATGGTGCGGCCCAAAATCGATATTCGGCGGCTGCGAGATATTGCCTGGACAACGTGGGACCCACTTTCACTCGCTGAAGATCGGCCGGACTGGAGGAAGATCGACTGGAGCGCTGACGAATACGATAGTTATATGCTCAAAGCCTTCGGCCATATATGGAACCATGGTGACCTCGGCCAAGCTGCTGCGTACTTGCGTAGAGTCGAGGCTCAAACCATGGGACTCATTCACGTCGATGGCCCAAACGACCCGGTTGATGATACTGTCAAGGCACTCGACGTGTACGCCAAAGAACTCAGAGCGCGTGGCGGTGATTGAATATCACCCCTAGGCGCGATCCCCATGTGCAATCGCGTGACAGGCGCTTCGTCAGCCGCCGGCGACGTCGCCATAACCAGGATCGGCCCGCCCAAACGCGTCCGCCGATCCGCGAAGCGGCGGAAAGATCGCGCTGCTCCGGATAATCCGTCAAAAATCGCCTTCAGCGATCGCCAAGCGGCTTATTTCTGTAACAGGTCATCAAAGTTGACGCCGAAATTTCACTAAGGACAGGATTGCCGTAGAATAATTCGTACAAGTTGCTTGCCGGCGAGTGGCGAAAAATTCTCGAAGAAACGACGCCGACCGCGTACGCCGGCGCTGATCGCAAACGGATTGAACCGTGGCCGACGACCGGCGACGGTCATCTTCGCCAGTCCGCACGGCGCAAGACGCCTTGCCGTCAGGCGATGACCACGCGCCGAACGCTACTCTTATTCGTCCGTCGACCCGTCTTCAGAAGACGCCTCGTCTTCTTCCGATTCATCCTCAGCAGACGAACCGTCGCCGCCATCGGTTGACGCGTCTTCGCCCGCCGGCTGAGCGCCGCCGCGCAGGGACGCCAGCGTTTCCTGTTCGCTCGCAAGCCGCTCGTCGATGCCTTCGCACTCCTCACCCCCTTGAAGGCGGCACACCTGAAGCTGCGTGCGCAGGCGTTTGATGTTTTCTTCCACCGCTTCAATGCGCTGGGCGCGTTCAAGCTCGTCCTGACGCCGCTCGGTGTCGTTGATCGCGTCGATGTACGTGACCCAATCGCGCGCCTGCTGAGCGGCGGATGAATACCGCGTCGCGTTGACGAACGCGGCGCGGGCGTCGCGACGCCGGCCGCGGTCGCCGGGTCCGGCCTGGCTGAAACGGGCCGTACCGAGGAGGAGCCAAGCGTCGCCGGTTTGGCGCGACGTCATTCCGCCCTTGTTCAGCGCCGTGACGAGCGCGCGCTCCGCCCGGGCGTACTTTTCGTCCGCCAACAGAACCTGGCCCAAGCGATAGGACAACTCGCCGCTGTCCGACTGCTGGGCGGCGCGCTCGAGAACGGGGATCGCGCGCTTGTGCTCACGCGACTGGCTCCAAAGTTGTGACAGCAGGACGAGGTTCGACTGCGTGGTCTTCACGCGACCCGCTTCCATCTCCCGTGAGAGAAGCTTCGCGCCGCGATAAGGGTTTTCGAAGAACGAATAGTAATTGACGAGCGTGATGATCTGGCCTTCGCGTTCGATCAGGCCGGCGCGATACGCCACTTCGAGCACGGAGAACGCCTCGTCGTCGCGCTTAAGCTGCGAGTAGAGACCCGCGAGCTGGGACCAATAGGACTGCTCCGACGGGAACGCGTTGATCATCCGCTCAAGAAGCGCCGCGCGCTTCGTGTTCTCGCCGAGTTCAGAATAGACGAGATTGAGAAGATCGTAGTCGCTCTTCTTGTTCTCCGCGCCGCGCAGTTCGATAACCTGCTCCGCCGGCCCGACGGCCGCGCGGTAATTCGGCGGCTGTTTCTGCACGTTCGCCGCCGCAAGAAGATAATAGGCGTTCGGATCGATAGCCTGACCGGCCGCGCGCGCCTGTTGGATCCACTGATTGAGGCCCCTGATCGCCTCGTCGTAGTTTTCAAGCTGCACGTTAAGCTGGGCGATGAAGTACCGCAGCTGATTGTTTCGCGTCTCCGGCAAACCGCCCGTGTTCAGCGCGGTCTGGAACGCCCGCAAGGCGCCGGGGAAGTTCTCCTGGGCGGCTTCGATCGACCCAAGGATCTCGTAGGACGTCGACTTGTCGAACGCCTTCATGCGCTCGCCGCGCGAACGCAGAAGTTCGTTCAGCTTGCCTTTAGCTTCGGCGTACTGCTCCGCCTGCTGGAGTTCGAAGACCTCCTGCAGCACGCGGGCGACGGCCGGGTCGAGCGTCTCGGAGCGACGGCGACGGCCGTCCTCTTCTTCCTCGTCCTGCGCGGCCGCCGGGGCCGGCGCGAAGACGATGGCCGGCGCCGCGAGCAGGGCGCCCATCCCGAAGACCGCTCCGACGATGCGTTTTTTCATAGTCATGTGCCTGCCGCCTCACGCTTGTGCCGTGGCTCCGACGTTGACCCGGCGACCGCGCCAGTGCGCGGAACGCCAGTCTCGACCAACGCGGCGACGCTTGTCGGCGCCGACGGAACCCAACTTGCCTTCTCGGCGGCGCCGCTAGCCGGCGACGACGCCTGCGTCGTCAAATCGACCGTTACTCCGCCAACTCGAACGTAATCGCCGTCTGTACGCCGCGCCGCCATTGAGCCTCGTTTTCGACGATCTTCGGTTGGTACTTCCACCGCTCCACCGAGCGGGTCGCCGCCCGATTGAGACACGAATTCGTGGTGTCGACGACCTCGACGTTCGTCGTCTGACCTTCCGGCGTAACGTCGAACTGGACGAAGACCGTTTCGCTGTTCGCCGCTCGCGAGATGCAGCGCTCTGGATATTGCGGCGGGATGCGCACAAGCGGCTGGGCGTCGCGGTCCGGATTGAAGCCGCTACCGACGTTCAGATCGACGTCGATCTGCGGCGACGCCGCCTGCACGCCATCGAGCGCGGGACGATTCGACGGGTCGGTGACGGCCGGCGGCGGCGGCGGCGGCGTGTCGAGGGTCGGCCGTTTGAAGTCTTTGTTGAGATTGTTGATGTCCGTCTCTTGGATCTGGGCGGTGATGTCGATCTTCACCGCATCGCGCTCGTCCTCGAGACGCAGATCGCCGCTGATCATCGCTTTCATAAAAAGGAACAGACCAAGCGTGACGATCCCTGCGACGGGGACGCCGATAAGTAGACGCGCGAGCGTGCCCATGTTCCGTAACCCCGCTGGTTATGCGTCTTCGGTCGACACGGCGACGTCACTCACGCCCGCGGCCCGAATCTGATTGACGACTTCGACGAGCAATCGCGTGTCCGCGTCCGCGTCGATCTGCACGACCGACGTGCCTCTCGGATTCTCGCGCTTCAACGCCTCGACGTTGATCCGCACCTCGTCGATCGTAACCTCTTCCTTGTTGATGTTGATCTCGTTGTCGGCCGTGACGGCGACAAGGATCGCCGCGAAGTCGCGCTCCGACGCCGTCACCGCGTCGGGGCGATTGACGTCGACGCCCGGCTCCTTGACGAACGTGGACGTCACGATGAAGAAAATCAGCATAATGAAGACGATGTCGAGCAGCGGCGTGACGTTCACGTCGTCGTCGGCGCCGCCCTCGTCGCTGGAAAGTGACCGTCTCGCCATTCCTCGTCTCCGATGCTCAACGCGGACCCGGGGGCCGCAATCAAACCGCCCTAAACTCTACTGCTCAGCTTGCATCGCCAACGACACCGCGGGCGCGTTGCCGGCGTAGGCCTGGTCCATCACCGTCACCGTGGCCCCGGCTTTCGCCGTCGGCGCCGCATTGACGAGGACGACGCCCTCGGGTTCGCGCGCGACGAATTCCTCGACCACCGGCTGCACCGACTCCGGATCGATCAGCCGGACATTGTTGACGCGGACGAACCCGTCTTCCTGAACCGACAAGAGAAGCGCCGGCGGCGGCGTCGTGTTCTCGTCATTCTCGTTGTCGTCCGGCGTGCGAACGTCGATCCCCTTCTCGCGAAGGAACGTCGCCGTCACGATGAAGAAGATCAGCATGATGAAGACGATGTCGAGCAGCGGCGTGACGTTCACGTCCGCGGCGTCTTCGGAGTGCGATCCGCGTTTGCGCATGACGAAAGCCTATTCGATGACGAGGTCGTCGCCGAGCTGCGCTTCCGCGCTTTTCACAGCCCGCTCGAACCCGTTGATGAAAATCAGCCCCGACAGGGACGCGACGAGGCCGGCCATCGTCGGGATGGTCGCGCGCGTAATCCCGGCGGCCATCAACCGCGCGTTGGACGACCCCGTCACCGCCATTACGTCAAAGACAAAAACCATGCCGGTCACCGTGCCAAGGAGCCCAAGCAGGGGCGTAACGGCGACGAGCGCGCGAATGATGCCATTGAACTGGCTCGCTTCCTGTTTCGCCTCGGAGATGAGGCGCTCGCGAATGGCGTGCGCGTACCAGGACTTCCGTTCGGACCGCGCCGCCCAGGTGCGCTTGGCGCGCGCCACGACGCCGGCGTGGGCCGTCGACCAGTACATCAGCCGCTCCAGGATCATGCCCCACATCACGAACGTCACGACCATGATCACGACGAGGACAGGACCGCCCTGGTTAAGGAACTCGCGAAGCGCGTCAAACGCGATCTGCGGATTTAGATAGGCGCCCATAAGGCCAGACTCCTTCCGCTTAACCGATCACAAGGGA
This sequence comes from Parvularculaceae bacterium, assembly GCA_050331095.1. Classification (GTDB taxonomy): domain Bacteria; phylum Pseudomonadota; class Alphaproteobacteria; order Caulobacterales; family Parvularculaceae; genus MED-G105. The sequence goes on from JBHJHE010000003.1 coordinate 21,042, forward strand.
CCGCGTGGCGGTGACGAACCGCGCTGGTTAAGCGCGGTTCTCCGCATGCTCGGCGACCATACCCGCGGCCTGCTCTTCAAGAATTTGCGTGACGCGCGTCGACGCGCCTTTCGCAAAGGCGTGCAGCAGAAGGAGCGGGATGGCGGCGATCAGCCCCAGGACCGTCGTCACAAGCGCTTCGGAGATGCCGCCCGCCATGATCTGCGGGTCGCCGGCGCCGAAGAGGGTGATCGCCTGGAAGGTATTAATCATACCGATGACGGTGCCGAGAAGCCCTAGGAGCGGCGCCACGGCGGCGAGCACCTTGATGAGGTTCAACCCGCCCTCAAGCTTCGGAATCTCCTTGAGGATCGCATCGTCGAGCTTGAGCGCCACCGTATCGACGTCTTTCGACGACGCCGTTTCGTAAGCGAGCATTACGCGGCCCAGCGGATTTGATTTCGACGCCTTCTGGCGACGGACCTGGCCGCGCACGGCACCGGCGGTCGCGGTCAGCGTGAGCCACTTATAAATGCCGAGCACCGTGCCGAGGAGGAAGATACCGACGATAATGTAGCCGACGGTGCGGCCTTGCTGAAGACGCTCCAGCGCCGACGGCGATTCGACGATCAGCCCCAGAAGCTGGCCAAGCGACGGGTCGATGACGCCGCGAACCGTGCCGCCCGCCGCCCGCTCGACACGGCGGGCCGCTTCGGTGACGCCGCCGGACGGTTGGCGCGCCAGAAACTCGAGCTGGCTCTGCGCTGCATCGTAGGTGAGATAACGGCCGTCAGAGAACGTCACGAACGGACCGATCCGCGTCACTTCGCGATCGACCGACTGGCCGTTCGCCTGCGAGACCTTGGCGGTGAAGGTCGCGACCTTGGCCTGTTCGGCGATCTGCTGAACGTACGTCTCCCAAAGGAAGCGCAACTGCGCCTCCGTCGGCAGCGTGTCCGTCTGCGCCACTTCGCTCAGCTCGTCGGCGCGGCCCGGGAACTCCGCGCTGATTTGAGAGCGGCGGATCTCCGCAGTGAGCTCGGCCGCCGCAGACCGCGCCGCGCCGAACAATTCCTGGAACTCGCCCTGCTTGTCGGCGAGTTCGGCGTCGAGCTCGCTAATGCGCGCATCGTTGGTTTCGACGAGCTCTTCAAGACGGGTCGATTCCGCTTCGGCGGCCGCGACCTGCGACCGGACCCGGGCGAGCTCAGCCTGCTGCTGATTGCGCTCGCGAACGAATCGCGCCTCGCGCTCGCGGTTTTCGGCGCTGACTTCGCTGCGCTCAGCGCGGATCGACCGCAGAACCTGGTCGAGCGTGACGGTTTGGGCGAGCGCCGGCGCGGCGACGTCCGCCGCGAGCGCGGCGAAGCCGGCGCACAAGGCGAGGCTGACGAACTTCGTAAGTTTCATGGTGCGAGTTCCCTATCCTTGATCGTCGCCGTTACTGCGCGACCGACGGCGCCGGCACGGGAACCGGCAACAAGCCCGGCGCGGTCTGCTCTTTGGCCATCCGCAGGCCGAGCTTCACGTCAGGCAGATACGAGCGCTCAAGATCTTCCCAGCCGCGGGTCTCGCGGTCCCAGATCTTCAGGACGCTGTCGTCAGCGGTCTTGAACATCAGCGACACGCGGCCGACCCGCAGGAATTCGCCGGAGAGCTGTTGGCCGTCGACGTCGATCGCGCCTTCGCTTGCGCCGAGAGTGCGGCCATATTCGTTCTCGATCTGTTAGGCCTCGATGATCAGTCGATAGCGCTGCGCAGCCGAGATCGAAGGGTTGCTCATCGCTTTGTTAAGGCGGTCGACGCGCGTCAGACGATCGTCAAGCAGGAACGGAAGGTCAGCCTCGACGAGCTCGCCGAGCCGCGCGAGCATGTCCTCCATCAGCGGCAACAGCGCTTTTTGGAGACCCGAGATATTCTCGATATCGGCCTCGATGCGCTCGATCTGGCGCTCTTGCGCCGTCGTGTTCCGCTCCAGCGACGCGTTGTAGCGGTTCGCCGCCTCGAGTTGCTTCAGATTGGCCCGGTAGTCGTTCACGAGCGCCGTCGTTTGATCGTCCAGCTGGTCGATCCGTTTTTGCGACGCCTTCGCTTCGTTCGCCGTGGCGCGGCTTTCGTTCAAAGACGGCTTGAACTGCGCCGCGGCGGGCGCGGAGATCGCGACGGCGAGCGCGGCGGCCGACCCTAAGATTGTGACTCTTCTCATTTCTGCCTCACCTACACGAATTTCTGCTTCGGCTTCAGTGACGATGACGACCCCAAGAGAGCCGCACAAGACGGATTTACTGAGTTGGAAAAACCATAACGCCGGCGTCGCCCGACGCGCCCCAACCACATCCCCTTTCCGATGATTGGATGAAGTACGCGTTTTTTGCAACGTTGTTTTGACAACGCCCGCGCGAACGACGTTTTCGTCCAAATTCCAATGCTGCAGCGCAATACCCAGCGTCGCGCCGCTTCGGGGGCCGCGTCATAACATTTGCGACGTCCGCCGACAATCCAACGTCGCCGCAGATCGGCGCGCGGCGGATTTTTGACGCGAACGTGACCGTGGGCCATCGCTCGCGCAACGCGCCCCCTGCTTCGGCAGGCGGCGATCTAGCGGTGATGCGATGTCGCCTTAAAACGAATGAGCGTTGGAGCGGGAATGGGCCGCCGAACGCGAATGGCTGGGGCGCCAGGATTCGAACCTGGGAATGGCGGTACCAAAAACCGCTGCCTTACCGCTTGGCGACGCCCCAATAAGAAGCGCGTTGCCTAGCTCCAGCGGCCCGCCGGCGCAAGGCCCGCCGCGGCGTCCGCGTTTGCAATTGCAAAGCGTCGCAGCGGCGACTAGGACACGCGCTCGGCCGGAGTGTAGCTCAGCCTGGTAGAGCACTGTCTTCGGGAGGCAGGGGCCGGGTGTTCGAATCACCCCACTCCGACCATTAATGCAATGATTTGACCGGCCGGCGGGGCGACTCGGGGGCGGTCGGATGAACCGGTGATCGCCAAAGCGCCGGAGCGCCCGCGGCTCGGGCCGGGCCGGCGCGAAGACGGACGCTCCTGGTTCGGCGGGACCAGAAGGCGCGACGCCGACGAATCGCCGCGCCAAGTGAACTTATCGATCAACGTTAATGGGACGGGCGCCCATCAATGACGGCCGTCGCAATCGAGGAAGCGGGCCAAAGGTTCGTGCAGGGACGGTTGGCGAAGCGGACGCGCCGTTCCTACCGTCATGCGCCGTCCGTATGGTGAAGATGCGTCGCAAGCCCCTCCCCCCGCAGCCCGACTTGCCGTCCCGCTATGCGCTCACGCAGGCGAGCGCCTGCAGGATAAGGACAGGCGAAAGACACTACTGAAAACACGACCATATCGCCGGCTCCGCCGAGTCGAGCTTTGTGGAACGTTCGTCTCTTTACTGAGCGACTACGCTCGAAATCCGACGAGCGCCGTCGTCGATCAACTTACGCTTGCGTCGACCTTGAGCGGCCGCGGCGGCTTCGCGCCGGGGCTGCGCGCTTGCTTGTCGGCGCAATGCTCCGCCCGCGCCCCGCCGTCTCGCCCGCGACTGCGAGCGTCGTCTTGCGCGGCGAACCTTCCTCTTTCAGACTTACGAAATCCGTGCGGCGGCGTTGCGCCGCTTCGGTCTCGGGAGGACGCAATGCGAGCCCCAAGACGCCTCGGCGCGCTCATCTGCCTTACGCTCGCCGCATGCGCGAGCGGGACGACAGAGATTGAGCAAGGCGCAGCGGCCGCCGTTTCATGTCGCGAGATCGCGGAAGACGTAGAACGATTGGCGTGTCTTGATCGCGCCGCCGACACATTGGCGGAAACGAGGATCTTTCGCGAAAACGAGGAAGGCGTCCGCACGCCTTATCGCCGCGCGACGCCGCGCGAAGCGGTCGTCGCCGACGCCGAACCTGAGCGGTCTGCGCCGCCGGCCGGCGACGAAGCGGCCTCCCCGGCGGCCGCGCACGACGAGGGTTTCGGCGGCGAACGCCTCGCCGCTGCGAAAAAGGCGACGCAAAAACCGGATCGGGCGTCGTTGCGCGCCGCAATCGTCGAGATCGTGGTGGGCCCGTTCGAGAAGATCACGGTGACGCTCGAGAATGGACAGGTCTGGCGCCAGCTTGATGCGGACGACCGTATCGTTCGCTTTCCCGGCGAGCGGATGACGTACACCGCAGACATCAGCCGAGGCGTTCTCGGCGGCTACTCGCTCAAGATTTTGGAGCGCGACCGCGTCATCCGCGTGCGACGCATCCGCTGACGCCTAGTGCGACGAATTCGCTTCAAGCGTCAAATTTATCGTCTGGCGTGGACGATCATGCCAAAATAATCGCAGAAACTGTTGCATTTTCGCGCCTGTGCGATGCAATCGTGGATTTCGGGGGTAATTCCTCGACGACATGCCCGAGGGCCCGGCCTACCCTTGGGCCAAGCGATCCGATCGCAAGCGGGGCCAAATGGCGAGAGACGACGGAGCTGGTTCGGGATTGAGCGTTTTTCGCGCTTTTCGCGAAAACGAAAACGTCATCCGTCGCTTTATTCGGCGCTACGTCTCCAATCGCCACGACATCGAGGACATCACGCAGGAGACGATCCTGCGCGCGCTTCAAGCCGAAAAATCACGGGAGATACGCGAACCCCGGGCCTTTCTCTTTGGGATCGCCAAAAACGTGGTGCGCAAGGAGCTGCAAAAAAAGTCGCAGAACCTGATCGTTTTGATAGAGGATTTTGACGAGCGGAAGGACGAAGTTAGCGCGGCCTCGGCCGAGGCCGGGATCGACGCCCGACAGCGCCTGATCGTTTTCTGGGAGGCGGTGGCGAGCTTGCCGCCGCAGTGTCAACGGGTTTTCGTATTGAAGAAAGTGTATGGGTATTCGCACAAGGAAATCGCCAGCCGCCTCAACATATCGGTGAGCACCGTTGAAAAACACGCGGCGTCCGGCCTACGACGCTGCAGCGACCACATGGCGAAGAGGTTGTCGTCCGACGGCCCGGATGGCGACTTCTGCGACGGGAAAAACACGACCGTAATCTAGCGCGGCCGTAATCTAGCGCGGCGCCGCGTATCGTCGCCGAAGCGCGCGCTCATCCCCCACGGCGTTGAGGATGACCGACAATATACGAAAATTCGACCGCACCGACGTAACCGGCGAAGCGTGCGCATGGATCGCCCAGATTGAGACCGGCGATATGACGCATGAGGACTATACGGCGTTCCGTGAGTGGATGCAACGCAGCCCGTCGCACGTCGCCGAGATAAAGCGCCTTGCGCGTCTCTCGAGCGAACTCAACGTCCTGACGCAGATGGCGGGGCCGCTCGAAGACGCCGTCGCGCAGTTTCGCGAGATCGTGGCGCGGCCGCGCGCGCCGATCCGGCGACGAGCGGCGGTCCTTGTGTTCATCGCAGCGATCTTGGCGGCGTTGGCGGCGGGCGCCGTCGCGAACAGGGTCCTCAGCGAAAAGAACCGCCCGCCGACGATTATCGCGACAGCCGTCGGCGATTACCGCGAAGCGCCGTTGCCCGACGGATCCACAGTGCATCTGAATTCGGATTCGCGTATCGAAGTGGCCTTCAACCGCGAGCGCCGCGCCGTTCGATTGATCCAGGGCGAAGGTCATTTCACCGTCCGCCGTGATCCGGCGCGCGCCTTTGTCGTTACGGCCGGAGACAATGTCGTCACCGCCGTCGGCACGGCTTTCGCGGTCCGCCTCTACAAAGCCGGCGACGACTTCGAGGTGACCGTCACCGAGGGCCGGGTGGCGGTCGCGAGCGCCGTCGACGCGACGCGAGCCGCACCGGCGACGTCCCCTCCCCAAGCGGGCGCCAGGCCTCTGGCGGCGCCGCTCCGCGACGCCGCGCGCGACCCCGAGCCCGGAAACGAGGCGCAGGTCGTCGTCCTCAAAGCGGGCCAGAACATCCGCGTCACATCGCTCGCGCGGGAGGCCCCGATCACGGAGATGACCGATCGCGAACTGCAGCGGAAACTGTCCTGGCAGGAAGGGCTCTTCGACTTCTCCAACACGCCGCTCGTCGACGTCGTCGATGAAATTAGCCGGCATACGGACATACGCTTCGAAATCGTCGATCCGGAGCTGAGCCGCCTCAAGTTCGGCGGCGTTTTCCGGACCGGAGAAATCGACGCGCTGCTCAACGCGCTTGAGACGTCGTTCGACGTCGACGTCGAACATGTCGGCGACCGGCGCGTGCGGCTCAGCCTCCGGCGCGAACCGTAGGCGCGGCGAACCATGTCGAGCGTATTCCCACCCGACGACGCCTCCGTGCGCCCCAGCGAAAAAAAAAAGCTCGCGGCGAATAGCGGTTTTTTTCCGGCCACGGGACTTATCCCATGAAGTCGCACGAAATCAGTCGCTGTTCGTCTGGAGCGGCGCGCGCTCGGAGAGGAGGACTGCGTTGGGCGCGCGCATCGATCGTCTGTGCGGCGGTCATGGCGGCGCAAGCCGAAACGGCCGCAGCGATCGGGGAGGATGGCGCTCGCGTTGAAGACGCGCGCGTCTACGAGTTCGACATCCCCGCCAAGAACGCCGAAGCCGCGCTAAAAGAGATTGCGCGGCTGACGCGCCATTCGCTGCTGTTCCGCACGACGGCGATCGAACACACGACGACTAATGCGCTTTCGGGCCGCTATGCGCTTGCAGAAGCGATGGGGCGTCTTTTCGAAGGCACGAGCCTTTCGGGCGACCTGACGGAAAACGGCGTGATCACGGTCGCGTTGGCTTCCGACGGAAACGGCGAAACCCGAAAGGAAGACAAAGCGATGAAAAGAAGAGGCATCAGAGGGCTGTTCAACAGCGTGTCGTCGGCCGTGCTCGCGGGCGTCGGCTCAATTGGCGCCAACGCTCAGTTCAGCTCCGCCGCGTTCGCGCAGGACGACGAGGCCGCGGATCAGATCGTCGTAACCGGCTCGCGGATCGCGCGGAGCGGCACGTCCACGCCCGTGCCGACGGTGATTTTGAATGCGGAGGCGATCGCCGCGTCCGGCGCGGTCAATATCGGCGATCTCGTTCGCGAAATTCCGGCGATCGGCCCCGGCCTCAACGCCGATTCAACGGCCCCGACATTCTCCGGAGCCGGACTGAACCTCATTGATCTCCGCCGTCTCGGCACGGCGCGCACGCTCGTTCTCGTCGACGGGCGCCGCCAGGTCGGTTCGCAACCGGGCACGACTGCCGTCGACCTCAACATCATTCCGACGCCCCTCGTCGAACGCATCGACGTCATCACCGGCGGCGCATCGGCCGTTTACGGCGCGGACGCTGTTTCCGGCGTCGTCAACTTCATCTTGAAAGACGACTTCGAAGGGCTCGAGCTCGACGTTCAGGGCGGGATCTCCGACGAGGGCGACGCGGAGCAGTTCCAGGTCAGTTTGACGAGCGGGGCGGTGTCGGGCGACGGGCGCGGCCGCGCCGTCTTTCACGCGTCCTACTCGCGCGAGGGCTCGATCGAATTCGACCAGCGCGACACCGCCATCTCCGGCACGAACTTTCTTCCAAACCCGGACAATACGGGCCCAAATGACGGCGTTCCGGACTTCATCATTGCGCCGGGCGTCCGCCAACTGGGCGGCCAACAGGAAGCGGCGTTCATCATCAACGGCGCCAACGGCCCGGAAGTGTTCGGCTTCAATCCCGACGGCTCGGTGCGCCCGTTCGCGCTCGGCCCGTCAGGCCTGTTGCCGGGCAACCTAACGGACGGCGGCGAGGCGCCGCTCGGCTTCGATCCGGAATGCCCGCAGAACCGATGCCAACTGAAAGTGCCCGTCGAACGTTTCCTGACATACGGCTCGGCTGAATACGACATCGCCGACAAGCTGACGGGCTATTTCGTCGGCAGTTTCGCCAACACGCAGTCGGAATCGCGGATTGGGTCCGTTTTCGAAATCCCTCCGTTTACAAATAATATACCGCTGGACAATCCGTTCGTCACCGATGAGGTTCGTGACCTACACGTCGCGGCCGGACAGGACTCGGTGCAGATCGTTCGCTCCAACACCGAGCTTGGACCGCGGGGCACGGACTCCGATCGTCGCCAGTTCCAGATGACGGTCGGGGCCAAGGGAGATCTCGGCGACTTCGGCAAGACGTCGGAGTGGAACTACGACACGTATTTCAAGTACGGCAGCACGCTCGTCACGATCGTCCGGCTCAACGATCTTTTCCAGAACCGGTTCGTTCAGGCGCTGGACGCGGTCGTCGACCCGGCCGACGGCGTCATCCGGTGCCGCTCCGTCGTCGAAGGAACGGCGCAGGACCCGGGCTGCGTGCCGATCAATCTCCTGCAGACCGGCGCGTCGCTGACGCCGGAGGCGCAGACCTTCGTTCGCATTCCCGACCCGACGGAGACGGCCGAGCTGCAGCAGTACGTCGCTTCCGGCGTGTTGACCGGCAAACTTATCGATCCGTTCGGAGCGGGGCCGATCGGCGTCGCGCTTGGCGGCGAGTGGCGCCAGGAGAGCAGCGCCTTCACCCCCGCTACGACCCAGGCCGGCACGCCGGAAGGCCTGACCGAGTTCATCCCGCTGCCGCAACCGAACGATGGCGGGTCCGTGACCTCGAGCCCGGGCGGCGGCCTTGGCTTCTTCAACAGCACGCGGCGGGCGATCTCCGGCGATTTTCGCGTTTTCGAGTTTTTCGGCGAAACGCTCCTGCCCGTTTTCTCCGAAGCGCCGTTCGCCTGCTCCCTCAACGTGGGGGCCGCGGTTCGGTGGGCGAGCTAGTCGGCGTCCGGCAGCGCCACGCGCTGGAAGTAGGGCGGCGACTGGGCG
>JBHJHE010000004.1:0-9560 GCA_050331095.1 Parvularculaceae bacterium
CCGACGCCGACGCCCACTCCGACACCGACGCCCACACCGACCCCAACCCCAACGCCTACTCCAACGCCGGCGCCGACGCCCACGCCGTCGGCAAGCGTCGCGGTCGAAGGCGATCTGATGACATGGCACGCGGTGACGCTGACCATCGACGGACCGCAAAGCTCCGAGACGGCGACGCCCAATCCGTTTACGGATTTCGCGATTGAGGCGACGTTCCGCCAGGGCGCGAAGAGCTTCACGGTTCCGGGCTACTTCGCCGCCTGCGGAAACGCCGCGGAGACAAGCTGCGACAGCGGGAACAAGTGGCGCGTCAAGTTCGCGCCGGACGCGCCCGGTCAGTGGACGTATGAGCTTTCGTTCCGACAGGGCGCGAACGCGGCGCTCTCGGGCGACGGCGCGTCCGTCGCCGAGCTCGACGGCGCAACCGGCGCGTTCACGGTCGCGGCGAGCGACAAGCAGGGTCGTGACTTCCGCGCGGCCGACAACGGCCGTCTCGCCTACGCCGGCGAGGGCTACCTTCTTATTCCCGACGGTCGGCGGTTCTTCAAAGCCGGCGCCGACGCGCCGGAGAACACGCTCGCCTATGACGATTTCGATGCGACGCCGAACGTCGCTGGCCGGCGGAAATCCTGGTCGCTGCACCAGACCGACTTCCGGGCCGGAGAGGCGGGCGAGTTCACCTGGAACGGCGGGCGCGGCTCGGAGCTTCTGGGCGCCTGGTCCTACCTGGCCGAGGCGGGCGCGAACGTCGTCTCCTTCCTGACGTTCAGCCTCCATGGCGACGACGACAACGTCTTCCCGCACCTCCTGCGCGTCAGCGAAAGCCAGTATCAGGGCTTCAATGACGCACGCCGCTGGGACGACGGCGTCTTCCATGACCGGTTCGACGTCTCCAAGCTCGACCAGTGGGACCGTGTCTTCTCCTACGGCGACCAGCTGGGTCTCTATCTCCACTTCAAAACGATGGAGACGGAGAACGATCAGGAGATGGACGGCGGCTCGTTCGGCCGCGAACGCCGACTTTATTATCGCGAACTCGTGGCGCGGTTCGGCCACCACCTGGCGCTCAACTGGAACCTCGGCGAGGAGTGGTCGCTGTCGTCCGACCTTGCCGAGGACACGGCCCAGTACATCGGTTCGATCGATCCTTACGGACACCTCCGGGTGCTGCACACTTTCCCAGGTCAGCAGAACTCGAAGTACGGCCCGCTCCTCGGCGATGCGTCCGGCTTGACGGGCGCCTCGATCCAGACGTCGAACCAGAACTTCGACGAGGCCCGCGGCCGGCTTGAGGAATGGGTCCGGCGCTCGCGCGACGAGGGCGTCCCCTGGGTCGTCGGCTTTGACGAGCCGGGCAGCGCCTCGCGCGGCGTCGGCGTCGACGCGTCCTACCCGGATAACCTCCTGCCGGGCAACGACTCCCAGGGAGACAATCGCGACCTGACGCGCCGGCGCGTCCTGTGGAACGCCCTGACGGTCGGCGCCGCCGGCGTCGAGTACTACTACGGATACCAGACCGGCTGCGGCGACCTCGGCTGTCAGGATCACCGCTCGCGCGCCACGAAATGGAGCGACGCGAGAAACGCCATCGCCTTCTTCAACGAGCATCTCGGCGAAAAGGCTCTCGACATGCGCGAGCGCGACGAGCTCCTGACGACGTCAACGGGCGGCGGCGGCGGGTCGTCCTCGTCCGGCGACGGAACGGCCGGCGTCTACGTGTTGCCGTCGAGCGGAACGCGGACGATCGCCATCGAGGCGGAAGACGCAGGGACGAACCCGCCGGGGGACTGGGTCTTCGAAAACGACGATCCGGGCTTTACGGGCTCAGGCTTCTATCGTTGGGACGGGCCGGATCTCTTCAACATCAACGGCGCGGGTTCGGGCGTCCTCAGCTACGTCGTCGAGATCCCCGAAGGCGAGGGAGGGAATTACCGCTACGTCTTCCGCGCCCGGCGCATCACGCGCAATGACGGCCGGTCGGACCTCAACAACGACATCTGGATGCGGATCGTCGACGACGCGTCGGGTTCGCTCGTCCAGCCGAACGGCCAGAACGGCCAACCCTGGTGGAAGATGTTCTTCTCCGGTTCGTTCACGAACTGGGTGTGGTCGAACAGCCTCGACCGCCAGGACGGCCAGAAATTCGATGCGACATACGATCTCGATCCCGGCCGCTACCGCATCGAGATCTCCGGCCGCTCCGCCGAGGTTCACCTTGACCGGATGACCCTGAACCAGGGGACCGGCCGGTCGACGACGACGAGCCTGACGACGACGCCCACGGGCTCGACGTCCGGCGGCGCCCCGGCGGCCGCGGGGAGCGGCCAGTCCGACAGCGACAACTACCTCTTCGCCGACGCCGGAGAGACCTACGTCGCCTACGCCGTCGACGACGCGGACCGGCAGCGGCTCGACCTGTCGGGCGTCTCGGGGAGCTTCGATGTGCGCTGGTTCGACCCGATCAATGGCGGGCCGTTGCGCACGGGCTCGATCTCCACCGTCTCCGGCGGCGGCCAGCGGCTGCTGGGAGAGCCGCCGTCGAACCCCGACGGCGAGTGGGCGATCCTCGTCACCCGGCGCTGATCGCCGATTGCGGGACGAAGCGGGAAAAGATTCCCGTTTCGTTCCGAACGCCCTAGTCTTGGCCCATGGAGACGATTCGCATCCTGGGCCGCGATCCCGGCTCGCGCGCGACCGGCTGGGCGGTGATCGCCGCGGCCGGCGCGCGCTTGTCGTTCGTCGCCGCCGGCGTCATCCGGCCGGCCCGCGGGCTTGAAAAGCCCCAGCGCCTCGCGGCGATCGCGACGGGCCTCGCCGAGACCATCGCGAGCCACGGGCCGGACGAGGCGGCGGTCGAAGAAACGTTCGTCAACTCGAACCCGCGCGACGCCCTGACCCTCGGCGAGGCGCGCGGCCTCGCCCTCGCCGCGCCGGCGGGCGTCGGGCTCGCCGTCGCCGAATACGCGGCGAACACGGTGAAGAAGGCGGTCGTCGGCCGCGGCCACGCCGACAAGCGCCAGGTGGCGGCGATGGTCCGGGTGCTGATCCCCGCCGCGGGGCCGCTCGCCGCGGACGCCGCCGACGCCCTCGCCGTCGCCATCTGCCACGCCCACCACCGCGGCGCGCGCCGGTTGAGGGCGAGCGCATGATCGGGCGGTTGAAGGGAACCGTCGCGGCGGTCGACGGCGAGACCGCGCTCGTCGAGGTCGGCGGCGTCGGCTATGAGATCCATGGCGGCGCGCGCCTGATGGGCGGCCTCGCCGCCGGGGAGGCGGCGACGGTGGCGATCGAAACGGTCGTGCGCGAGGACATGATCCGGCTCTATGGCTTTGCGAGCGAGGCGGACAAGCGCGCTTTCCGCCTGCTCCAGGGCGTGCCGGGCGTCGGCGCGAAGCACGCCCTCGCGGTCCTCGACGTTCTGAACGCCGACGCTCTCGCTGACGCGATCGCGGGCGCGGACGCCACCGCTCTCGCGCGCGCCCACGGCGTCGGCAAAAAACTCGCCCAGCGCATCGTCGCCGAACTCGCCGGCAAAATCGGCGGCCTCGCCGCGATCGCGCCGTTGCGCGCCGCGCCCGCCGCCGCCAACGAGGCCGGCCCCGCCGCCGACGCCGTCTCGGCCCTCGTCAATCTCGGCTATGACGCCTTCGAAGCGCGCCGCGCCGTCGCCGCGGCCGAGGGCGCCGACGCGCCGGCGTTGATCAAGTCCGCCCTGCAACGATTGTCCGCCGCGTGATCGACAGATGACGAGCCTCGCCTCCGAATTCGACCAAGACCGCCTCGTCGACCCCGAGGCCGCGCCGAGCGATCCGGATCCGGCGCTCCGCCCCAAGACGTTCGAGGATTTTGTCGGGCAGACGCGGGCGAAGGATAACCTGAAGCTCTTCGCCGCCGCCGCCCGCCAGCGCGGCGAGGCGCTCGACCACGTGCTCCTCCACGGGCCGCCGGGCCTCGGCAAGACGACGTTGGCGCAGATCGTCGCCAACGAACTCGGCGCGGCGTTCCGCTCGACCTCGGGACCCGTCATTTCGAAGCCCGGCGACCTCGCCGCGCTCCTCACCAATCTTGAGGCGGGCGACGTTCTTTTCATCGACGAGATCCATCGCCTGACGCCCGCCGTGGAGGAGGTGCTTTATCCGGCGATGGAGGACTTCGCGCTCGACCTCATGATCGGCGAGGGGCCGTCGGCGCGCTCGGTGAAGATCGACCTGCCGCGGTTCACGCTCGTCGGCGCGACGACCCGCGCGGGCCTTCTTGCGAAGCCCCTGCTCGACCGGTTCGGCGCGCCGGTGCGGCTTGATTTCTACACGGAGGATGAGCTCGCCGAGATCGTCGCGCGCGCCGCCCGCCGCCTCGGGGTCGGCGTCGCGGCCGAGGGAGCGGGCGAAATCGCCCGCCGCGCCCGCGGCACGCCGCGCGTCGCCGGCCGGCTCCTGCGCCGCGTGCGCGACCTCGCCACGGTCGAGGGCCGGGCGGCGATCGACCGCGACGTCGCGACCCGGGCCCTCGCCCGGCTCGAAATCGACGAGATCGGCCTCGACGCCCTCGACCGGCGATATCTCATGCTGATCGCGGAGCATTTCGGCGGCGGGCCCGTCGGCATCGAGACCATCGCGGCGGCCCTCGCCGAGGCCCGCGACGCGGTGGAGGACGTCGTTGAGCCGTTCCTCCTGCAGCGCGGCCTCATCCAGCGCACGCCGCGCGGCCGCGTGTTGTCCGAGACGGCGTGGCGGCGATTGGGCCTGACCCCGCCGGCGCGGTAGGCCTTGTCTAGAGCATCACGTTTTCTGATTGAATCAGTCGGATGCTCTAGATTCTTTGTTGTGAGCGCCTGAAACGGTCTTCGCCCGATCCAAGCTGAACGCTCGGCGCTCTAGGGGCGATCTTGGGGACGGCCGGATGAGCCTTCCGGCGCGTCCGCCGCGGTGAAGGCGAGGACGGCGTCGACGAAGGCCCCGCGCGCTTCCGGCGAAAGATGCGCGTAGTGCGATGCGCCGGGGAGCTCGACGACGTCGACGGACGCGGCGTTGCGAAGGTCCGCCCGCAGCGCGCGCACGTCTTCGGGTCGCGACCAGAAATCGTTCTCGGCGCGCAGGATCAGAACCTTGCCGCGGATCGGCCCGGCATCGAAGATCTTCCGGCCATTGACCATCGCCAGCGTGTCGGCGAGCGGCCCGGACGGAAAACGGAAGCATGGCGGATCCCGTTCGTCCGCACGCCGATCGCCTTCGAGGGCCAGTTCGCCGTAGCGGGCGAGAAACGCCGCGTCGTCGGTCTCCTCGGCCAGACGGCCCGTGGCCTGCGCCGCCGTCGAGCACCGGAAAGCGTCAAAGCGGGCGCGGTCGAGCGCCGTCGGATCGCTCGGATCGGCGACGCTTTGAAAAGGCCAGCCGCCCGGGGCGCCGCCATAGGCCCCGTGGTAGTAAATCAGATGGCTGAAAGCATCGGGCGCGCCCGCCGCGAACGCGCCGACCCACTGGCTGCCAGTCGCCCAGCCGAGCGCCGCAAGCCGGTCGTCGCCCGGATGGCGGCGCTTGATCTCCGCAACGCCGGCGGCGCCGTCGTTGACGACCTCGTCGGTCCGCACGGCGACGGGGCCGGCTTCGGCGCCGTCCCGCATCTCGGGCGTATGGGCCGACCGACCGAAGCCGCGCGCGTCCATGAGATAGACCGTGTGCCCTGCGGCCGCGAAGAGGGCCGCCGTCGACGGGCCCGGAACGTCGACGTCCCATGAGGCGAGGACGCCGGGCCGCCCGCCATTGACGAGGAGCAGGGGACCGCGGTTCGCCGCGGGGGCCGCCTCGACGATTCGGCGCAGGAAGATGCGCAGGCCGTCCGCCGTCGTGACGTATCCGTCGGAGCGCTGCGGTTCGTCGGAACGTTGGGGCGACGCGGCCGCGGGCCCGGTGGAGAGCGCCACAACGGTCAAAATCAACGCGTCTTCTTTCTTCACGCCGACCCCCATGAAAAACTAACGACGCCGGCGATGAAACGACGGCGGACGGGGCTGAGTCGAGAGGGGGAAAGCGCGAAATGGCGCGTTGGATTGTTGCGGCGGCCGCGGCGCTCGCCCTTGGGGCGGGCGCGACGGGCCGGCTCGGCGAAGACGACTGCCTCGCCGGCGATTTCGGGCCCGTGGGGGTCGCCGACGGGCGCGCCGGCGCGCTCGCCGCCAAGGTCGAGGACCGGGTCGCGGAGTGCGCGCGGTTCGGCGTCGCCGTCGACCGCGCGGCCTACGCCGCGGGCCGCGAAGACGGATTGCGCCGTCTGTGCACGGTCGAAGGCGGCGAGGCGTTCGGCCTTGACGACAAGCGCTATCAGGGCGTCTGCCCGGGCGACGCGGAGAACGATTTCCTCGCCGGCTACGTCGTCGGCCGCTGGCTTCGCGAGTTCCTCGACGACGTCCGGTCGGCCCAAAACGGCTACGACTTCGACGTCGACCGGATCGAGAACGCGCGCCTTGCGATCCGAAAGGCGCGCCGCGTCCTGCGCGACGACGACGCCAGCGAGGACGACCGCGAACAAGCGCGCAAGGATATCGAGAGGGAACGCGATCGTCTCGATGGGGCGCTCTTCAGCGCCGACCTCTCGTTCGACCGGTTGGTCCAGGCCGAGGCCGCCTATGACGTCGCGTCGGCGACGAGAGAGACGTACCGCGACAGCGAGGTCGCCCGCGACGTTCGCGGCTCGCTCCATGAGGCCCACACGGTCGCCCGCGCCGTCGAGGGCTTCGGCCCCTGCGCCGACGGACGGCGCATCGTCCTCGCCGATTGCGACGTCGCGCCCGGGACCGAAATCGTCGCCGGCGTCGTCGACGGCGCGCGCGACCTCTGCCTCGTCGGGCCGGGCCTCGCGCGGGCTTACGCACGCGGGCCCATCGCGCTCGCCGGCGGCGTCGCCGGCCGGTACCAGGCCTTCGACTTCTATCCCCGCGACGCGGAAAGCGGCCGACTGGCGCGCACGCCGACCGCGGGCTTCGAGGCGCTTTTCCTCGCTTCGGACGGCGCCTACTCGGACGGGGCCTATTCGGATCGGGCTGGCGGCGCGGCCGCGTTCGACGGCTTCAACTGCGTTCCCCCGCGCGACGTTCGCCGCTAACGAAGCGCCATGGCCGAGTTCGAACTGGCGGCGCGGGTCTATTTCGAGGACACCGATTTTTCCGGCCTCGTCTACCACGCGCGATATCTGCACTTTCTGGAGCGCGGGCGCACCGAAGCCCTGCGTGCGGCGGGCTTCGACCATGCGGGCCTCATGGCGCGCGAAGATCCGATGATGTTCGCGGTGCGGCGCATGGCGATCGACTGGATCGCGCCGGCGCGGATGGATGATCTCCTCACCGTCCGCACGCGGTTTTTCGGCGGACGAGGCGCGCGGGTGGAGGCGCGACAGACCATCGAGCGCGACGCCGCGCGGCTCGTCGAGGCGACGAGCGAGCTTGTGTGCCTGACGCCGTCGGCGCGCCCGCGCCGCGTGCCGCCGGAGGTCGCGGCGGCGTTCGCGGCGATGGACGACGCCGGGCCGGATGACTGGGCGGATGACGGGGCGGATTAAGAATTATTCACGCGAGCCGAGGCGACGCGCCGCGATCGAACGCGACGAAAAAGCGGCCTAACGGGGCGCATTGTCGTCGAAATTTTGCGGTGCATTCGCCCGCGAAAACGTTATGGGTGGCGCGAATTTTGGCGGCCCGTTAACGTTGATGGGGCAGGGCAGGCGTAAACACGGGGCGCGATCGGCGCGCCGGTGAGCAAGCCTTCGCATTCTGTCGGGCGGGCGAAGTTGAGGAATTGGATTGATGGAGACCTTTGTCGCGATCGCGACGGGAGCCGCCGCCATGGGCGGCGCGGGCCCGGTTCAATCGTTCGGGCTGGAGCTGGCGGCTGCGGCCGCGCAGGCCGGGGCCGCGGCGCCCCAGGCCGTCCCCTCGACCGCCGTCGAAGGCGTCGCCGAGCAGACGGCGACCCTTGGCGGCGAATTCAGCCTGTGGAGCCTCTTTCTCAGCGCCGGCCTCGTCGTCAAAGCGGTGATGGGTCTCCTCGCCTTTTCGTCGATCTGGTCGTGGGCGGTGAGCATCGACAAGTCGATGCTGTTCGGCCGCATCAAGCGCAAGTCGAACCGGTTCGAGGACCAGTTCTGGTCGGGCAAGCCGCTCGAAGAGCTTTTCCGCAAGATCGGCGATAAGGCCGACCACCCGATGGCGCGGGTCTTCAAGTCGGGCATGGCCGAATGGGGCCGCGCGAAGGATACCGTGCGCGGCGACGGGCTCGCCGTCGGCGCGCGCGAGCGCATCGAGAAGGTCATGAACGTCGCCGTCGCCCGCGAGCTAGAGAAAGCCGAATCGAGCCTCGGCGTCCTCGCCACCATCGGCTCGGCCGCGCCGTTCGTCGGCCTGTTCGGCACGGTCTGGGGCATCATGACCGCGTTCCAGGCGATCGCCGCCACCAAAGACACGAACCTCGCCGTCGTCGCGCCCGGCATCGCCGAGGCGCTCTTCGCGACGGCGCTTGGCCTCCTCGCCGCCATCCCGGCGGTGGTCGGCTACAACCGCTACACCGCGGCGCTCAACTCCTTCGCCGTGCGGCTTGAGACCTTCGCCGCGGAGTTCTCCACGATCCTGTCGCGGCAGCTCGACGAAAGGGCGCGCTGATGGCGATGTCCCTTGGCGGCGGCGGGCGCGGCCGCGGACGCGCGCGTCCCATGTCGGAAATCAACGTGACGCCGCTCGTCGACGTCATGCTCGTGCTGCTGATCGTCTTTATGGTCGCCGCGCCGCTCCTCACGGTCGGCGTCGCCGTCGACCTGCCGGAGACGGCGGCGAAGCCCATCGCAGACGAGGGCGAGCCGTTGACGGTGACGATCTCCGGCGAGGGCCAGATCTTCGTTCAGGAGACGGAGGTCGAGCTCGACGCGCTCGTGGCGCGGCTCGAGGCGATCGCCGACGCGGGCTACGACCAGCGCATTTACATCCGCGGCGACCAGGCGCGGGCTTATGGCGAGGTCATGCAAGTCATGGGGCGGATCAACGCGGCGGGCTTCCGCCGCATCGGCCTCGTGTCGGATCCGGACCTCAACTGACGCGGGGCGACCGGCGCGCGGGCGCCGGCGTCGACGAGTTTGAGCGGCGATGCGTTTCGGTTTTTTCATTTCGCTGTTGCTGCACGGGGCGATCGTGGGCTTGGCCTTCGTGTCGCTGCCCGACGCCGTGCGCACGCGCGTCGAGAGCGAACCGATCATCCCGATCGATCTGATCGCCGAGGCCGAAGACGGCCCGACCACCAGCGTCCCGGCGAGCTCGCCCGAGCCGGAACCCGAGCCGGAACCTGAACCCGAGCCCGCGCCGGAACCCGCGCCTCAGCCGGGGCCGGAGCTGATCGAGGGCGACGACAATCCGAACGAGCTCGCCGGCACCGAAGGCGCCGACACGATCCTCGGCGAAGGCGGCGACGACACGATCGCTGGCGCGGCCGGCGACGACATGATCGACGGCGGCGACGGAGCCGACATGATCGACGGCGGCGACGGGGCCGATACAATGCAAGGCGGCGCCGGCGACGACAGCT
>JBHJHE010000005.1:0-135875 GCA_050331095.1 Parvularculaceae bacterium
TTTCGTTGCGGTGTTGGTTGGTTCGTTGCGTTATTTTGTTTATTTCTGCCCCTTCGCCCCAACCTTTCTTTGCCGGGGCGCGCGGGGGTTTGGGGGCGCCCGCGACGGCGTTCGGGGGCTTGAGCGATGCGCGCGGCGGCAGCGATGTTCCTGGGTTCACACGCAAACAAGGTCGACGCGAAGGGCCGATTGGCGCTTCCGACGGACTTCCGAAACGCATTGAATCTCAAGAGCTTCCAGGGCTTCTTTTGTACGCCGTCGCTGGACGGGCCGTTCCTCGAGTGCGGCGGCGAAGACTACATGGAGGGCCTCAAGGCGAGCATTGCGGCGCTGCCGCCTTACGATCCGGACCGTCAGGCGCTGCAGCGGGCGCTTATCGGGCGCGCGCGTCGCGTATCGATCGACAACGACGGCCGCTGCGTTCTGCCCCAGCCCATGCGCGCCCACGCCGGTCTCGAGGGCGAGGCGCTTTTAATGGGGCTTGGCGACACTTTTCAGATCTGGCGCGCGGACGCGGCGGCACAGCAGGCGGAAGACGAGGAGGAGCGCGCGCGTGCGGCCCTGCGGCGCTTGCAGAACCCGGCCGCCTTTCGCCCCGCAAGCGGCTGACCCTTCCATTCCCCGCCTGTCGGCGCGAAGGATCCCCCATGGACGCGCCTCATGTGCCTGTGCTGCTCGCGCCCGTTCTGGAACGCCTGGCGCCGCGCGACGGGGACGTTGTCGTCGACGGCACGTTCGGGGCGGGCGGCTACGCCTCGGCGCTTCTTCAGGCGGCGGACTGTCGCGTCATAGGGTTCGACCGCGATCCCGCCGCGGTCTCCGCGGCGCGAGGGCTCGTCGCCCGTTTCGCCCCGCGGCTCCAGATGGCGTCGCGGCCTTTCGCGCAGATGGCCGAGGGGCTCGCCGATCTCGGGCTTGACGCCGTCGACGGCGTCGTCCTCGATCTTGGCGTCTCATCGATGCAACTGGACGACGGGGCGCGCGGCTTCTCCTACCGGCGCGACGGACCGCTCTCCATGCGGATGGACGACGGCCGTCCCAACGCGGCGGACGTGGTCGCCGCAGCCGACGTCTCCGACTTGGCCGAAATCTTTCGCGTCTACGGAGAGGAGCGCGCTGCGGGCCGCCTCGCCCGCGCCGTCGTCGCCGCGCGCGAGGCGGCGCCCATCGAGACGACGGGGGCGCTCGCGCAAATTCTTGAGGACGCGACGCCGATGGCGGCGCGCGATAAGATTCATCCGGCGACGCGCGCGTTCCAGGCCCTGCGGATTTTCGTCAATGACGAGCTCGGACAATTGGCGGCCGGGCTCGACGCCGCCGAGGGTCTGCTGCGGCCGGAGGGCAGGCTCGTCGTCGTCACCTTCCATTCGTTGGAGGACCGCATCGTCAAACGCTTCTTCAGCGACCGGACGGGCCGGGCCGGCGGGCCGTCAAGGCATGCGCCGGTCGTCGATGGTCCGCCCCCGTCGTTCGTCGATCTGACCCGCAAACCGGTCGCCGCGGACGCTGAGGAGATCGCCCGCAATCCGCGTGCGCGCTCGGCGAAACTGCGCGCGGCGCGACG
Organism: Parvularculaceae bacterium; assembly: GCA_050331095.1. Lineage (GTDB taxonomy): Bacteria > Pseudomonadota > Alphaproteobacteria > Caulobacterales > Parvularculaceae > MED-G105. The sequence continues at coordinate 1,565 of JBHJHE010000005.1, forward strand.
CGCCGATACGCCGGCGATCGATGCGCCGGCGCGTCCGCCGAACCTTCGTTTGTCGAAACCTTTTGAAGATTGGAGACGCGCGTGGCGATGAGGGCGTCCTTATTGATGCTGACGTTGATTTTGATGGCCGCCGCTGCAGGCCGATACAAGGCGGAAGTGGCGGTGCGCGAAACGCGCGCGGAGATCGCGCGCCTTAAAGAGCGCCAGGCGGACGAGCGTCGCGAGATCGATCTCCTGCGGGTCGAGGTCGCGCATCTCGAGAGCCCGGCGCGGCTCGCCGACCTCGCCGCGGAGAACACGGACCTCCGGCCGGCCTCGAGCGCCGAGCTCTTCAGCGCTCGAGATTTTCTGACCGCCTTTGTCGGCGTGAAACCTGCGCCGGCGGCCGCACGGGCCGCGCCGGATCCCGCGCCGGCGCCGGAACTCGCCGTCGCCGACGTCGACGCGCGCGGGCTCGCGGGGAGGGCGTCTCGCCGTGGCGATTGATGGGCGGCTCTTGTGGCGGCGCTTGCGCCGTCGGCGCGCGCGGGTGACGTACGTCGTTGCGGACGCCGACGCTTGTCCGGCGACGGATCTTGAAGAGATCCGCCTTGACGTGCGCGTCGCCGGGCGCCGCGCCGGCGCGGCGCGGCGTTCACGGGTTAGGATCGGCATGTGCGCGACGGCCTTCGTGGTTGCGTTCTCCGCCCTTGGCGTGCGGCTGTGGGACGTCGCGACGGACGGCGCTGCGCGCCAGCGCCGGGTCGCCGCCGTGCGCGACGCCGGCGTCGCGCCGGAGATCGTCGACCGGCGCGGGCGCCTTCTCGCCGGCGGATTGCCGATGCGCGCGCTCGTCGTCGCCGGTCCGAACGTATGGGATCCGGAGGAGACGGCCGCGGCGATCGCCTCGGCTCTGCCGGATGCGGGGATTGACGCGCGGGCGGCCGCCGCTCGCCTCGCCGCCGGTCGCTACGTCACTCTTGGCGACGCCATCACACCGGCGCAGGAGGCGCGCGCCTTCGCGCTCGGCCTGCCGGGCGTTGAATTCGCCGACGTCGTTCGTCGGTATTATCCGCACGGGGAGCTAGCCGCTCACGTCGTCGGATGGCGCGTCGACGGGCGCGGCGGCGTCGCCGGCCTCGAGCGCGCCCTCGATGCGTCAGCCAGTGCGAAGACGCTTGTCGCGTCGATCGACCTTATCGCCCAGCGCGCGCTGGAGCGGGTTCTCGCTGAGCGCGTGCGCCGCCATCGCGCCGAGGCGGCGTGGGGCGCGATCATGGACGTGGCGACCGGCGAGATCGTCGCCTTCGCCAACGCTCCGACCTTCGATCCGAACGATCCTGGCGCCGCGCCGGCGGATGCGCGCCGCAATCGCGCCGCGATCGATCTTTACGAACTCGGGTCGGCGTTCAAAACGTTCACCGCCGCTGCGGCGCTCGAAGCCGGCGTCGCCTCTGAGTTCGCGCCTTATGACGCCCGCGGCGCGTTTCGCGTCGCCGGCGCTCGTATCCGCGATTTCCATGGAGAGAACCGGGTCCTCACGTTTTCCGAAGTCGTGCAGCACTCATCGAACATTGGCGCGGCGCGCATGGCCGGCGACCTCGGGTCCTCGCGCCAGCGAGACGCGCTCGCTTCGCTCGGGCTGCTCTCGCCGCTCCGCACGGAGCTCGCCGCGCGCCGCGCGCCGCGTCCGCCGGCGAAGTGGGGTCCGGTCGAGTCCGCCACCGTTTCTTACGGACACGGCATATCGGTGACGCCGATGCATCTGTTGAACGCGTTCGCCGCGGTGGTGAACGGCGGCGAACTGCGCGTTCCAACGTTTGTCGCGGGGCGGCGCGCCGGCGCCGCGAAGCGCGTCTTCTCCGAAGAGACGAGCGCGATCATGCGCCGCGTCCTGCGTCGGGTCGTCACCGACGGCACCGCATCGTACGCCGACGTTCCGGGCTACTACCCCGTCGGCAAAACGGCGACGGCGGACAAACCTTCCCGCGGCGGCTACGACCGAAACGCGCGCATCGCGAGCTTCGTCGGCGCTTTTCCGGGCCCCGCGCCGCGCTACGCGGTGCTGATCTCGTTCGACAATCCGAAGCCGTCGAAAGAGACGCACGGCTACGCTACCGCCGGCTGGAACGCCGCGCCGGCGTTCGCCGAAGTCGTTTCGGAAGTCGGCCCCGCCCTCGGCGTGACGCCGATTTCGTCCGATGCCGCCCGCGCGGCTTTCGGCGGGCCCACGGGCGAGCCCGGCGATCCGCCGACGCCGGCGTTCGACGACGACGCGGTCGACCAGCCGAACGCGCCCGTCTTCATTGACGCAGGCGTCGACGACGTCGCGGTGCTTCTCAATGCGATGCGCGGCGGCGAGGCGATCTGATGAAGCTCTCGGCGCTTCTCGGCGCTCCGTGCGATCCGGACCCGGACGTCATGGACCTCGTCGTCGACAGCCGCGACGCGACGCCGGGCGCGCTTTTCGCGGCCCTGCCAGGCGGGACGCGCGACGGCGCGGCGTTCGCGGCGCTAGCCGAAGCCGCGGGCGCCGTCGCCGTGCTCGCGGCCGAGGACGCGGTCGTAGATGTCAAAACCGCAATTGTCGTGCGCGATCCCTCGCCGCGCCGGCGCCTCGCCGAGATCGCCGCGCGCTTTCATCCAGGCCAGCCGTCCGTGGTCGTCGGCGTCACCGGCACCAACGGCAAGACGTCGGTCGCCTGGTTCGCCGCGCGCATTTGGCGCGCGCTTGGGCGCAAGGCCGGGAGCCTCGGCACGCTAGGGGCCCGCGCGCCGGGCGTCGACATCGCGCTCGACCACACGACGCCCGAGCCTGTGACGTTGCATCGAACGCTGAGCGAAATGGCGATCGCCGGCGTCGAGCGCCTGGCGATGGAGGTCTCGAGCCACGGCCTCGACCAGCGCCGAGCCGACGCCGTGTCCTTCGCCGGGGCGGCGTTCACCAACATCACCCGCGACCATCTCGACTACCATCCGACCTTCGACGCTTACTCCCAAGCGAAGCTGCGTCTGTTCACGGAACTTGTGGCGCGGGACGGGTTCGCCGCCGTCAACGCCGACGGCGAGGGCGCGGCGCGCATCGCCGAAGCCGCCCGCGCCCGGGGGCTTCGCACGCTGACGACCGGGCGCGCCGGCGAGGACCTCGCGCTCGTCGACTGCGCGCCGACCGCTGACGGCCTCGACTTACGCATCCGCGTCGCCGGCGAGGAACTCGCCGCATCGCCGCCGCTGATCGGCGCGTTCCAGGCCGAGAACGCGCTCCTCGCGGCTGCGCTCGTCATCGGGACGGGCGAAGACGCCGTCGCCGCCGTGCGCGCGATAGAGGCGCTTGAGGGCCCGCCGGGTCGGATGCAGCGCGCGGCGCGCGTCGCCGGGGCGGGCGGCTATGTCGACTACGCCCATACGCCCGACGCGGTGGCGACGGCGCTCGTCGCGGCCCGGCCGCACGCGGCGGGTCGCGTCTTCGCCATCATCGGCGCCGGGGGCGACCGGGACAAAGACAAGCGGCCGCTGATGGGCGCGGCCGCCGCGGCCGGTGCGGACGCCGTCATCGTCACCGACGATAACCCACGCAACGAGGATGCGGCCGAGATCCGCCGAATGGTCCGCGCCGGCGCGCCGGACGCGATCGAGATCGCTGACCGGGCGGAGGCGATCGCCGCGGGCGTCGCCAAGCTTCAGGCGGGGGATCTTTTACTAATTTGCGGCAAGGGCCATGAGACGGGTCAAATCGTCGGCGGAGAGACGATCCTCTTCGACGACGTCGCCGTCGCCGCGGCGGCCGCGCAGGCCCGGGAGGCGGGACGATGATCGGACGAGCGCTTTGGTCGGCTTTTGAAGCCGCGGCCGCGACGGGCGGCGCTTTGTGTTCGCGCGCGCCGGCGAGCGCCAAAGGATCGGCCGGCGCCTGGCCGGCCGAGGAATGGGCCGCCACGGGCGTCTCCATCGACACGCGCACCCTGCGGCCCGGCGATCTTTTCGTCGCGCTGAAGGACGCGCGCGACGGCCACGACTTCGTGCGCGCCGCCTTCGACGCGGGCGCGTCGGCTGCGCTCGTGGCGCGCGCCCCCGACGACGCGCCGGCTGACAAGCCGCTCCTCGTCGTGCGCGACACGCTCGACGGCTTGCGCGACCTCGCCAGGGCGGCGCGGGTGCGCAATTTCGGCAAGCGCGTCGGCGTCACCGGCAGCGCCGGCAAGACCTCGACGAAAGAGATGCTGCGCTGCGCCCTCGCCGGCGAAGGCCAGGTCCACGCCGCCGCGAAGAGCTTCAACAATCACTGGGGCGTGCCGTTGACGCTCGCCGAGACGCCCATGGGCGCGGACTTCGGCGTCTACGAAATCGGCATGAACCACGCCGGCGAGATCACGCCGCTGACGAAGCTCGTGAAGCCCGACGTCGCCATCGTCACCACGGTCGCCGCGGCGCATCTCGAATTCTTCGACTCGATCGAAGGCATCGCCGAAGCGAAGGCGGAGATCTTCCTCGGCGTCGCGCCGCGCGGCGCGGCGGTTTTGCCGTTGGACAACGATCATTACGCGCTCTTACGCCAGCGCGCGGAAGAGGCGGGGATTAAGCGCCTCATCTCGTTCGGGGCGCGAGAGGGGGCGGACGTGCGCCTCCTTTCTTATGGCGGCGACGCCGAGGCGGGGTCGATCGAGGCCGACGTCATGGGTGAGCGCGTCGCGTTCCGGCTGGGGGCGCCGGGCGAACATATGGCGATGAACGCGCTCGCGGTTCTGGGCGCGACGGCGGCGCTCGGCTTGCCTGTCGCCGGCGCGGCGGAGCGGCTTGCGCGGTTCGGCGCCGGGGCCGGCCGTGGCGAGGCCGCGGTTCTCGACCTGTCGGGCGGCCGGCGGATCCTTCTGCTTGACGAAAGCTATAACGCGAATCCGGCGTCGATGCCGGCCGCGTTCAAAGTGTTCGCGGCGGCGGCGTCGCCGCGCGGGAACGGGACGCGCGTCGCCGTCCTCGGCGAAATGCGCGAACTCGGACCGGACGGGCCGCAACTTCACGCCGATCTCGCGGAGCCTTTGCAGGCCGCCGGCGTTGGCGTCGTCCACACGTCCGGGCCGCTGATGGCGTCCTTGCGCGACAGGCTCCCTGACGCGATGCGCGGCCGTCACGTCGAGGACGCAGAGGCGGGGCCGGCGGCGATCGCCGAGGCGCTCGTCCAAGACTTACGCGACGGCGATATGGTGATGGTCAAAGGATCGAACGCCTCTATGGTGAGCGCCGTCGTCGCGGCCCTGCGCGCGGCCGCGGCTGGCGGAACGGCCGACGAAAACGGCGCGGCGAGGCGCGCCTGAAGCGCCCCCGGGCAAGAGCAAGTCAGATCGCCCGCCGGCGCGCTCTCCGCGCTGCGGCGCGGAAAACGAAGCGGGCGAGCGAAGCGCGATGCTGTACCACCTGTTTTTTCCATATGCGGACCAGCTTCCGCTTTTCAACGTGTTCCGCTACCTGACCTTCCGAACCGGCGGCGCGGTGATGACGGCGCTCGTAATCTCATTCCTTCTAGGCCCGTCGCTGATCCGGTGGATGCGGCGCAAACAGGGGCGCGGCCAGCCGATCCGCGAGGACGGGCCCGAGGGCCACATCCTGACGAAGGCCGGGACGCCGACAATGGGCGGGGTCCTGATACTTTTGTCGCTCAGCGCCGCGACGTTCTTCTGGGCGCGGCTCGATAATCCTTACGTCTGGGTCGTGATGGCCGTGACGTTGAGCTTCGGCGCCCTCGGCTTCGTCGACGACTATCTGAAGGTGACGAAGCAGAAGTCCGACGGGGTCGTCGGCAGCCTGAAGCTCATCGTCCAGTTCGCCGTGGCGCTTCTCGCAGCCTATTTCTGCGTGCGCATTCTTGGCGCTGCGCGGCTCGCGAACGCCGCGGAAGCGGCCGCCCTCGGCGCGGCGTCGATCGTGCCGGCGGGCATCGAGACCGGCGTGCCCACGCCGTTTCTCAAAGATCTTATTGTGCCGCTTGGCTTCATGTACGTGCCGTTCGCGGCGTTCGTCATCGTTGGCGCGTCGAACACCGTGAACCTCACCGATGGGCTCGACGGGCTCGCCACCGTGCCCGTCATGATCGCGGCGGGCGCCTACGCCTTCATCGCCTATCTCGTCGGCAACGCCATTTATGCGGATTATCTGCAAGTGCCCTTCGTGCCGGGCGTTGGCGAACTCGCGGTTATTTGCGGCGCGATCCTGGGCGCCGGGCTGGGCTTTTTGTGGTTCAATGCGCCGCCGGCGGCGATCTTCATGGGCGACACGGGCTCTCTCGCGCTCGGCGGCGCCATCGGCGCCACCGCCGTCGCGGTGAAGCACGAGATCGTGCTCGCCATCATCGGCGGGCTCTTCGTCCTCGAGGGCCTGTCGGTGATGATCCAAATCGCGTCGTTCAAACTGACCGGCAAGCGCGTCTTCAGAATGGCGCCGATCCACCACCATTTCGAACAAATGGGGTGGAAGGAGAGCACCATCGTGATCCGCTTCTGGATCATCGCGGTAATTCTGGCCCTTGTTGGGCTTTCGACGCTGAAGTTGCGTTAGAACGCGGGCGAAAGGCCGCGAAAGGCGACGAGACATGATCCGCATCCCCGGGATCGAAAAACAGAAGATCGCCGTTTACGGCCTTGGCGCCACGGGCCTCGCCGCGTGCGAGGCCCTGGTCGCGTCGGGGGCGGAGGTTTTCTCGTGGGACGAAGCGCCGTCCGCGCGCGCGAAAACGAAAAACACGAAATTCGCCGCGGGCCAGCCTAAGGACTGGCCGTGGGACGAACTTGCGAGCCTCGTCCTCTCGCCGGGCGTGCCGCTGACTCACCCGAAACCTCATGTCATCGTCCGAAAAGCGCGCCAGGAGCGCGTGGAGATCGTCGGCGACGTCGAACTCTTCGCCCGCGCCGTGCGGGGCTTTGAAGCGACGGGCCGTGCGACCCCGAATGGTAAGGCGCCGGCGCGGCCGCGGGGCGTCGCGATCACCGGCTCCAACGGCAAATCGACGACGACGGCGCTCGTCGGCCATGTGTTGAAAGAGGCGGGCAAGCGCGTCCATGTGGGCGGAAACATCGGCCTGCCGATCCTGGCGCTCCCGGAACTGACGGCCGACACGACGTACGTGCTCGAACTGTCGTCGTTTCAGCTCGATCTCGCCAAGACTTTTCGGCCAGACGTCGCGGTCCTCCTCAACGTGACGCCGGACCATCTCGATCGCCACGGCGATTTTGCGCGCTACGTCGCGGCGAAAAAACGGATCTTCCGCGCCCGGCGCCCCGGCGACCTCGCCATTGTCGGCGTCGACGACGAGCCCTGGCAGTCGATCTGCGCGGAGTTGCGTCTCGCCGGCCGCGACGTTGATTTCGACGGGCGCGCGGCGCTATGGGGCGGCGACGTCGCGCCCGTCTCCGCGCGCGGCGCCCTCGGCCGTGGCGTCTTCGCCTTAGGCGGACGCATCTTCTACCGCCTCGGCGACGCGAGCGGCGAGGCTGGCGACGTCAGCGGCGTCGCCGCGCTTCGTGGGCCGCATAACGGCCAGAACGCGGCCGCCGCCCTCGCGGCGGCGATGTGGGAGGGCGTCGCGCCGGTCGGCGCCGCACGCGCGATGACGCGCTTTCCCGGCCTCCCGCACCGCATGGAGACGATGGGTCCGCGCGGCGGCGTTCTTTACGTCAATGATTCGAAAGCGACGAACGTCGAAGCGGCGGCGAACGCGCTCGCCGCCTACAAGAACGTCTACTGGATCGCCGGCGGCCGGGCGAAGGAGGGTGGGTTCGCCTCGTTGAAGCCTCTGATGCGCGAGGTGCGCGGCGCCTACCTCATCGGCGAGGCGGCGAGGGAGATCGAGAGCGACCTCGCCGGCGCGACGCCGTGCTTCCAGTGCGGCGATCTCGACGCGGCTTTCGCGCGCGCGCGTCGCGACGCGGAAAGCGCCGGCGAGCCAGGCCCCGTGGTCGTTCTGTCCCCGGCTTGCGCGTCGCAAGATCAGTACAAGAACTTCGAGGAGCGTGGCGCGGCTTTCAAAAAGCTCGTCAGCGCCGTCAACGCCGCCGACGGAGAGGCCGCATGACGCGCCGCGACGTTTTCTCCCCGAGCCGGCTCGACCGGTCGGCGCTCGCCGGCTGGTGGTGGTCCGTGGACCGCGTGACGCTCGGCCTCGTCGCGGCGATCGCGGCGATCGGCTTCGTCCTCGTCCTCGCCGCGGGCCCGGGCGCTGCGGCGCGCCTCGGCATAGAGGCGAGCTTCTATTTTCCGTTGCGCCAGGTCCTGTTCCTCGTCCCCGCGGCGGCGGTGCTGATCGGCGCCTCCATGATGACACCCTTGCAGGCCCGCCGCGCCGGCGCGTTGATCTTCGCCGGCGCGCTCGGGGCGTGCGTCCTCGCGCTTATCGCCGCCCCTGAGATCAACGGCGCCAAACGGTGGCTGCCGCTCGGCGGCTTCGCCCTTCAGCCCTCGGAGTTGTTGAAGCCCGGCTTCATCGTCGTCGCCGCGTGGATGATCGCCGAGGGCGCCCGCGACCCGAAGTTCCCGGGCGCGCCGATCGCCATGGGGCTCTTCGCTGCGTCTCTGGCGCTCCTCGTGGCGCAGCCGGACTATGGCCAGGCCGCGCTTCTGACCGCGGTGTGGATGGTGATGTTCTTCATCGCTGGTTGGAGCGTTATCTGGCTCGCGGGGCTCGCGGCGTCAGGCGTCGCGGTTCTGGGTCTTGGCTATTTCTTCTCCGCCCACGTCGCCGACCGCGTCGACGGATTTTTCGCCGCCGACTGTTCGACGCATGACGGTTTCCAGGCGCACTACCAGGTTTGTATGGCGAGCGACGCCATCGCCACGGGCGGACTCGCGGGGCGTAATCTCGAAGGTGGGGAGGTGAAGCTGTTGCTGCCGGACTCCCACGCCGACTTCATTTTCGCGGTCGCTGGCGAGCAATACGGCTTTTTCTTTTGTCTCCTGATCATCGCGCTCTACGCCGCCTTCACGGCCCGCGCCTTCACGAAAGCCGCCGCGCAGACGAGCGTCTTCGCCCAGTGCGCCGCCTGCGGCCTCGCCGCGGCGATCGGCCTCCAGGCGTTCATCAACATGGCCGTGTCGCTGCGCGCGCTCCCTGCGAAGGGGATGACCCTGCCGTTCGTCTCCTATGGCGGCTCTTCCTTGATCGCGTCGGCGCTCACGGTGGGGCTCATTCTCGCCCTGACGCGCCGGCTCCCGCCGGCCCGCCGCCGCCGGGAGATCATGCCAAGACCGCCGACGGCCAGGCCCCTCTCGTCGCGCTCGCGGCGGGCGGCACGGGCGGGCACATGTTCCCCGCCGAGGCGCTCGCCCAGGAGTTGAAGCGCCGTGGCCGGCGCGTGCTGCTAGCGACCGATGCGCGTGGCGCGCGGTTCGCGGACGGTTTCCCCGCAGACGCGCGCTTTGAAATCTCCGCGGCGACGACGAGCCTTGGCGGGCCGGCCGCCAAGGCGCGGGCGGCGGTCGCCATCGCCCGCGGGCTCGCGACTGCGATGATGCAGTTCCGTCGCCGCAAGGTCGACGCCGCCGTCGGTTTCGGCGGATATCCGTCCCTGCCTGCGATGAAGGCGGCGGCGTTCATGCGCGTCCCTTACGGGATCCACGAACAAAACAGCGTCCTCGGACGGTCGAACCGCGCGCTCGCCGGCGACGCGGCGTTCGTCGCCCACGCGTTCCCGACGCTGACGCGCGCGCCGAAATCGATCCGCCGCCGGCTCGAAGTGGGCAATCCCGTGCGCGACGCGGTCGCCGCGCTCGCCGGCGCGCCATTTGAAAACCCGGCGGGCGGAGAAATCCGCATCCTTGTCTTCGGGGGCAGCCAGGGCGCGTCGTTGTTCTCCAAAGTCGCGCCGGCGGCTATCGCGTCCTTGCCGAAAGCGCTCCGGGCGCGACTCAACGTCGTCCAGCAGGCGCGCGACGAGGACCGGGACGGGGTCGCGCGCGTCTACGCCGAGGCTGGCGTCAACGTCGAGATCGCGCCCTTCTTCAAAGACCTCCCGAGGCGGATGGCCCGCGCGCACCTCGTCATTGCGCGCAGCGGCGCGTCCAGCGTCACCGAGCTTGCGACGATCGGCCGACCGTCGATCCTCGTCCCCCTCGGCATCGCCATGGACGACCACCAGACGGCGAACGCCAAAACCCTTGCCGACGCCGGCGCCGCGACGATCGTCGCGGAAAAAGACTTCAACGCCGACGCCCTCGGCGCGGCGCTCTCCCGGCTCTTGAGCGATCCGGCGAGCCTCGCGACGATGGCCGCGCGCGCCCGCGGGCGGGTCAAAGCGGACGCCGCGCGCGCGCTCGCGGACCTCGTCGACGAGTTATTGGCGCAGGCGCGCGGGAGGCGCGCAGCATGAGCGGATCGTCCGAGAACGCCTCAATCCCCACCGGCGCGGCGGCGCGCACGCCGTTCGACGTGGGCGTCGTCCATTTCGTCGGGATCGGCGGGATCGGCATGTCCGGCGTCGCCGAAGTCATGCGCAATCTCGGTTACAAAGTCCGCGGCTCCGACATCGCGGAGGGCGCCGCCGTGGAGCGCTTGCGCTCGCTAGGGATCGACGTCGTCGTCGGCCACGCGCCGGAGAACGTCGTCGGCGCTGAGGCCGTGGTCGTCTCCACCGCGATCAAGCGCGACAATCCCGAGGTGCTGGCGGCCCGCGCGCGCCATATTCCGGTCGTGCGCCGGGCGGACATGCTCGCCGAACTCATGCGTCTCAAATGGACCGTCTCCGTCGCCGGCACCCACGGCAAGACGACGACGACGACGATGATCGCGGCCCTTCTCGACGAGGCGAGCCAGGATCCGACGGTGATCAATGGAGGCATCATCAACGCCTACGGCGCGAACGCGCGCCTCGGCCAGGGCGACTGGATGGTCGTGGAGGCGGACGAGAGCGACGGCTCTTTCCTCCGCCTGCCGACGACTGTCGCCGTGGTCACCAATATCGACCCGGAGCATCTCGACCATTGGGGCGATTTTGAAGCCCTGCGCGCCGCGTTCGACGCCTTTGTCGAGAACACGCCGTTCTACGGCTTCGGCGTCGTCTGCCTTGATCATCCGGAGGTGCAGGCGCTCGTCGGGCGCGTTACCGACCGGCGGCTCATCACCTATGGCGCCAACCCCCAGGCCGACGTGCGCGCGGAGAACATCCTTTTCGAGGGCGGCGGCGCAAAGTTCGACATCGTCTTCCGGGAGCGGAACGCGGCCGGCCTTAACGAGGAGGTCCACCGCCTCGAAGAAGTGAAGATGCCGATGCCCGGCGTCCACAACGTCCTGAACGCGCTCGCTGCAGCGGCCGTGGCGCGCCGCGTCGGCGCGAGCGACGACGCGATCAAAAACGGCTTCGCGAAGTTCGCCGGCGTCAAACGCCGCTTCACCAGGACCGGCGTCTGGAACGGCGTGCCCGTCATCGACGATTACGGCCACCACCCGGTGGAGATCGCCGCGGTCCTCCGCGCGGCGCGGAACGTCTGCAGCGGGAGGATCGTCGCCGTCGTCCAACCCCACCGATACACCCGGGTGCAGAACCTTTTCGACGCTTTTTGCGGCTGTATGAACGAGGCGGACGTCGCGATCATCACGGACGTGTACGCCGCTGGCGAAACGCCGATCGAGGGGGTCGACCGTGACGCCCTCGTCGCCGGCGTCGCCGAACACGGCCACCGCGACGCCCGCGCGCTCGCAAGCTTCGACGACCTGCCGCGCGTCATCGCCGAGACCGTGGAGCCCGGCGACATCGTCGTCTGTCTCGGCGCCGGCGACGTGACGAAACACGCTCACGCCCTGCCTGAAGCGCTGGAGGCGCTCGGGGCGCCGCGCAAGACGTGACCGCCCGGTTGCGCGCCGCCGATCTGCCGGCCGTCCGCGGGCGGTTGATCGACGACGCCGACATGTCGGCGCTCACTTGGCTGCGAGTCGGCGGCCCGGCCGACGTCCTCTTTTCGCCCGCCGACGAGGACGATCTCGCCCGCTTCCTCGCCGAGACGCCTGCCGACGTTCCGGTCCATATCGTCGGCGTCGGCTCCAACCTCCTTGTGCGCGACGGCGGCGTGCGCGGCGTCGTCGTGCGCCTCGGCGCGCCCTTCGCCGAGACTGCGGTCGACGGTCTTGACGTTCGCGCCGGCGCCGCCGCCCTCGACGCGCACGTCGCCAAGGCCGCGGCGCGCGCCGGCGTCGCCGGCCTTGAGTTCTATCGCGGCGTGCCCGGAACGATCGGCGGCGCGTTGCGCATGAACGCCGGCGCCTATGGCGGCGAGACCAAGGACGTTCTCGTCGACTGCGTTGCGATCGACAGAGCCGGCGCCCGGCGCACGCTGACGAACGCGGAGATGGGCTTCTCCTATCGCCACGCGGCCGCGCCGGCGGATCTTGTTTTTACGCAGGCGCGCTTCCGCGGCCGCCCTGGCGAGCCCGCCGAGATCGACGCGCGCATGGCGGAGATTATGGCGAAGCGCGAGGCGAGCCAGCCGATCCGCGAGCGCACGGGCGGTTCGACCTTCGCCAACCCCGACCCGGCGCAATCGGGCGGACTTGGCGCATGGGCGTTGATCGACAAGATTGGCGGGCGCGGGCGCGTCGTGGGCGACGCGCAAGTTTCCGAGCGCCACTGCAACTTCATGATCAATCGCGGGCGCGCCACAGCGGCCGATCTTGAAAACCTTATCGAAAGCCTTCGCGCCGACGTTTTGGACGAAACCGGCGTCGCCCTGCGTTGGGAGATCCAGCGCATTGGCGAGACCGAAAGCGGCGAGGGCGCATGACCAACAGTCGAGTGGCGGTCTTGAAAGGCGGCTGGTCGCCGGAGCGCGAGGTGTCGCTGAACTCAGGAGCGGCGGCCGGCGCGGCCTTGCGAAGCGCCGGTTACGACGTCGTCGAAATCGACGCCGGCCGCGACCTCGCCGCCCAGCTCGCGAGCGCGGCGCCAGACGTCGTCTTCAACGCCCTCCATGGTCAGTGGGGGGAGGACGGCTGCGTGCAGGGCCTCCTTGAGGTGATGGGCCTGCCTTACACCCACTCCGGCGTCCTCGCTTCGTCCCTCGCCATGGACAAGCAGCGCGCGAAGGCGGTGTTCGAACAATTCGGCATCGCTGCGCCCTTCGGCAAGATCGTCACGCGCGAGGAGGCCGCCCGCGGCGACGTCATGGCGCGGCCTTACGTCGTGAAGCCGAACGCCCAGGGCTCGTCGGTTGGCGTTCATATCATCCGCGAAGGCGACAACCGGCCTTTGTGGCGGCTCCTCGCGGCCGACGCCACGCTCGGCGAGGAGGCGCTTGTCGAAACCTACGTGCCCGGCCGCGAGCTCACTGTCGCCGTTCTCGGCGACCGGCCGCTCTGCGTCACCGAGATCACGACCTCCCTCGAATTCTATGACTACGAAGCGAAGTACGCCGACGGCGGATCGCGCCATGTCTTGCCGGCTGACGTATCCGACGACGTCGCCGCGCGGTGTCTCGACGTGGCGCTCAAGGCGCATAACGCCCTTGGCTGCCGCGGCCTGTCGCGCGCCGATTTCCGCTATGATCCCGACGCGGACGGCGAGACCCTTTATTGTCTTGAAGTGAACACCCAGCCTGGCTTAACGGCGACGTCGCTGGCGCCGGAGCAGGCCGCTTACGTCGGGATAGACTTTCCAGCGCTCTGTTCGTGGATCGTGGAGGCCGCGTCGTGCCAAAGGTGAAGGGCCGGCGAACGAAGCAAAAAGCCCCGCGCGGCGGGCGGAGAGGGGCGCGCCGTAAGGCGGCGCGCTCGCCGTTCGATCCTGTTCGGCGGTTTTTCGCGTTTCTTGAAACATACGCCCTCGCCGGGGCGGCGGGCGCCGTCGTGCTGATCGGGACGGCGGTCCTCGTCCTCGCGGCGGGCGGTTATGTGACCCCCGTCTTCGAACGGCTTTCTGCGCAGGCGACGGCCGCTGTCGACGCTGCGACGCGAAACGCTGGCTTCGAGGTCCGGCGCGTCACCTTGCGCGGCGGACACCAAACGGCGCACCAGGAAATTCTGGACGCGCTCGACGCGCCGATCGGCGCGTCTTTGTTCGCGATCGATCTGGGCGCCGCGCGCGCCCGCGTCGAGGCGCTCGGCTGGGTGCGCGCGGCCTCGGTCTCGCGCCTGTGGCCCGACGCGATCCACGTGTCGATACGCGAGCGCCGCCCGGCGGCGGTCTGGCAGCTCGACGGCGATTTGACGCTTATCGACGCCGCCGGCGCGCCGATCCGCCCGGTGAACGCCTACGAATACTCCTACTTGCCCATGATCGTCGGCGTCGGCGCGCCTGACGCCGCGGCCGGCGTCCTCGAGGCGCTGAACGGGGCGCCCGCGGTCGCCGAGCGCGCGACGGCGCTTGTGCGGGTTGGCGAGCGGCGCTGGAACGTCCGACTTAAAGGCGGCGTCGATCTGAAACTGCCGAGCGAGAACTACGCCGCCGCTCTCGCCGAGGTCGATCTTCTGCAAGCGGATGGACACCTCCTCGATGGCGCCGTTTGCGATCTCGATTTCCGCGATCCGGAAAGGGTCGTGGTGCGCCCGTGCGTCGCGGACGATCCGCGCGCCGCGCTTTAATCGTCCCGCGACGCACGGTATCGCTCGCGTAACGGCCTCGCCCCGGCCTGTCGCGGGGCGTTCGCATCGAAGAAGGAGCCGCGCCATGGCGAAACGTCTGCGCCGCGCCGGCGACAGAAAACTGATCGCCGCGATCGACGCCGGCGCGTCGAAAGCCGCTTGCGTCATCGCCCGCCTTGAGCCCGTGGGCGACGGCCGCACGGAGGCTGAGATCGTTGGCGTCGGCCAGTACGGAGCGCCGCGCCGGCCCGTTCGCGGGGGCGCCGCCGGCGCGGCCCAAACCGACGATCACGACGAGACGGAAACGGCGATGCGCGCTGCGATCGAATGCGCCGAACGCATGGCCGGCGCGCGCGCCGAGGCGGCTTTCGTCGCCGTGAGCGGACGGTCCTTGCGCTCGCGCCGCGTCGGCGTCGAAATCGAGACCGTCGGCGGCTGCGTCACAGCCGAAGACGTCGCCGACTGCCTGAAGGCCGGCTGTGACGCGGCTGCGGGAACCGGCGCCGGCGGCGACGCGGCGCTCGAAGCCGGCGTCATGGCGCTCCACGCCGAACCGATGCGCTTCCTCGTCGACGGCGAGCCCTGCCGCGGGGCGCCCGAAGGGCTCGCGGGCGACGTTCTCGGCGCCGAGCTTTTGGCCCTCACCGTGCGCGAAAGCGTCGCCGCCAACTGGGAGGCGAGCCTGAACCGCTGCGGCCTGGAGCTCGAGGCCGTCGTCGCCGCGCCCTATGTCGCCGCCGACGCCATGCTTGTTCCGGACGAAAAAGAACTCGGCGTCGTCTTTCTCGACGTCGGCGCGCGCTCGACCAACGTCGCCGTCTTCGAGCGCGGCGCCGTCGTTGGGTGCGGCGCGGTGAAGCTCGGCGGCGAACACGTCACCCGTGACGTGGCGCAGATCTTCGGCGCGCCTCTTGCCGACGCCGAGCGCATCAAGACGCTCTATGGCGGCGTTATGAGTTCGGCTGGCGACGAGCACCGCCTTATCGACTTTCCGCAGCTCGGCGACCCGTCGGAAGTGGCGCGCCATCCGCGCGCGGAACTGTGCGCCGTCGTCGCGCCGCGGTTCGACGAGATCCTCGAACACGCCGGCGTGCTCGCCGATCGGCTGATCGGCCCGGGCCGCTCGCTGCGTCGCGCGGTGCTGACCGGCGGCGCGAGCCTCACGCTCGGCGCGCGCGAGGCGGCCGAGAGAACCCTTGGCGTCAAGGCGCGTCTCGGCCGGCCCGCGCGCCTCGCCGGCGCGCCGGAAGCGGCGTCTGCGCCGCAATTCGCCGTCGCTATCGGCGTCGTTCAGTACGCCGCGAAGCGCCGGCGCGGCGGCGCGCCCTCCACTCCCGCGGTCGCGGCCGCTGCGCATGCGCCGGCGGCGTGGTTCGGGGGCGTCGGCGCCTGGTTGCGGCAGAATTTCTGACGCCGGCGCGCCGCGCGCCAACCCGCTAAAAATCAGTCAAAAAAAGTCCTCCGGCCCCGTCGACAGGCGCTGCGAAGCAATTGAGAAAAAGGTTAACGCGTCGGCGGACCGGCGCTGCGTTAACCCTTCCTTAAGGGTTGTGAACGAACGATTAAGGTTAAGGCGACGGCCGCGGGCGCGGCGCCGCAACGAACCGGAACCGGAGCGATCGATGCCAATAAATCTCAGCGTGCCCGACGTCAGCGAGCTCACCCCGCGCATCACCGTGGTCGGCGTCGGCGGCGCCGGCGGCAACGCGGTCAACAACATGATCGAAAGCTCGCTCGAAGGCGTCGAATTCGTCGTCGCGAACACAGACGCCCAGGCGCTTGGCCAGAACAAGGCCGAAACCCGCATTCAGCTGGGCGCGAAAACGACGCAAGGCCTCGGCGCCGGGTCGTTGCCTGAGGTCGGATGCGCGGCGGCGCAGGAATCGATCGACGAGATCCTGGAGCATGTCGGCGACGCGCACATGCTCTTCATCACCGCAGGCATGGGCGGCGGCACCGGCACGGGCGCCGCGCCGGTGATCGCGCAGGCTGCGAAAGAGCGTGAGATCCTGACCGTCGGCGTGGTGACGAAGCCGTTCCACTTCGAAGGCGCGCGGCGGATGAAGATCGCCGCCGCCGGCATCGAGGAATTGCAGCGTCACGTAGACACGCTGCTCATCATTCCGAACCAGAACCTTTTCTCGATCGCCAATGAGCGCACGACCTTCCACGAAGCCTTCGCGCTCGCCGACCAGGTGCTGCATTCCGGCGTTCGCGGCATCACTGACCTTATGGTGATGCCGGGCCTGATCAATCTCGACTTCAACGACGTGCGCACGGTGATGAGCGAGATGGGCAAGGCGATGATGGGCACCGGCGAGGCGGAAGGCGAGGGGCGCGCCGTCCAGGCCGCCGAGGCCGCGATCTCGAACCCGCTTCTCGACGAGGTGTCGATGAAAGGCGCGCGCGGCGTTCTGATCAACTTCACCGGCTCGATGGACATGACCCTGTTCGAGGTCGACGAGGCCGCGAACCGCATCCGCGCCGAAGTCGATCCGGAGGCGAACATCATCGTCGGCTCCACCTTCAATCAGGACCTCGAAGGCCGCATGCGCGTCTCGGTCGTCGCCACCGGCATCGAGGCCGTGGCGGGTGAGGCGCCGACGTTCCAGTCACGGCCCATGTCGACGTCCGTCGCCCGGCCTTGGCGCGAGACGCCGAGCGCGCGGCCGACGCGCCGCGAGGTCGAAGAGGCGAAGCCGGCCGCCGTCGCCGCCGCGCCGTCGACGCCGGCTGCGACCGCTGCGTCCGCGGGAAGCGTGGCGGCGAACCCCGTCGGCGACGTTCACGAGCGCATCCGTCGTATGCTGACGGAAGGCCCCTCCCAGCCCGCGAACCCCTTCCGCGAGCGCGACGCCGCGACGAGGCCGGCCGGGAAGCAGGGCATCGGCGCCGCCCTCGACGTCTTGAAATCGATCGGCGGCGGCGCGCCGAGCGAAGACCGCGCAGCCGGCGAGACGTCGCGCGGCGAGGCCGCGGCTCCGTCGGCGCCGACGGCTTCCGTGCGCGAGCCGTCCCACGGCGATCTCTTCGACGACGACGACGCCGAACTTGAGATCCCGTCTTTCCTGCGTAAGAAAAAGGTCAGCTGACGCCGTTTGCGCAGGTTCGGAGGCTGATTGAACGACCTCGTCACGATCGGCCTCAACGACAATTCGCCGAAGGGCGCAGCGGTCAAAGAGCGCGGCGTGTCGTCGCAAACGACGCTCCGCGACCCCATTGAGCTACCGGGCGTCGGGCTTCACACCGGGGTGCCGTGTCGAGTGCGTTTGACGCCGGCTCCGGCTGACTTCGGCCTCGCCTTTCAGCGGATGGATCTTCCATTGAAGCCGCTCATCGCGGCGCGGGCGGACGCCGTGCGCGAAACCCGCCTCGGTACGCAAATTGAGGGCGAGGCCGGTGCCAGCGTGCGCACCGTGGAGCATCTCCTCGCGGCGCTCAGCCTCAAGGCGATCGACAACGCCCGCATCGAGATTGACGCCGACGAACCGCCGGTCGCCGACGGCAGCGCCCGCGAGTTCGTCGACGCCATCGACGCCGCCGGCGTCGTCCCGCTCGATGCGCCCCGAACGACGCTGAGAATCGTGCGGGCCCTCGAAGTCCGCGACGGCGCGCGTTTCGTCCGCGTCGAACCCGGCGAGGGCCGGCGCTGGCGCGTCGACATCGATTTCGAGGACGCCGCCATCGGTGCGCAGTCGGTCGCTATTGATCTCGACGACCCGCGCGACGTCGACCGCATCGCCTCAGCACGCACGTTTTGCAGGCGCAGCGAAATCGAGGCGATGCGCGCGGCCGGCTTCGCGCGCGGCGGTTCTCTCGACAACGCCATTGTCGTCGACGGCGCGACGATCTTGAACGAGGGCGGCCTGCGCGACCCCTTGGAGTTCGCCCTCCACAAGGCCCTTGACCTTGTTGGCGACCTCGCGCTCCTCGGCACGCCGGTCTTCGGCGTCGTCACGGCCTCGCGGCCCGGTCACGACCTCAATGCGGCGCTCGCCCGGGCGATCGCGCGCGGGCTCGTTTGACGCCCCGGCGGGGCGCCCTTACTTTCACGCTCATGAGTATTCGCGTCGCCCTGAGGCCTTCGCTCCACATGAACGCCCTTCCGTTTCCGTTTCGCGCGATCGCTCTGATCGCCGCGCTCCTCGCCGTCGCGGCGTGCAGCGGCGACCAGCGGGAAAAATTCGCCTTCGTCGAGCAGCCGGCGGCCACGCTCTACAACGACGCCGCCGACGCGCTCGAACGCCGCCGTTTCGACACGGCGATCCAGTTGTTCGAAGAGGTCGAACGCCAGCACCCGTTCTCGCCCTGGTCCCGCCAGGCGCAGCTTATGATGGCCTTCGCGCAGTACGAGCAGAGCGAATACGAGGACGCGATCGCAACGCTCGATCAGTTCATCGCGCTCCATCCGGGCAATGAGGCCGTGCCGTATGCGCACTATCTGAAAGCGATGAGCCACTATGTGCGCATCCGCGACGTCGGCCGCGACCAGAATATAACCAACAACGCCGTCCAGGCGCTCCTCGACGTGACCCGGCGCTATCCGCAGACGGAATACGCCCGCGACGCGCGCCTGAAGCTTGACCTGACCTACGACCACCTCGCCGGCAAAGAGATGTACGTTGGGCGATACTATCTGAGGGCGGGCAAATACATCGCGGCGATCAACCGTTTCAAATTCGTCGTCGACAATTACGAGACGACCAATCACGCGCCGGAGGCGCTCCATCGCATGGTGGAGTCCTACCTGCGCATTGGGCTCGCCGACGAAGCCCGCCGCGCCGCCGCCGTTCTTGGCCACAATTATCCGGGCAGCGACTGGTACGAGTTCAGCTACGACCTGCTTGCGAAGAACGAACTTCTTGAGGCCGGCTCCCAGCCGAAGCCCAACCAGGACGCGGTCAGACGCAAGAAGAAGCTTGCGAAAAAAGGCAAAAAGGGCGACGAGGAGGAGCTGCGCGTGCCGCCAGAGCCCGGCGTCGGCGCCACGTCTCCGGTGACGGACGACCAGGACATCGGCAATAACAACCCCGTGCCGACGAACCGACCGGATCTGCCCTAGCGAACGTTTTGGCGCGTCGGCGAAAGCGCCTTACAACATGTGGCGCGATTTCGGGAAAGCGTCGCGACCGCCATGCTGACGGCTCTTCACATTCAGGACTTCGTGCTCATCGACGCCCTGTCGGCGCCGCTGGAGCGCGGTATGACGGCGCTCACGGGGGAAACCGGCGCAGGCAAGTCGATCCTCCTTGACGCCCTCGGTCTCGCCGCCGGCGCCCGCGCCAGTCGGGCGGCCGTCCGCGCCGGGGCGACGCGCGGCGTCGTCGCGGCGTCCTTCGAGCCGCGCGGCGATCACCCGGTTTGGCCGCTCCTCGAGGAGAACGGCGTCGCCGCCGACGACGGTCAAATCATTTTGCGCCGGGTACAGACGGCCGATGGGCGGGGCCGCGCTTTCGTCAACGACCAGCCGGTGTCCGTCGCGCTTCTGCGCGAGGTCGGCGGCGCGCTTCTGGAGATCCACGGTCAGCACGACGGACGCGGATTTTTAAGCGCCTCCACCCACCGCGCGCTTCTTGACGAGTTTGCGGGCTTGAGGTCGGCGGCGGCGGCGCTCGCGGCGACCCATCGCGCGCTGCGCGACGCGGAAGCGGCGAGCGAGGCGCGTGCGGCGGCGCGCGACGCCGCGGCGCGGGAGAAGGACTATCTGCGTCATGTGGTCGACGAGTTGAGCGCGCTCGCGCCCGCGCCGGGCGAGGACGCCGCCCTCGCCGAGCGTCGCCAGCGCCTCATGACCGCGGAGAAAGTCGCTGGCGACCTCGCCGATGCGCAACGGCTTTTGTCCGAAGACGGCCTTGACGGCAAATTGTCGGCCTGTGCGCGCCGCCTCGCCAAGGCGGGAGACGCCGCGCCGGGCGCGGCCCTCGGCGAGGCGGTCGACAAAATCGAGACGGCTCTCAGCGCACTGATGGAGGCGGCGGCGGCGGTGGACGGCGCGGCCGATGCGCTCGAAGCCGACGCCGCCGCGTTGGAGGAGGCCGAAGCGCGGTTGTTCGCGCTGCGCGCGGCGGCCCGCAAGCACGGCGTCACGCCCGACGAACTGCCGCGAACGCTCGATCAAGCCGCCCGCGCCCTCGACGATCTCGACGCGGGCGATGAGGCGTTCGCCGAACTCGGCGCCCGCCGAGGCGAGCTTCAGGCCGCCTACGACGAGGCGGCGGCGGCCCTCAGCGATCGCCGCCGCGCCGCGGGCGCGCGCCTTGACGAGGCGGTCGCGAGCGAGCTTGCGCCATTGAAGCTCGGCCGTGCTGCGTTCACGACGCGCGTTGCGACGGATCCGGACGAGCGCCGCCCCCATGGCGTCGACGACGTCGAATTCATGGTGGCGACGAACCCAGGCGCGCCGGCGGGGCCTTTGAAGACCATCGCGTCGGGCGGCGAGCTTTCCCGCTTCGTTCTCGCGATGAAGGCGGCGCTCGCCGCGAAAGAAGACCGTACCGTGATCATCTTCGACGAAATCGACGCCGGCGTCGGCGGGGCCGTCGCCGACGCTGTCGGCGAACGGCTGGCGCGCCTCGCCCGCGACGCGCAGGTGCTCGTCGTCACCCATAGCCCGCAAGTCGCGGCGCGCGCGGATGCGCACTGGGTCGTTGAAAAGACGCAAACGGATGACGATACGCGCACGCGCGTGCGTGCGCTCGACGCCGGCGCGCGCGTCGACGAGATTGCGCGCATGCTTTCGGGCGCGGAGGTCACGGCCGAGGCGCGTGCCGCCGCCGCTCGGCTGCTCGGCAAGCCGGCGCCCGGGGGCGAGGCGGCGAGCCGCCCGCGCGCCAAGCGCCGGGCGCCCAAAAAAACCGCCTGACCATCCGATGGCGAAGCAAAAAACGCCGGGCCGAGCCGCGGACAAGCCCGTCAAAGATCTGACTGCCGACCAAGCCGCGCTAGAGCTCGAACGCCTGGCGCGGGCCATCGCCAATGCTGACGTCGCCTATCATCAGGAGGACGCGCCGACGATGAGCGACGCAGCCTACGACGCCTTGCGCCGCCGCAACGCGCTCATCGAACGCGCTTTTCCGAAGCTCGTGCGCGAGGATTCCCCGTCGAAGCGCGTCGGCGCAGCGCCGTCGACGAAGTTCGAAAAGGCGCGACACGCGCGGCCCATGCTCTCCCTCGACAATGCATTTGGTACGGACGACGTGACTGAGTTCGTCGCCCGCGTGCGACGGTTCTTGAAACTCGCCGACGACGCGCCTTTGGCCTTCACGGCGGAGCCGAAGATCGACGGCCTTTCACTCAGCTTGCGGTACGAAGGCGGCGAGTTAATCCGCGCTGCGACCCGTGGCGACGGGATGACCGGCGAGAACGTGACCGCGAATGCGCTGACGATCGACGATATCCCAAAACGCCTTAAAGGCGTCGACGGCGTCCTCGAGGTGCGTGGCGAAGTCTACATGTCGCCGGAGGATTTTGAGGCGCTGGCGAGCCGGCTCGAGGCGGAGGAGGGTAAGTCGACGGCTAACCCGCGCAATGCGGCGGCGGGCTCCCTGCGCCAGATCGACCCGGCGATCACGGCTTCGCGGCCGTTGAAATTCTTCGCCCACGGATGGGGCGAGGCGGGCGAGCCGCTGGCTGAGACCCAGTACGATGCGCTCGCGCGGCTTCGCAAACTCGGCTTTCCCGTGACGGATCGGTTGAAGCGCTGCAATGACGTAGACGCGCTAGTCGCGACGTATAAGGATATCGAGGCGGCGCGCGCTGGCCTCGGCTACGATATTGACGGCGTCGTCTACAAAGTCGACCGGCTTGACTATCAGGCGCGCATGGGCGCGGTAGGCCGTACGCCGCGCTGGGCGATCGCGCACAAGTTTCCCGCCGAAAAAGCGACGACGACGCTTCTCGCGATCGACATCCAGGTGGGACGCACGGGCGCGTTGACCCCCGTGGCGCGCCTGAAGCCGGTCACGGTCGGCGGCGTCGTCGTCTCCAACGCAACCTTGCACAACCAGGACGAAATCGAACGCAAGGACGTGCGCGTCGGCGATACCGTGGTGGTCCAGCGGGCGGGCGACGTCATTCCGCAGATAGTCGAGGCGACGCCGGCGAAAAAACGCGCAGCTCCTTTTGTGTTTCCGACGGAATGCCCGGCGTGCGGAAGCCGCGCGGTGCGCGAGGTCAACCCGTCCACGGGCAAAGAGGATGTCGTGCGCCGGTGCACGGGCGGGCTCATTTGTCCGGCGCAGGCGGTGGAGCGGTTGAAGCACTTCGTCTCCCGCGGCGCGCTCGACATTGACGGGCTCGGGGCGAAACAGATCGAAGCGTTCTTCGAACAGGGCCTCGTCAGGGAGCCGGCGGATATCTTTACGCTGCAGAAGCGGCAGGAGGCGGGCGATCTTGATCTTTTTACGTACAAAACACGGGATGACGGCTCGAAAGTCCTGAAGAACGGCGCGCCGCAGCCGACGAACGCGAAATCGGTCGAAAACCTTTTCGCAGCGATCGAGGCGCGTCGCGCGCCGCCGCTCGACCGGTTCGTGAACGCCCTCGGCGTGCGCCATCTCGGCGAGACCAACGTGCGGCTTTTCGCGGTTCGTTACGGTTCGTTCGACGCGTTCGCCGAGGCGGCGCGCGAGGCTGCGGACGCGGAAAGCCAGGCGCGCGCGGATATGCTCAACATCGACGGCGTCGGCGAGGCGGTCGTCGGCGCCGTCGTCGATTTCTTCCGCGAAGCCCATAACCGCGACGCAATCGACCACCTGCTCGGCGAGGTCGCGCCGCGCGAGGCCGCCGCGCCGACGTCGACGCAGAGCGTCTTTTTGGGCAAGACGATCGTCTTCACGGGGACGCTTGAGACCATGAGCCGCGACGAAGCGAAGGCGCGCGCCGTGGCCCTTGGCGCCAAAGTTTCGGGGTCCGTCTCGTCGAAGACGGACTATCTCGTCGCCGGCGAAAGCGCGGGCTCGAAGCTCAAAAAAGCTCAGGAGCTCGGCGTCGAGATCATGACGGAAGCGGACTGGCGCGCGGCCGCCGATCTCGGCTGACGCCTATCCGGCGTCGGCGCCGTCCGCATTGTCCATCGCAAGGCCGAGCTCGTTGTTGAGAAAAGCGGGCATGAGACCCCAGAACGCCTTCGAGCGGGAGTTCGTCAGCAAGACGAGCCCGGCGTCGCGCGCCGGCAGAAACGCGATCTGCGCGCTGTAGCCGTCGACGGAGCCCGAATGGCTGACCACCGTCTCGCCGGCGTAGTCATAGATCCGCCAACCGAGCCCATACTGAGCGTCCTTCAGGTGTGGGCGCATCAACCGCAGGCGGCGGATCTCCGCCGGCGTCGACACCCGGGGACGGTGGAGCTCCGCGCGCATCTCCTCGTCAAGCACTTCGGGCGCATAGCCCATCTGGGCGGCGAGCCAGGCCGCCATGTCGTCGACCGTCGCGTTGACGCCGCCCGCGGCTGGCAATGCGTAGTAGAACGGTTTGACCTCGACGACGCGCCAGTTCGCCCCGCGGCGGCGGCGATGGGGCCGCGCCCAGTTCTCGTCCGACGTAAGCGCCGCCCGGCCGAAGGAAGCGCTCTTGAGCGCCAGAGGTTCGAACAGGCGCACGCGCACTGCGTCGGCGTATGGTCTGCCGTCGACCTCGGCGATCGCGTCAGCGATCGTGTCGTAGGCGACGTTCTGATAGGCGTAGCACTGAGCGATCCCGCATACAGGTTTCACGTCGCCGAGCCGCCGGCGGATTTCGCGCGGCGGCACGCCAGCCTCCAAGAGATTATCGTACGCGTAGGGCGGCAGCCCAACGCGATGGCTGAGGATCGCTTCGAGGGTCGCCGCGCGCGCCGGCGCGCCGCGCAAGCGAAAGTCCGGGGCGTACGTTGCAATGGAGTCGTCGAGCGAGAGCTTTTTCTCCGCCAGGAGTTGCGCAACGACGCTGGACGCGAATCCCTTCGAGAGAGAAGCGATGCGGAACCGCGTATCGCGCGCGATGGGCGCCTCGCCGTCGATGGCGCGCACGCCGTAGGTCCCAATCAACGTCGTCTTGCCGCCGCGGACGACGGCGGCGGCGAGGCCAACGACATCGTCGCTCGCCGCGAACTCGGCGAGTCGCGATTGAAAGGCGTCGTCGGCCGCAGGCGCGACGCCCAATAGTGAAAACACGCCGGCGCAGGCGGCCGCGAGACGTTTCAGCACGGGGAAACTCACTTGTAAGAACGTATAAGGATCAGATCGGCTGCGTGGCCTGGTCGAGCCAAGACGCGGTCTCCGGCGGTACAGCCGGGCCGATCGTTTCGCGCACGCGCGCGTGGTAGGCGTTCAACCAGTCTCGCTCGGCCGGGCTCAGGAGGTCGGGGACGATCAGACGACGGTCGATAGGCGCCAGCGTCAACGTCTCGAACCCCATCATCGCCCGGTCGCCGCCCGCCACCTCCTCATGCGGCATGACGATGAGTAGGTTTTCGATCCGTATACCGTATTCGCCGGCGTTGTAGTTGCCGGGCTCGTTGGAGACGATCATGCCGGGGCGCAGCGGCTCGGCGTGGCGGGCGTTCTTGGAGATCCCTTGCGGGCCTTCATGGACGCCGAGAAAAGCGCCGACGCCGTGGCCCGTGCCGTGGTCGTAGTCGAGGCCTTTCGACCAGAGCGGCGCGCGGGCGAGGGCGTCGAGCTGTTGGCCCGTCGTGCCCTCGGGGAAGCGCGCGGTGGCGATTGCGATGTGGCCCTTCAGAACGCGGGTGAAGCGGTCGCGCATTTCCTCCGTTGGCGTCCCGATCGGAACGGTGCGGGTGACGTCGGTCGTGCCGTCCTGATACTGAGCGCCGGAATCGACGAGGAAGAGTTCGCCGACGGCGAGATTGCGGTTCGTGCGGGCGTTGACGCGGTAGTGAACGATGGCGCCGTGTGGGCCGGAGCCGGAGATCGTGTCAAAGCTGATGTCGCGCAACGCGCCCGTCTCGCGCCGGAAAGCTTCGAGCGCCTCGACGGCGCGGATCTCGTCCAGGTCCCCATTGGCCGCGGTCTCGTCGATCCAGTGGAGAAAACGCGCCAAGGGAACGCCGTCGCGCTGGTGGGCGGCGCGCGCGCCTTCGAGTTCGGCGGCGTTCTTGACGGCGCGTGGCAGGGCGCACGGGTCGGCGAGGTCGACGACCGTCGCGCCGGCTTCGCGCAGAACGACGCCGTACTTCGCCGGCGACAGGGATGGATCGACGGCGACGCGCGCGCCTGCGGCGCCAAGTTCGCGCAATGCGTCCTCGACGTCCGCCTCGTCGCGCACCGCGACGTCGTCGCCCAACCAGCCGGCGAGGTCATTGCCGACCTTCTCCGGCGCGACGAAGAGGCTCGCCGTTCCGTCCGTGTGGACGAGGGCGCGGCCGAGGGCCAGGGGCGTGCGCGACACGTCGCGGCCGCGCACGTTGAAGAGCCAGGCGATTGACGGCGGCGCAGTGATCAGCGTCGCGTCGGCGCCCGCCTTCTCAACCGCTTCGGCGACCTCGCGGCGCTTGTCGGCCGAGGCGCGGCCAGCGAACTCCGCGTCATGGCGTTCGATCCGCGCCGTCGGGCGAGGCGGTTGATCCGCCCACGCTGCGGCGACGGGATTGTCGTCGACGGCGACGAGTTTGAAGCCGGCGCGCTTCGCGGCCGCCTCGAGCTTGGCGACGCCCGCGCCCGTGTGCAGGAGCGGATCGTAGCCGATGCGCGCGCCCTTTGGCGCATGGTCGGCGAGCCAGACGTCGATCGGCGTCGCCACCAGATCGCAATAGGCGAAGAATGCGTCGTCCGTCTCCTGACGCACTTGGAGCGTATAGCGCCCGTCGACGAAGAGCGCCGCCGCGTCGGCCATGATCACGGCCGCGCCCGCCGACCCGGAAAATCCCGTCGCCCAGAGAAGGCGCTCCGCATAGGCCGGAATATACTCATTCTGATATTCGTCGTCGTGCGGAACGATGAAGCCGTCGAGGCCCATGTCAGCGAGGCGCGCGCGCAGTTTCGGCAGGTGCGCCGAGGCGAAGCTTTTGTCGGAAACGGGATCGAAGGTCTGGAACATGGCGCGCGGAAGGTCCTCGTGGTTTGCGCCGCCGAGTTTAAGGCCGACGGGCCTCGCTCTCAATCGTCCGCCGGTCGTCCTCCGCCTCCGACAAGAAGTCGTCGACGCCGACGCTGAGAGCTGCGGCGAGTTTTTGCAGCGTGGCGGCCGAAACGACGGACGAGGGGTCGCGCCCGACGCCGCTGACGGTCGCCGCGCGCGCCGGCCTTCTTCGCGCGCTCCGCCCGCGTCAAACCGGCGCGCGGCAAGACGGCGGGCTCGTCGCCGTTCGGGACGCATAGACGCCGAGCTTGGTCAGTCGTCATCGACCCACTTGCATCATTCGCGAGCCGGGCCGCTAACGCCGCACCAGGAGGAGCACGGGCCAGGTGGCGTGCTCCAGACGGTTGAGGAGGCGGAAGCCGGCGGCGTCATAGGCGGCCAGGACGTCGTCGGCCTGGTCCGCCATCAGGCCGGCGAGCATGGCGCGGCCCTTGGATTCGACGAGGCGGCCCATCGCCGGCGCGAAATCGACGAGCGGGCCGGCGAGAATGTTGGCGAAGACGAAGTCGAACGGCGCGCGCGCGGCGATCTCGGGATGGTCGAACCCGTCGGCGACGTGAGCTTCGACGAGGTCTGCGACGTCGTTGAGCGCGGCGTTTTCGCGGGCGATCTCGATCGACGTCTCGTCGATGTCGCTGGCGAGGACCGGCCCCTCCCAGAGCTTGGCTGCGGCGATCGCTAGCGTCGCTGCGCCGCAACCCAGGTCGAAAACCGACGCCGGCGGCAGGCCGGCGAACCGGCTCAACAGTTCAAGGCACCCAGCGGTCGTCGGATGGTGGCCGGTGCCGAAGGCCTGGTTCGCGTCGATGCGGATAGCGATCGCGCCTTCGCGGGTCGGCAGTTTGTCGGCGTCGTGGGCGCCGTAGACGAGGAAGCGCCCGGCTTCGACGACGCCAAGGCCCGAGAGCGCGTGGGCGACCCAGTCGCGCGCCGGCACGGGCGCGGCGCGCGCCGGCCCGATGGCGGTCCAGGCGGGGTCGAACGCGGTTATGCGCGCGTCGACGCCGGCGAGGTCCGTTCCTTCGGGAAAATATGCCTCAAGCCGCCAAGACGCGGCCTCGTCAGCGGCGTCGTCCTCCTTGATGAGGCTGAGGGGCGGGGCGTCTTCCTCAAAGGCTTCGCTCAGCGCCATGGCGCCGACGTCGAGCGCGAGCTTGGGGCCGGTCCAGACCGCTTTCACCCACGAGCCCCATTTCTCCGCGGCGCTGCGGCGCCCGTCGCCGCCATTAGATCGTTCGCTCACGAATTGCCCGCCTTGGCGTTCGCGGTCAGGCCGCTTCAAGAAACGTGTCGATGACTTTTTTCGGGCCGGAATGCTCGAAATTCACAGTAAGCTTCTGGCCTTCGGCCCCGACGACCTCGCCATAGCCGAACTTCTGGTGGAACACCCGCGTCCCGACGGCGTACTTCGCGACGCCCGGCGCACTGACGGAGACTGTGGTCGCGCGCCCGTCGATCGTCGGCGCGGCGGGTTCGGGCCGGCCGGCCGCCGCGCGGGCGCGCCGCCAACCCGGGTTGTCGTAATACGTATCGTCCTGCAGCCGTGCGCCGTCGAAACGCGAATGGCTGGCGAGCGTGTCGGCCGAGGCGCCGTAAAGCCCGGGCTCGGAGGCGACCTCCACGTGCTCTTCGGGGAGTTCGTCGACAAAGCGGGATGGGATCGACGCCCGCCACGATCCGTACACCTGTCGGTTCGCGGCGAAGGAGACGCGGCAGCTTTCCCGCGCGCGGGTGACGCCCACATAGGCGAGGCGGCGCTCCTCTTCCAAGGCCGCCGTCCCGCCCTCGTCGATCGCGCGTTTCGACGGAAAGATCTCTTCCTCCCAGCCGGGGAGGAAAACGACGGGGAACTCCAGCCCCTTCGCGGCGTGCAGCGTCATGAGCCAGACCTGACCGTCCGCACCCGCCTCATTGTGCTCGGCGACGAGGGCCACGTGGTCGAGATAGCCGGCGAGCGTGTCGAACTCCGAAACGGCCTGAACGACCTCTTTGAGGTTGTCGACCTTGGAGCCGGCCTTCGGCGATTTCGAATGGCGCCAGTAGTCGAGATAGCCGGACTCTTCGAGCGCCATTTCCGTCAGGTCCCGCGGGCTCATGTTCGGGACCTCGCGCGACCAGCGCTCGATCATGTCGATGAATTTGCGTAAGGCGTTGCGGCCGACGCCGGGCAGGTCGTCGGTCTCGACGAGCCGCCGGCCCGCCTCCATCAGCGTCAGGCCGTTGGCGCGCGCAAAGGCCGCGAGGGCCTGCATCGTCTGCCCGCCAAGTTTGCGCGCCGGCTTGTTGGCGATGCGGTCGAAGGCGAGATCGTCGTCGTGGGATCGAACGAGCCGCAGGTACGAGATCGCGTCGCGCGTCTCCTCGCGCTCGTAAAAGCGCGGGCCGCCGACGACGCGGTAGGGCAGGCCGACGGCGTTGAACCGCTCCTCGAAGGCGCGCATCTGGAACGAGGCGCGCACGAGGACGGCGAGGTCGGAAAGGGATCGGCCGCGCCCGCGTTCAGCCTCTACGTCGTCGCTGACGATGCGCGCTTCTTCTTCGCCGTCCCAGACGCCGCGTACGAGCACCTTGTCGCCGGCGTCCGATTGGTCCGTCCACAGGGTTTTGCCGAGGCGCGCCTCGTTTTTGCTGATCAGGGTCGAGGCGGCGGCGAGGATCGCCGGCGTCGAACGGTAATTGCGCTCGAGGCGGATGACCTTGGCGCCCGGAAAATCCTTCTCGAAACGGAGAATATTCTCCACCTCGGCGCCGCGCCAGCCATAGATCGACTGGTCGTCGTCGCCGACGCAGCAAATGTTCTTCGACTTCCGGGCGAGGAGCCTCAGCCATAAATACTGCGCGACGTTCGTATCCTGATATTCGTCGACGAGCAGATAGGCGAACTTGTCCTGGTATTCGCTCAGAACGTCCGGGTTCGCCTGGAAGATCGTGAGATTGTGGACGAGGAGATCGCCGAAATCGGCGGCGTTCAGCGTTGTCAGGCGCGTTTGATAGGCGCGGTAAAGATCGATCGCGCGACCCTCGGCGAAGGCGTAGGCCTCGTTCTTCGGAACCTGGCCGGGCGTCAGGCCGCGGTTCTTCCAGCCGTCGATCGTCGCGGCGAGGCCGCGGCCGGTCCAGCGCTTCTCGTCGAGGCCCGCGTCGACGATCACCTGCTTCGCCAGGCGGATCGCGTCGTCGGCGTCGAGGATCGTGAAGGACGGCTTGAGGCCCGCGAGTTCGGCGTGGCGGCGCAGGATCATGTTGGCGATCGAGTGGAACGTGCCGAGCCAGCGCATACCCTCGATGCGCTCGCCGATGAGGCCGTGGACGCGCTCGCGCATTTCCCGCGCCGCCTTGTTGGTGAAGGTGACGGCGAGGATCGTCCACGGCCGCGCCTTGCCAGTGGCCACGAGGTGGGCGAGCCGCGCCGTCAGCGCACGGGTCTTGCCGGTGCCCGCGCCCGCGAGCATGAGAACCGGCCCCTCGGTCGTCAGAACGGCCTCGCGCTGGGCGTCGTTGAGGCCGTCGAGATAGGGCGCGCCATCGGTTGCGCCGGCCAGGGGAGGCGCGGCGGCCGCGGCGCGGGCGGAGATCGGTCGCGCGTCGGTCATATCCGACAATCTAGGCCCGGGAGAACGATTCTGGAACGCCTTGACGCGCGGCGCGGCGATCTTGCGCCTTCGTGATCCGCACGTAACGATCAAATAGCTGAATCGCCGTAATGGGATCGGACAAACGCGCAAACTAAAAAGGGAGCGAGGCGTGGCAGGCATATTCGAACTTTACAAGGATAAGCGGGGCGAATTCCGGTTCCGGCTGAAGGCGAGCAACGGCCAGAACATTCTTGCGAGCGAGGGCTACAAGGAGCGCGGCGGCGCAGAGAACGGGATCGCTTCGGTGAAGAAGAACGCGGCCGATGCGGACCGGTTCGAAAAGCGCGAATCGACGAGCGGCAAGCCGTACTTCGTCCTCAAAGCCGCGAACCACCAGGTCATCGGCCAATCGGAAATGTACGAATCCGACGCCGCCTGCGACAACGGCGTTAAAAGCGTCATGGCGAACGCGCCCGACGCTGAAACGACGGATTTGACCGACGCCTGAGGGCTCGCCGGCGGATTTTCACGCTTCAACGAAAAAAGCTCCGACAATGGGTGGGAGCTTTTTTTGATCGTGACGCCGGCGCGCGGGGTTACGGCGCGGCTTTGCGCAGGTCGATTTGTTCGCGGCAGGCGCTCACGGGCGACGAGTCGCTTACTTCTATGAACGCGAGGTCGTCGACGATGAACGGCACGGCTTCGCGAGCGCGTTTCTGACGGTCGATCGCTCGGCGGGCGACGCGCTCGGCGTCATCAATGTAACGCGCGAACCGCAACGGTCGCGCCGGACCGTCCCCGGCCGCGCTCGCCTCGGCGTCGGCGAACAGCGAACGGCCGACCTCGCGATCTCGACCCGTGGCGATATCGTCCGCCTCGCATGCGATCATCGGGTCAATGCCCGCTTCGACGATCGCTTCAACCTGTTCTTCGGTCCAGGTCTCGCGGCCGTCTGCGCGCAGGCACTGGTTGATGGTCACGAGATCGACGCCGTCGGCGTCGCCGCGCGGGGCGCTGCGCAAGGGTTTCTCGTCGCGCGGCGCGCCGGTGCTGCGCACTCGGACCGCGACGCGGTCGAAGCCGCCCACCTCTTCGAAACGGCCGGCGGAGGTCTCGGGCTGGATAACGTCGACGCTCCAGGTGAGGTCCACGGCCTTGGCGTCGCGTCGTTCCGTCACAAGCTCACCGTCGCGGTAAGCTTCGATGATCGCTTCGAACTCCTCTCCTTCGCGCCCGCCGCTTGGGTAGATCGCCATCGAGACGGCGCATACTGTCTTTTCGAAATCGACATTGAGCGGCTTCGCCAGGTCGTTGCGATAGTACGCCGCGAACTCGCCGCTTGGCGGCTTCAAATACGGACACTTCGAATCGTAGCGGAAGTATCGGGGACCGTCGCAAATCTGTCGGCTCAGCCCGTCTGAGAAGGAGAGTTTGTGGCCGTTCACCGTGGCCTTCTTGATCGCGTCGCCATGGCCGTTCTTTTTCTCGAAGCCAAGCACAAGCCATGGCGGATCGAATGCGGGATCGAGCTCCTGGTCGAACCCGTGGACGTTGGTCGACGGGTTGCCGTCGCCGTCATAGTCCGTCGAGCGGCCATCGTGCGGCCCGCCGACGCCGTTGCGGGTCGGTTCGGCCGTCGCCGGGAACGCCGTTATCAGCGCCGCGGCGCACGCCGCGGCCGCAACGCGGCGAGCGAAAGATGTCGTGCAATGCGTCATACCAGTCCCCACGCTATGTTAACGTTATACAGCCGCCGTCGCAGCCGGGCAAACGTTCTCGCGAGCGTCCGCCGGCACGTGGCGGTGGCCGGCGGATCTGCTATGAGGCGGAGCCGCGCGCCCGCGGGGCCTGTAGCTCAATTGGTTAGAGCTGGCGGCTCATAACCGCTAGGTTGGGGGTTCAAGTCCCTCCGGGCCCACCATTTGGTCAATAAAAACAATATCTTATGGATTGGTCGGGCTTTCCGGTCACAGCCGTTCGCTATCCGCAGCCCATTCGGGTCCACACCGTGTCGACGCCGCGCCGAGAACGGCTAAGCCGAAAACCGACGACAGCGCCGCGGATGACGGCGGCAGGCTGTTGGCGACACGGCCCGGAGCGACCGGGCGCCGCCGGTCTCAAGCATGTGTGGGCTGATCGCCCTCAGCTTTTCGCTGATCGCCGCAACTGGGCAACGGCGCGGAGAACTTATGAGCTCGTGCGGAGCCGCGTATCCGACGCTGAAACGGCGTCGTGCGACGCAGACGCCGCCCCGTCATCAGAACGCGCCGATCGCGGCCTGACTTTGGGTTCGCGAACCGCTCCGAAAAATCCTTCAGCGCTTTGCTCTCGCCACGCGTCCAAACGTCAAACGCCTATGTCGGCCTCGAAATCTTTTTCTCCGTAAGCCCCTGTCGCGTCAGTATTCGAGCGTTCCGTATTCGCCATATATTGACCGGTGGAGATGGTGATAAAGTTCGAGAAGAACGGATAAAAGGAACTCATCAGGGTCATGACTGACATAACCACGTTGAGGCCCTGCATGAAGAACCGTAGCAGGACGAGCGAAATCAGGAGATTGGTGAGGGATTCAACCTGGGCGTTTTTGAAAAGCACGAACCACAGGAAAACGATAACCAGCGCGACCGACAGCGAGACGGCGTTGAGAAACTGCGTGAATGGAGCGAGCGCGAGGCGCATCTGATAGGCCTCGAGAAAGTTCTGGTATTCCGCTTCCTGCGTGATCCGTTTCTGCAAGGTCTCCGCATCATCGATGGGCGCCGCCAGAATCTCCTTCAAAAACGCCTTCTTCGAAATGGAGAAGCCGGGCGCGGCGTCTTTCATCTGACGGCTGGTCTGGGATGAATACAGAATGAACCGCAGGAAGAGCGGCGATAACAGAAGTATGCCAACGGCAAGCAGCGCGGTAAGCGAAAAGTTGAGCAACAACGACGCGATGAAAGCCAGGGTCGCGGTGATCGCAGCCGGAATGCCGCTCAACAGAGCCATCAGCATGCGGCCCATAAAGCGCGGCGACTGGTTCTGAAGCTCGCTTTTGAGCGACGGACTAAGCGGTGCGCCGCCGAGTTCCGCGTGCCGCACCATCCTGAGGCCCTCGGCGTATCGTTCGGTCTCAAAATCGGCGGCGAGCCGAATTGCGTGGCGGCGCGACTTATAGAGAATGGCGCCCGCAAACGAGATGAGAAGCGCGATCAGACCCACCCCGATGAAGCCCGCCGTCCGATCGGACTGGGAAATGAGACGCCCGATCAGCGGGTCCGGCGATATCGAAACGTGGGCGACCAGTTTGGCGGCGGCGACGAACGCGAACGCTTGAAGCAGCGTGCCGCTCAACTCTCCGAAGGCGACGCCGAGCGCGCGCCGGATCGTGCGCGGCGAAAGGCTGCCGAACAGCCAGACGACGCAAACCTCGAGGCGCCGAAGGATGCTTCGCACCATCTCGCCGGTCGATGAAAATCGTTCGTCTCCGATCGAGACTTTCACGCGGTTACCATAGTTTCTCGCGACCGAGTTACGCTTGCGACGCGGCGATTCCTGTCGGAATTTTTAGGCGAAGCCGGTGGTGCGGGCAAATTGCAGTCCGCCATCAATCGTTGGGGCGCCTGCCGCCATCGCGCCCGTAATCCCGCCCGTCATGGCCTCCGGCGACGGGCTCCCGGCGGTGGCCGCGCGATCGCCCACGCGGTAATGTAATGACGAACATGTCTGAAAAAGAAATTTCTGCGGGCGGCCCTTCCCACGCGCCCGTCGCCGCGCCGGACGGCGAGCGCGTCGCGATGTTCGTCATGAATGCGTGTGCGCCCGATACGCGGGTTCAAAAAATGGCGGTCCATCTCGCGCGGACCGGCCGCAAGGTCCGCATTTATTGCATCACGCGAGAGGGGCTGCCCGACAGGGAAGTCGTTGACGGGGTCGAGTATCGTCGGTTCGCGCTGGACTGGAAGCGGACCATTCTGAATTTCTTGACGAGGCGATAAAGCGTGGCCGGCGCGCGCCCCGTCAAGTCTTCGCTGCAAACGCTCGCCTTGCGTCGGCGAACGACGCTGTTCGCGGCGTCGTCGCCTGTGGGCGGCCGTCTTGCGGTCCGGCCCGATGACCGGCGGATAAGCCCAGCCCCGCGCGTCGGAGTGCGAGAAAAGCGAGCGAAATCTTGGTTGGCTGGCCAACGCCTTATCCGTCTCGGTCAGAGCTGCCTGAATTCCGATACGCCTGCTCAAGTATCCGGAGCTGAGCCCGCCATGAATGCTCTTGACGCATCCGATCAACATCAGACGTCGTCGGTCGGCTCTTTTCTCCTCGCATCAAAATGGCGTTCACCCGGTCGACGAAAGCCGCCACGTCGCCTGGCGGGAAGGTCTCGCCGAGGCGATAGGCGCTGATGAACTTGGAGATCTCGGTCAGGTTCGACGAAACGATCGGCAGCCCCGCGAACGCCATTTCAAAGAGCTTGTTCGGCAATGCGTACTCATAGGACAGCGTTACGGGGATGATCGGGATAACGCCGATGTCCGCCGAGGCGACGAAGTCGACCACCTCGTGGGGCGCAACCGCGGGCGGCAAATGAAACCGACCGTCCACCCCCAGTTCCACGGCCCGCGCCCGCAGCTTCTCCACCGTCGGATCATGGTGCGGACCGACCGCCGCGAAATGGCAGTCTGGCAAGCTGGCCAACGCCTCCACCACAACATCGATCCCCCGATTGAACACAACGGCCCCGGTGTAGACGAGGAGCGGCGTTCGCTCGCTCAGATCGCTCGCGGCCCGGAGGCCCGGTCGCGCGGGCGCGCCTGAGGGCCGGAGCTCCGCCGGCGCATTCCGCACCACAAGCGGTCGCTCGATTTCGTAAAGCTCGGCAAGATGATCGGCGATGGCGTCACTCACGGTGATGACCGTCTCCGCATTCTTGATCAGGCTACGCTCAAGGCGCGCGATAAAGCGCCGACGCAAGGGCGGCGGCGGCGGTTGGCGATGGGTTTCGAGTTCGTGGGAGTCGTAGATAATCCGGGCCGAGACATCCCGAGCGAGCGACGCCGCGGCCGGCAGCGTATTCAGGTCGTGGGCGTGGATCGTCGTGGGCGACCATTCGCGCACATCGCCGCGGATCGCATCTTCAAATGCGCGATATTTGAGAAACGGCTCAATTTTAGTAAGCAATCTGGGAAAAAGCCGCGACGAAATTATTGAGATGCTTCGTGTGGCGGCGGTACGCAATACATTTTTGATGGCTGCCATGGAGTTTCGGCAAAAAAAAGTCACGCTTTGTCATTCAGCTAATGCAAATAAAAACACATCTTACACGTGCGTCGTCAAGCTCGGCCTTGGGAAAGCTTCGCGCGTAAACGCCGGATCAAACCGCGCGGCCCCTCTTTGCGGACGATTGCCGTTCGCGCATCAATCCAGTTCTTTACCGCGGCGTCCGCCGCAGCGTTGATTTCTGATCGAATAAAGTATGCGCTCGATTCTGCGGCGGCTCGCGCCAATCGCACGTCTGCCGCGACGGTGGCGCGATCACGCTTTTCGATAGCAATAACCTGGTCTTCGCGGGCCAGACGAGGTCGATCGCCAGCTGCGAGCCGCTGGTAGCTTTCCACAATTATACGGCTCTGGCGTTCCCAAGAATACTCCGCTTTTAGCTCGGTTGTGATATTCGCTCGCAAAGAGTCTTTTCGTTCGTACGCTCGTCGCACGGCGTCAGCGCAAGCTCGCGCATCGCCCGCGACGTAAATCTCGCCGATATCGTTTTCCTGAATAAACGCCTTCATTGCGGCCACATCACTAGAAATGATCGGCAATCCCGCGTGCATATATTCGAAAAGCTTGTTTGGCAAAGCGACCTCGCCATTTGGATAGTGAACCAAGCCGTGAATCCCGAGGTCCGCCGTCCGCAAAAAAGATGTTACTTCGTCAGAAGGGACATAAGGGTGAAGGTGGAAACGACCGGCCGCTGGTCCTGCGTCCGCCTTTTTTTTAAGGTCCTTGGCGAAGGCGTTTTGGCTGACGAAGGCAAGGTGGTATCCGTCTAGATGCGTCAGGGCGTCTACTATCGTGTCGCAACCGCGAAGTTCGTTGGCGACGCCAACGAAGTCGATCAACGGCGCGTCGTTGGGCACGTTGACGGCGTTTCGGATATCTCGCCGTGAAAGCGGTTCATGATCGACAGTCGGCGCGTTCAAAACGACCTCCGGCACTTTCTCAAGGTGGTAGCGCGAGGCGACCGTTTCCGCTAACGCGCGACTGACGGTTAAAAGCTCATCAGCTTCGTGAAGATACCGTCGCTCGTAGCGCAAAGCCGCCGCGCGGTAGTCGTTATCGGCCCCCGTCTCCAAACCGGCGACGTACTCATGCAGGTCGTGAACCCATGGTAGAGTCCGGCCACCGGCGGCTGCTTCCTCCTGAATCATGGAGCCGAGCTTCAACCCGAACATGTCATGTGAATGAAGGATATCGATCCCTTCGAGGTCAATCGCATCCAGCATCGCCCGGCCGTTTCCTTCTAAAAGAAGATCAAGAGATCGTCGTCCATTAAGATCTGGCCATAGCCCAATCTGTGCGAGTCTTTTTGAAAAATTAGGAACGCGAATAACTTTTACGCCTTCGATGCAGACTGTCTCTACGGCAGTCACTGAGTTAACGCCCACGATCGTTGCGTCGAACCCGGCGTTCATCGCTGATTTCGCAGTTTTAATGACGCGGCTGTCGCCTTCGACTCGATTGAGCACCAGCGAGACAACATGCGGGGCGGCTTTATCAGCCATTGGACTGGTTCTCCGAAATCCGATTCGCGATTGATTTGTGTGATATGTGGCCGTCCGACGCAGATCAAGCGCGCCTTGCGCCTTCGAGGAGCGCTAGGTAACTGGAGCGGCTACCGGACGGTGGATTAGGAGGACGGACGCGTGACACGGCGAGGCATGATGATCGTCTTGAACGATATCGTTCACGACAGTCGCGTCATTAAGATGGCCGTTGCCATGCGGAAGATTTTTGATGAGGTCGTTCTCGTCGGTATGGCGAAGGAGGCGAAACCCAAGCCGGCTGGATTGAAATTCTTTGTCGAAGGTGTGGAGTGCCGACTTTTTCCGAACCATATCAAACGAGTGCCTCGTTTTGGGGGAGAGGCGGAGGAAATCTATCTTGATCGACGACAAAGTGTCGGTCTGGACGCGCTCGCAAAAGATATTGCCGAATTCGCCGATGAATTTCAGCCAGATTGCGTGCATACGCATGACATGTACGCAATCTTAATAGGACGTGTACTGCAAAGTAGGGCGGCCTTGGCTGGTCGGGCTATGTTCTGGATCCACGATGTTCACGAATTCGTCTCCGGTTGCTCGCACATTCCGTTGCACCGACAGCAATTCGCCCTGAAGCTTGAGCGCGAGCATCTCGAACGTGCAGACAGGGTACTGACGGTGACAGACGCGCTTGCTGATAAATTACACGTTTTGTATCCGGCGCTATCGCCTGTCAGCGTGATCCACAACACGCCCGAGCGTTATCCGTCCGAATTTAGCGCCGTACGCACGGTGCGCGACGTTGCGGAAATTCCGTCTGGCGCGCCGCTCGCCGTTTATGCGGGACAAGTAAAAGAGAAGCGGGGCGTTGACAGGCTTCCGGGGGTGCTGGTTCGGATCCCCGAGCTGCATCTTGCAATCGTTACGAACAATCAGGGCGCGTACATTGATTGGCTAGCTGAGCAATTTCGGGCGCATAGCGTTGATAAGCGTGTTCGTATTATTCCCTATGTTTCACATCATCAGGTGTCGCGCTATTTGACTGGCGCTGATGTCGGGTTCATCCCGATTGAGAACTACGGCAACGCCGCTGTGTCGTTGCCAAACAAATTGTTTGAATACGTTGTGGCTGGCCTGCCGGTCGTCGCACACGAACTCGATGCCTTGAAAGTTTTTTTTGAGCAGTACCCAGTCGGTAAAGTCGTTGATTTCGACGACGCCGATGCTGCTGCGCGAGCGACGCGAGAGCTGTTAGACGCAACTTTCGATCGTCTGGGGTTCTTGGCGGCGCGAGACGGCATACTAAGGGAATATGTTTGGGAGGGGCAGGAACGGCGGCTTCTTCAAGTTTATCTCGACGCTATCGGAGCTTCTCGTGTGTTGCCGATTGACGCCGCGGCAGGCGCGCCTCCAGTTAGCGGAGATCTCAGGGTTCTTCATGGTCTAACCGAAGCTGCGGGGCAGCCGGCAATCCTTGCTCGAGCGCTTGACGCGTTGCCCGGCGTCGCAGCGAAAAGTCTACAGATCCGTATGCCTCGTTACGGGCGCTTTTCTGACTTTATTCACCCAGTTAGCTCGACCATGTCGACGCCTCCGATGGCGCAAACGCTTCGCGCCGCCGCGACAAGCAAGGCCAACGTCGTTCATCTCCACGCTCGCTCATTCTTCCTTGATCCAAAAGAGGGGGCGTTTCCAACCGGTGCTGATCTTCTGCTTCTGAAGGCGGCGGGCAAGGTCGTGATTGTCCATTTTCGCGGTAGTGAGGCTCGGTTGCAGTCGAAATTCAAAGCTGCATCGCCATTTCATTACGTGGACGATGATGAGGAAGGCACGAACGCGAAACACTCGGAGGTCGCGAAAGAGAGGTTTATTAGGATAGCGAAGGCTGTCGCCGACGCTGTCGTAGTAGTCGATCCTGAGATTCAAACGTATATTCCTGATGCAGAAATTATAGAACGAGCAATTGATTTAAATGAATGGTCGGTGGCGCCGCCGGTCAAAAACTCGCGACCGCTTGTTGTTCATGCGCCTTCAAGACGCGGAGTAAAAGGCACGGCGTCAATCCTGGAGGCCGTTGAGGGGCTAAAGGCCGCCGGGGTCTCGTTCGACTTCGAGTTAGTGGAAGGCTTCTCACATTCTGAAGCGCGGAAAGTCTATGAGCGCGCCGACATTGTTATCGATCAGCTGCGGATCGGCTGGTACGGCGTGCTTGCGGTCGAAGCGATGGCGCTTGGGAAACCGGTGATTTCTTTTATTCGCGACGATCTTGTTCATCATTTAGGAAATGAACTTCCACTCGCGATCGCTAATCCTGATACAATCGAAACAGTGCTCAAAGATCTACTGGGCGACGAAGGCGCTCGGGATCGCCTTGGCGCCGCTGGCCGGAAATGGTGCGAGGCGCATCACGCGGCGCCGGTGGTCGCAGAAAAACTTGTATCGCTTTACCGAACGCGTGTGGCGACGCCTCGCGCGATTGACATGAATTTGGCCTTGGACGTCATCACCGAGCAGGCGTTTCTAGAGTACGCCAACAGGAAAAAGCTGAAGGGCGTTGCGCAGAAATGCGCCGCCCTAGAGGCGGAAATCAAAGTGCTCAAGCGGCGTTTGGGCGCCGGAGCGCCTCTTGCTCAGATAGGTTTGACGCAAGGTCGTCGATCCCAACGGCAAACCAGCATTACCGCAGGGGATCGAATGCGACTTATCCGGAAGATCTCCCGTGAACACGGCGTGGGCGCCGCAGCAGAGTTTGTGCTGAAGCGGATTGTCGGAGACAAGTCGCCGCCGCCCGTACGGAGCGACAGTTAGTAGGTGATCAATGCGCAAGCAATTGACTTCGGCGGGCGCGTGATTCGTACCGATCTCGATAAGCTTCTGGAAAATTTGTTGCAGATTATCCGTTTCGTTCAATACGCATCAGGCTTCATTGATTGATGTAGGGTAGCGAGCGTATTTAGGCGCTCGAGCTGAGGTCCCGGATCCGTTGTCCTCCACATGTTTAGGCCCAGCGCCGACTCCCCGTCCACTGTGTCGCCGACCACCGGGATGGTGCGAGCGCGAAGCATAAGGCTAAACCGGGTTTCTACCGCTCCCGCCACGGGGCCCGGCCCATGATCCATAAGTTCGCATGGGTGAGAACGTCCGTGTCGCTACCGGTTGCAAGACTTTTCTCCAACGTCCGCTGGAACAGCAGCGGGTGGGCGCCGTCGGAGACGAAAACGCGCTGTTCGACGCATCGATCGACGTCAGCCGAAGTCGCGCTTCCCGCCTCGGCGAAGGGAAATCCGCCGATGCTGGTAAGGCGCTGGGCAAGGTCGCAGGCGACGGGGTCGACGTTGGGCGCGCTTTCGCAGGCGCGGCGGACATTATGGTGAAAGGCGCCGCCATGGACGCTCGTTCCTGCGGGCTCGCCATAGCTCTCGGCGAAATCCGCCCGGTCCGCCTCCATCCGCCGCGCGATCTTGTCGAACGCCGGCCCCAGGGCGGCGCGCGCGATCCCCGGCAACGCGGCCACGTCCGGGCAATTCAGCTTGTTGACGGTGAGAGCGTCGCGCACTGTCATGCGTCCGGCGTCGTCGAGCGCGCCGACATAGTCCGACATCTTCCTCATGAACCGGGCGGCCGTCTCGGCGAGGCACGCCTTCGTTTCCGGGCCGTAATCGATCGAGTCCGGTCCGTCGCAGGTCGCGGCGTAGTATCGTCCGACAGGTTCGGTGTGCATGCTCATCGTGTGGCCTGGCGAGACCGCGGCCATGAATAGCTCGTAGCTTTCGGCGTTCCTCGCTTCCCATGAAGTATAGTGTTTCAAGACGTGATAGGAGCTCGCAAAGCCTTCGCGCCGCTCCAGATACGACATGCAAATAGATCCGGGCACGTCGCGCGGGTGCACGTCGTGTCGCATGTTGATCCGCTTTTCGTCGCTGGCCGGGGCGCCAAGCGCGTCTTCAACGGGGCGGACCGAGTATCCGCGCCGGGCGAGTTCACTTAGCATCCGGGAATAGTCGGGCATCAGATCCTCGCACATGGGGACAAGCCGCGACGCGCGCGTCTCCGCGTCCGCCGATGCGAACGCCGACGACGACGCTGTCTCTTCGATCAATCGATTAAATCGCGCCCGCTCGTTTTCATTCCGTATATAGATCGTGATGGGGAGAAGCGGGCACGACCCGCCGGCGCGCACCACGAGCCGAGTGACGCGACCGATGCCGCTGACAACCGCGCCTTCAAGCTCTTCGAGCGCCATTTTGAGATTTTCGTCCGTAGCCGTCTCGATGCGCCCGGCGCCGGTCTGTCGGATCAGCGCCTCCTGGTTCGGGCATTTTGCAAGCAGAGGAGAAAGCGTCTCGCCAATGGCGAGCTTGTTGGTCTTGAAGACGTAAACATTCAGAACGGGTCGTTCGGGATCAGCCGTTGCGATAACGCCGCGACGCTCTTCGTGCGTCATGTTAATGGCGCTCCGCTTGGGAAACAAATCGATCAATCGGGCTTCTTGTTGCGCGCGCGCCGTCCTATTCGCTCTATGAAGCGCGACGAACCCGTCCGTAAACGTTTCCACAAAGTAGTCGAGGCCGAAATGGTTGTGGTGGTTATCGTGATCCCACGTCAGAAAGTCAGCGTCAGGCTCTGAGAGCCGGTCAGCGTAGGGCGTGATGAGGCAGGTTTTTTCCCGTATTTCGCACAGGTTGCTTACGTTCTGTGCGAACCCGAGGATCGACGGGCCGTCCGTTGTCGTCCGACCACGAATTTCGTCCTGGCGGATGGGCGCGTGTCGGTAGGCGAAGGGAACGACCTTCGTGTCCGGAAAAGTCTTCTCGGCGTAATCGACGATGTCAAAAGCCAGATGATAGGCGTCGCGGACGAGAGAGGGCGCATCGCTTATTGGCGTGCGAAACGCGCGCTCGAGGGCGACCGCGGCGTCCGGATCGACAGCGGCGATGTGCTTGCGGTGCGCCGGCGTTTTCCGTCTCCAGCTCAGTTCGCCGTTGTCGTCGTAAAACAGGGTGTCGTACTTCGGATAGGCCGGATCGACGCCGGAAAGCATGCGCGCGATCTCCGGATGCGCTTCGAACATCGTGATCGGATGAAATTCGAGAAACAGGTAGTCGAGAGGCGCATCGCCGACGTATTTTTGCGCGCGCGATAGGGAGGCGGCGAGATTGCCGGCCCCCATTCCGATCGACAGCGCTTCAACGCAACGCCCCAGCGCCAGGCCTAGCTCCGCCTCAAGCCGGATGGTCGCTTTGTCGGACAACTCGTGCATGATGGTCGTGACGTTCGAACCGCCCGCGACGCCGATCCTCAGGCATTCCGTCTTCCGTTCAAAATCTCTGTCCTTGTCGAAGAATCCTTTCACGTTCGCGAACGTGTAACCGTCCCATTCGCGGGGGTCTCCGCCGCGGCCCATGAAGGTGTATCGCTGATGGGGGAAGCCGGAGCCGATGAGTTCGAGCGTGCGTCGGCGATTGTAGAGCGGTGGGAACTGCTCCTTGCGCGGCGGAACAATGGCGTCGTTCGGCGCGGCGACGAAGCGCGGACCCAGATTTATGCGAAGGTCGGAACCTTCCGAGCCGAGGAACCAACGTCCGAAATCCGAGTATCGACGATCGGACTTTTTGTCCGTGGGTTCGAAGTAAACCGAGAAAGCGGCGTCCGCCTCGGACACTGGAAACGAGAATCCGCCGTCACGGGTCGCGCTGGTCGCGCGTTTTTCGCCCGTCTGCGTCTCGAGAACGATGCGGCCCTCGCGTCGAGAGCCTTCCATCCGGCCTCTGATCATTCTGGCGAACGGGGCCGTCGTCTCGAACGCGAGTTCAGAGAGCGAAAAGCGCGCGCCATCTGCCGCTTCCGGAATCTGAAGGAAGAGATGCAGAACTGAAGCGCCATCGGCGAACGCTTTTTTCAACGCTTCGGGCGCATCCGCCTTGAAAGCTCCGCAGTGTTCTTCGATCAGAATTGTCGTGGATGTGGGCGCGCCGAGAAGCGGGGCGAACGCCTGCGGGGTCAGGTTCGGCAGATTTCTTTCATCCGTATAGGCGTCTTCCGGCGTTGCGCCGTGACTGAAAACGTG
Organism: Parvularculaceae bacterium; assembly: GCA_050331095.1. Classification (GTDB taxonomy): domain Bacteria; phylum Pseudomonadota; class Alphaproteobacteria; order Caulobacterales; family Parvularculaceae; genus MED-G105. Next base: position 44,549 of record JBHJHE010000005.1, read on the forward strand.
AACGTCGCCATTGTGAAGAAGCGCGCCCACGCGGAACGCTGGCGGAACGTCGGCGTCACAATTGAACGCGACGCGGAGAGTCTCAACGTCTGGTGCGCGAAACCGACGACCGCCCCAGGCGATCAGCGCCGATCGTTCAAGCGCGGCGATCCGGGCGGTTTCAACGCCGACGGCGCTTGTTTTCACGGGATCGAGAAGCGCTCCGTAAACCTCGATCGTGCCGCCGCGATGGTAGGGGTCAAGGGCGCCGAACCAGCCGAGCGCGGTGTGCGGCCTCGACGCTCTGTCGGCTATCGTAACGCCGTCGCTAAGCAGCGGCGCCGCGGCCTCAGCGATGCGGGCCCCAACGATGGCGTAGCCTTCCGCATCAAGATGAACCTGATCCAGAAACCGCGCTTCAGCGAGGTCGTTCATCGGTCCGATGTAGACCGCGCCGGGATCGGCTTCAGCGATCGTGGCTTCAAGCGCCTTAAGCAGAGGCGCGCGCTTTTCTTGAGGCAAGATCTGGTCGATCAGGCCCGGCTTCTCCGTGGCGTAAAATACGATCGCGGGTACATTGTTTTTTCTTGCTGCTGAAAGCGTGCGGACGAGCGCTTGTCTTTGTGGATTGTCTGCGTCGAGATTGGCGGTTGCGTACCTGGCCCGCGCTTTCAGCGCCAGGACGAGCGGCCGCTCTGCTGCGGGCCCGTGGCCGAGACGCTTGTTGAGATCGGAGAAGGCTCTCGCCGCCGCTTCCCTTGGCGCGGCGTTCAACCACCGCCACTGAAAGAACTCCGAAAGCCCATAGGTCAACCAGTTCCGCTCGAGGGTCGCAAGACCGCCGCCTGGCCGGAACGATTAAAGCCATGGGCGGGACCAACGAGCGTCGTTGCCTGCAAAGTCGTCGGAATACGAACGGAGGTTGGTGTCGAAGATGATGAGGTCGGCGTCCGCGGCGAGCACCGCGTCGGCGACATGGGCGACATCCTGGGGAACGGCGCCGTTCATGCCGAAATTGGCGACGTGGACGTCGTCGCGCTCGAGCCGCTCGCGGAGCTGCGCTTCGATCGTCCGGTCGAGCGTGTGTTCGCGCCAAGCGGCGTCACCGTGCTCGAGCATAGAGCGTCCGTATGGGACGGAATCGCCCAGAAGGGCTATCTTGACGCCGTCAATACGTTCGAACGCCCGCAGCTTGGCTCGAAGGATAGCCGGGGACTGGATGTCGACGACGTCGGTCTTGACGACCGTATCGAGGGGGCGGGCGATGCGAAGCGCCGTCTCTCCGATCGCTAGCCACGCAAGAACGAAGATAGATACAATCGATGTTTTAATAAACAATCTATTAATTACATGAGTCGTTGTTTGGCGGATCAAAAGTTCTGATAGATAAACGCCGTGCGCTCCGCCGACATCAACAGCATGACAATAAGCACCTTGACGGCGAGCCATGCTCCGCTGCGAAACTCGTCCTTGTCCATTACAGCCCCACCGAATAGGCCAGCATGCTGAAAGTCTTGGTTGGACCAAAATACCAGAGGATCATGGTGCCGGCGACGAACGAAACGGTCGCTGCGCGCGCGAGATACGTGTTCGCGATTTTTATCGCCTGCGAGCCGGCCGGCTTTATGAACCGGCGCTGCAGCTGCGCGAACGTGACGGCGGCCCCGTGGGCGAGGCCGAACGCGAAGAAGCCCCATGTCGGCGCGTGCCACAGCGCGATCAGCATGACCGAAAAGAAATTCACGCCGATCGTCGCGATCCAAACGCTTTTCTTTGGCGTGACGCGCAATGTTTCGCGCATCACCGGCGTATAGACGTAATCCTGAATAAAATGCGTCATGCTCATATGCCAGCGACTCCAGAAGTCTTGAATATTGGTCGCGAGCCATGGCTTGTTGAAGTTTTCGGGCATGCGAAAGCCCATCAGGCCGGAGATGCCGATCATCATCGCGGTGTAGCCGGCGAAGTCGAAGAAAAATATAAAAAATTGTGCGATTACGGAGAAAAACACGAGGGCGGGCGCGGTCGTCTCATAGGTTTCGCCGACGGCGTAGGCGCAACACGGCGCAAGATTGTCGGCAACGACGAACTTCATGATCATGCCGTTCGCGACGCGATGCATATGCGGGAGGACGGGCAGATCTTCCGGAATTGGGCTTTTCCAATCTTCGAGAAAATCGTCGAAGCGCGCGATCGGCCCCGCGAGCAGCGTCGGGAAGAAGATCATGTAAGCGACGAACGACAACGCGCTTCGATCCTCGATGACGTCAATGTCGGTAACGTATCCGATCCCGCGAAACGTAATGTACGATATTCCGATGATCTGTATAGGGAAGTGAAAAAACGGGTTTAGCGGCGCTAAGAGCTGCGGGCCCTTGATCAGAAAAAGAAACGCCCAGAACGCCGTCACGATCGCCGCGTAAGCCGGCCCGGAAAACTCGATGTCGCGCCGGAGCTTCCACTGACCGAGGCCATAGACCGTCGCAAGATACCCGCCGAAAACGGCGAATGTCGCGAGGTCGGGAATGAAAAACGACAGGAAATAGGCGCTGGCGGCCAACACGACCGCATTGCGCCACGCCGGGGCGCGAAGCGCTTGCGCCGCGAGTACCGCAACGGCCGCCAGCAGTAAGAAGCCCCAGGAGTTGAGGTAAATCGTCTGGTTCGCGCTCAGCATGGAATCAAGCGAGGTCGACAAAACGCCGTCTTACCGATGGCGCGGGCGGCCGGCAACCAAACCGGTCTCGCGTAGCCATCGGCGCCGGCGAGCCGCGAACGGCGGGCCCGGAATTGACATGCGGCGCGGAGCGAGAGACATCCCGCGCCTTCAATCAGGGATTCCGCAGGATCATGACGCAGGACGAAATTAGGTCGCAACTGAACGAAGTTTTCCGAACCGTGCTCGACGATCCAAAGGTCGAGATTTACGACGCGATGACCGCCGACGACCATGAAGCCTGGGACTCCCTAAGTCACATCAACCTGATCGTCGAGACAGAAAAGGGTTTCGGCGTGCGCATCAAGAACGCGGAGGTTGCGCGGCTGCGGAACGTCGGCGACCTCGTCGCGCTGATCGAAAAAAAGAAAGCGAGATAGCGGGTTCTGGTTGATCAGTATGGGGTCAGCTCAAAGACCCACCACGGTGGAATTTCGCTATAGTGGGCGAAACCTTTCGGGTCGACGTCTTTCATTTCCGCGGATGGTCCCGGCTCGTAGATCCGGGTCACGGCGACCCTCGCTTTTTCGAAAAGGGCCGTTACCTCCTCCAACGTCGGGATCACCTTGAAATGGTGGTTCTTGTAGCTTTCGAGCACGCCGAAAGGCCGGTCATCCGACCCGAAATAGGGCGTCAGCCAGAGCGGGTGCGGGTCCATCACCATTAGCCGGCCGTCATCCTTCACCAGCCGCCGCATATTCCGGATCACCGTTTCCCGGTTTTCGTAAAGGACCGGCTGGTAGCTCGGATGAAAGAGGAACAGGAAAGTGTCGATCAGCATCACGCGATCATACTTCCGGTCGAGCAGTTCGGGCCGCTCGCCGCTGAAATCGATAATGTCGCACACTGCGTAGTCGGCGCTGCGTTCGCCCACATCCGCCCACGTCGCCCGCGCCTTTTCAATGTAGTCGGCGTTGTAGTCGAGACCCACGGCATGCGCCGCCGTCTGGGCCATACGATTGGTGAAGTACCCGGTCCCGCAGCCGATCTCGACCACGTCTTTGCCGGCGCAGCCCTCGGCGAGATAGCCGTCTAGGAAATGCTGCTCGACGAAGCGATAGGCGGTCGGCCGAATGGATTTGAGATCGGCTTCGAACTTCTGTTTGGTCCACCATTCCGTGGGTTGCTCACGGTTAAGGAGCGCTTCGGTGCCGATCTGTTCGTAGAACGAGCCTTTGAAGCGATCGGCGAAACCCTTTTTGGCGTGGTCGTAAACGATTGGCCTCGATTCGCCTGCGAAGCCGCACTCGACCAGAAGCTCGACGAATTCGTCGCGGTCAAGACGATCTTCGTCGGATAAGGGCTCCGGATCTGCTTCCGCCATGTCCGCGTTCGCATATGCGTGGTCGTAAATCGAGAAATCGGTGATGTCGCGCGCGACGAAGGGGCCCGCGCCCAGGGCGTCGAGAGCGACGCCCCTAGCGCCGGCCGTGGCGAGCGCGTCGATTACGGAGAGCGTCGCAAGATCGACCAGCGCATTCCGTCGGTAATGCGGCTGGTAAAGCCGCACCGCGCCGCCGCCGACGACAAGCGCCATCACGCTTTCATTCCAGAAAACTTTCTCCAATCCGGGGCCTCCCGTCAGGCGGCTCTTTTCGAGTCGCGGTTGGACCAAATAAGGTTTCGCCCTTCGAGCGTGAATGTCCAGCCGTTTCCCGGCGACCAATCGGGCGCCCAATCCGGCGGACCGTGGGAAAGCGCATACGGATCGACTATTGGGCCGAGAACCCATAAAGCGCCCTCAGATTAAAGACGCGGCGCGTTCGACGAGGACGAGATAGGCGTCGTCGCCCTCCTAACGCGCTCGCGAGGCGTCACCGTCGCCGGCGGCCGTCACAGCGTCGAAGATGCGGCCGTGAACGCCAAGCTTCCGCCACCGGATGAAGTGGGTGCGGCGCGCCGCCGACGGACCATAGAGCTCGGAAACGCCTGACCGGGGGCGCGCCGCTCCGAAGGCGCCGGTAAGCGCCGTCCGGCCCGTTTCGGTGATCCGCTCGCGGCGGCCCCTCGCTCGCCGGCGGGGCGCCAACCCGACGAAAACAGAGGCGGACCAACGTTCGTGAGTCCGAGACCCAACCTGATCGCGGCGGCGTTGGGACCGTCCCGCGACGCCTCGACTTTGCCCGGCGGCTTTCGTAATGAACTCGTCAGGGCCGATGGCGCTGGACGTACCGGCGAACGACATTCCCCGCGCGGCGGATGACGGAGGAACAGGAGCGATGTCGGACGTTGTTCGCAGCTTCGCAACTGACCTTCTCGCCGCGTCCAAATTCCATGCCCGCGAAACGGCGTTGATCGACGCGTCGACGGGCGAAGCCCTAGATTTCGAAACGGCGATTTCTCAGGTGGGCGGCATTGCGGCGCAGTTCGAGGAAAAAGGCGTCTCTCCGGCCGGCAACGTCGTCTCGCTACTGCCGAACGCCTGCCGGCATTTTCTCTACTTCAACGCCGTTGTCGCCTCCGGTCGCGGATTTCTCGCCCTATCGCCGGAAACGACGACGCGCGAGCTCGGCGCCGCGCTTTCCGCTGTCAAGCCTGTCGCCGCGCTGGCGCCGCCGTTCCTGCCGGGCGTGTTGCGCCGGGAGCTCGACGCAGCCGGCGTCCCCGTGAGTGAGGTCGACTTCTCGAAGCCGGACGCCATCCAGGCGCGGGCGGATTTTTTGCGGCGTTCGAAGGGGGGCGGCGCGCTCTTGGTGCGCACCTCGGGCACGACCGGCGAGCCGAAATACCTTCGGCACGGCATCGACGCCCTTTGGTCCGCGGGGCGCTCTTTCGCCGAGCACCATCGCGAGCTTGTGCGCGGCGGACGCTTCATCAACATCTATTCGTTCGACTACCTCGCGTCGGTGTTCAACTGCGGGCTTATTCCGTGGAGCGTTGGGGCCGGCATTGTCTTCGACGGCGATTTTCACCGACGCGGATCGACGACCCGGCTCTGGCACAGCGTGAGCGCCCATGACGTCACGGTCCTTTGGCTGACGCCGCGGATGCTGAAGGATCTGACCCGCGACCTCGATACGCCGCTCGCGCCTTTCGCGCAGGACGCAGCGAAAAACCTGTCGACGGTATTCGTCGGCATGGCGTCGATCACGAACGAAAACAAGGCGCGGTTCGAACGCGGATTCGGCGTTCCGGTGATGGAGAACTACGCGCTGACCGAAACGACTTTCCTGACCAGCGAAACGGCGGCGAGCCGCAACCGCGGCGTCGCAGCGAGCTCGGGCGCCCTCCTGCCGTGGGTTGAGGCGAGACTCATCGATATCGACGACGAAGACCGCGCCCTCGGCGACGATGTCGGCGAAATAGCAGTCAAAACGCCTTATCTCGCCTCGGCGGTCATCGGTCCGGACGGCGGCGAAGAGTCGCTTCCTACCGATGCGGACGGTTTTTATCGCACTGCCGACGCGGGCGTTCTCGCGGCGACCGGCGATCTGCGGCTCGCAGGCCGCCTCCGGGACATCATCAAACGTGAAGATGGGCTCGTGCAGCTACGCGAGGTTGAAATCGCCGCGGAGGAGGATCCGGCGGTCGAGACGGCGGCGGCTGTCGCCGTGCCTCACGAGTTCCGCGGCGAGAGCTTCGTTCTTTTCGTTTCCGGATCGGACCTTGATGGCGCGCCGCGCGACGCTCTGGAACGGCGCCTCCACGACAAACTGCCGCGGCGCATCTGGCCGGAAACGGTGCGGGCGGTTCGCCGCATGCCGCTGACGCGGTCGGGCAAGGTGGCGAAGCCGGCGCTCTTGGCGCTCCTGGCGGACCCGGCGACCAATGGCTCGACGGAGTAGGGAGGGCGCGTGATGTCTGAGCACGGACAAAACGAAGGCGGGGAGCACCCGCATCCGATCGCGGCACGGATGAAAGCCATTCCCGAGGCGCTGTCGATCTACATAAACCAGATTGTCTATGATCAGCGGCGGATGAAGCGCGACGTCGTCGCGTTGTCCCTCGGCGAGGCGTTCTTCGATATCCCTATGATGGATTTCGGCAAGATCGATCCTGACAAGGGCTATCACTATTCCGACAGCCGCGGCATTCCGGAGCTGCGCGCCAAAGTCGCTCAGTACTACGACAAGTACTATGGCGCGAAGATCGACGCCGAGGACGAGATCCTTATCTCCGCGGGCTCCAAGCCAATCATTTTCATGTGCATGGCGGCGCTTGTCGATCCCGGCCAGGAGGTGCTGATCCACGAACCGGCGTGGGTCAGCTATCAGGAGCACATCAGGCTGGTCGGCGCGTCCCCGAAATTCATACCCTATGACGCGCCGATTGAGACGTTCTCGGACTATATTAACGAGAACACGCGACTCGTCATTGTCAATAATCCGAACAATCCCGCCGGTCGGCTTTACGCCCAGGACGAGCTTCAATCGATCTACGACCAGGCAAGCGTCGTCGGCGCTTACGTTATGGTGGACGAAGCCTATTCGGATTTCGTGATCGACGACCGGTTCGTGTCGATGGCCCGCGTCGTCCCGAATAAGAAAGGTACACTGACGGTTAACTCGCTGTCGAAGAACATGGGCATGTCTGGATGGCGCATCGGATATCTGATCGCCCATCCGGACGTGATCGACCAGGTGCTGAAGGTGAACCAGCACCTCATTACATGCGCGCCGTCGATCCTCCAGCACTACATGGCGCGCTACTTCGACGACATCATCGATATCACCCTGCCGCAGGTTCGGGACGTGGTGGAGAAACGCCAGCGGATCGCCGGCGTGATGGACGATCTCGGTCTTGAGCGCCTTGACGGCGGCTGTACGTTCTACTTTTTTGTTTCTATAGGGAATTTTCCGGCGTCGAGCCTCGACTTCGCCCTGAAGCTTCTTGTGGACGACGGCATCGCCGTGGTGCCGGGGTCCGCTTACGGAGCCTCGACCGAGCGTTTCGTGCGTATCTCGATCGGCACGGAGTCCGAGGAGCGTATCTACAAATCGTTACAGCGCATCCGCGACCTCATTGGCGTCAACGCGTTCGATGTCGCGTCGTTGCACGAACGTATGGCGGCGGCCGGCGTGAAGCATTTTGAACCCGGCGGCGACGCCGCGCAAAACTGAGGACGCGTCAGTTTCCATGAGCACGATCACGAAGATGCAGACGACCGATAGCCAAAAAGGCGCAGCGACGCTCGTCCGCACCTGCGGGCGGCTGAAGGCTGGGGAGGCGGCCCTCGTGATCGCAAACCCCGAAACAAAGGACGTCGCCGACCTGGTAGCGGCCGAAGCGCGGGCGGTGACTGATCGCGTCGATCTGGCGGTCGAGCCGTCCGCCGCCATGCACGGCGCCGAACCCGGCGCGGAGACAGCGGCGAAAATGGCGCAGGCGGACGTTATATTCTGTCTGACGTCAAAGTCCCTTGCTCACTCAGCGGCGCGCAAGGCCGCGAGCGACGCCGGCGCGCGGTATCTCAGCCTCGCCGATTACTCGATGGCGCAGCTTGAAAGCCCGGCGCTCGATTTTGATTTCTCAACGCTTGCGGAAACCGTTGAGCGGCTCGGGCGAGCGTTCGATGAGGGCGAGGCCGTCCGCATCACGACGCCGCTTGGCTCGGAGGTCGCTTTCTCGATTAAGGGCCGGTCCGGCAATCGCGCGCCGGGATACGTTGAAAAGGGCGGCGAACTCTCCTAGCCGCCCGACGCGGATGTGAATGTGGCGCCGGTGGAGACGACGGCCACCGGCGTCGTCTTTATCGACGGTTCGATCCCCTGCGACGAGATCGGGCTTCTGGATGAGCCGGTGCGCCTGACGCTCCGGGACGGGGCGATTGTCGAGATGGATGGGAACGCCGGCGCGGTCGCGGCGCTTGAGAAACTGTTCGCGGACGCCGGTCCGAAATCCCGCGTGCTCGGCGAGTTCGGAATCGGCCTTAACCCGAAGGCGGAGCTGTGCGGCAGAATGTTGGAGGATGAGGGGCGCGCTGGCACGATCCATTTCGGTTTCGGCTCCAACGCCACCATCGGCGGCGAGAACGTCGTGAGCTTCCACCTCGACTTTATCTTCCGTAACCCGACCATCACGATTGACGGTGAAGAACTCAAAGTCTGGTAGGGCGCGCGGATGTCCCGAACGCAGATCGACTATCTCAACGGCCTCTTCCGCAACGGAGCCAATCGGGTTTTTCTGATCTCTGAGGCGACGGGGCGAGCGCTGACGCGCGGCGAAGTTGCGGCGCGCGCCCGGGCGATTGCGGGCGAGCTTGGCCGCGCGGGCGTCGAGCCAGGGGATCGCGTCGGTTTCGTCGCCGGCAATTCCATCGACCTTGCTCTGCTCTACTTCGGAGCTTGGGCGGCGGGAGCCCAGGTCATCCCCGTCAACCCGCAGCTGACGCCGGCGCAGATCGCGGAGATCCTCGACCTCGCCGATGTGCGCCTGGCGCTCGTCTCAGTGTCGGAACGTGCCGCCGCAGCCGCCGCAGCCGACGAAGTTCTTCTGTTTAAGGAAGAAACCGGCGAGAGGGCTCCCGGCGCCCTCGATGTCTTTTCGCTCCCGACCGGCGACGAGCGGCCGCTTTTCGGCGCGCACGGCGACGATGAAACCGCGTTTCTGCGCATCTATACCTCCGGGACGACGAGCCGGCCCAAGGGCATTGACCTCGCCTTTAGGGGCCTGATCGGCAATGAGCGGGCGTTCTGCGATTTTCTCGGGATCGGAGAGGCGAACCGGTTCTACAATATTTTGCCGATGAGCTATCTCGGCGGCGTACACAATCTTTTGCTTTTGCCGCTCGCCGCGGGCGGGTCCACCGTGATCGGACAGCCTCTCGGCGGGACCGGGCTTTACAGTTTCTGGGACACTGTTCGTGAACGGGGCGTGAACACGCTTTGGTTTACGAGCGCAATGCTCTCCATGCTGATGGCGCTTCGCGATGATGAGGACATGGGCTGGCTTCGCGACCACATCCGCCTTGGCCTGGTCGGCATGGCGCCGCTCCAACCGTCCGTGAAGGACGCCTTCGAAGCGCGCTTCGGTTTCCGTCTCCACGAGAATTACGCCATGTCGGAGACGACGTTCCTCACCTCTTCCCATCCAGGGATCGCGTTCCGACCAGGTTCTTCGGGAAAAATTTTGCCGGACGTCGAACTTGAAATCGTTGGCGAAAGCGGCGCGCTCGTCCCTGACGGCGAGGTCGGCGAAATCCGTGTGCGGACGCCCTACATGATGAAAGGGTACGTCGATGCGCCGCAGTCGGACCTCGACAGCTGGACCGACGACGGGTTCCGCACGGGCGACCTTGCTTATCTCGTCGGGGGCGAGCTTTTCGTCTGCGGCCGCAGCAAGGACCTGATCATCCGAGGGGGGCTAAATATCGCGCCAGCGCAGATCGAGGCGCGGCTATTGGAGCACGAGAGTATCGCCGACGTCGCCGTCGTCGGCGTCCCTGACGGAGTTTACGGCGAGGAAGTCGCTGCGATGATCGTCCCGCGCAGTCAAGCGGACATCGACCCGGCGGCACTTAAAGAGTGGATGAAAGACCGTATTCCGCTTTTCCAGCGACCGAAAAAAATCCGCATCGCGGATGAACTGCCGATGGTCATGTCCGGTAATGTCGACTAAAAGGCGATAGCGGCGATTATCGCTGAAGCGCAGCAATAGGTATGGCCTCGAGCCTTCTGAAACCTTTGTCGCTTGCGGCGCTATTGCTCCTTGCCGCATGCGGGAAAAGCGAAGATCCGGAGGCGGCGGACGGCTCTGCAACAACCACGCGATCCGGCGCTCTCTTGGGAGATATTTATTCGGATCAACGCTGGGCTGTGCGTGTCGATGGCGCAATCGTTCGGATCTACGCGGCCAAGGGCGGCGTCGCGCCTGTTGGCGCGATACTTCGTGAGGCGATGGACCTGTCGGCATGCGAGGAAGTCACGTTTTCCGATCCAGTCGCGCTTCGCGCGATAATCGCTCTTGACGACCCTGCGGACGGATCCGAGACCGCGCTCCTGCCGCTCGATCGCTTCTCGGGGACGCTCGCAAACACCGGACGGATCCTGTAGAGCACAGGGCCGTCGTGCGAACCGGTCGACATCGATCTGCGCCTCGTGGCGACGACGCCCGTCCGGGTTGAAAGTGAAAGGGTGCTTGGCTTCCTGGCCCGGATCGCGGCTGGCGAGGCGTCGCCGGACAGTCTGCTGGCGGCGTGCGGAGTTTGGGTTGACCGTTACGCAGCGATGCTTGAGCTCCTTCGGGCGGCTGGCGTCGCGATCAAGCCCTCGAGCGCAGGCGTGAGGGCTGTCGGCGCGCCAAGACCGGACGGTCCGCCGACAGCCTATTTGCATCACGACATACATGTGCGAGATATCAGCGGCGCAGCCTGCATGGCGTCGGCCGAGCGCGCGCTCGGCATTGCGAGCCACTACAGCCTGTTGTTTGAGATGTCGGGTGCGGAGACGCTCGCTCGCGACGATTTTTTGGCGCTGAGGCCCATCATCGGCGACGCCCATCATGTTGGGCTGCATGGCGCGCCGGTGGATCGTGCGCTCGGAGCGGAGTTCTGCGACGGCGACGGGCGGGATTGTCGGGAAAGAATCGCGAAGCATCTATTCAAACGTCTTGATGGCGCGATGAGCAAGAACGAGATCGCCCGCGCGCGCCTTCTGCCTGAAGTTGAAGGCGAAGGCGCCGATAGCTTCGGCGAGCGGCGTTTTGTGGCCGATCTTTTTCCGTCCGCGAGACCCGTGATCGAGAAATCGTTCTCTGTACTGAAAAAGGATCAGGCGGCGTTCGAGGACCTTTTCGGCGGCGGGGAGGTCTACACGGCCCATGGGGGCGGCGTCGTTCGGTACGCCGCCGACCAGCGCAACGCGGCCGACGGTTCGCGCGAGCAGGCGATCTGGAACTTGATCGCCTATCTCGGCCAAGCGCAGTACCTCGCGAAATTCGAGAATTTCGGGCTGCCGCGGGAAATCAATCAGCTCCGCCGCGACATCGATTACGGCTACTTGTCGGATAACAGCCCGAGACATTTCTGGCCCGGATTCTCGCGACGGGTCGCGGATGGCGTTGATTTCATCCTGCTGATTCACCCATACCAGTGGCAGGCGGGCCGTATCGGGGACGATCTTTCGATGCGCGACGGATCGCGACACGATGAGGCCTCGAACGGGCCGGAACAACGAGTTCAGCCGCTCAGGTGAAAAACGGGAGCATGCGCCATGGCGATAATCGCCGCCGTCCGGACTATTCTCGCCGCATCTTCCATCGGGGCGCTCGCGGCGTGTGGAGGGGAGCCCGCCGAGACAGCGCCGTCCCGGTCCGCTGAGGCGACGCAAGCTGCGACCGCCCTCGGCGACCCAGGGGCGTGCGACGAGAACGCTTTCGCCGCCAATGTCATCGAGACCAACGCCTATCTGATTGAGGGGCCTTACGTGCTCGTCGATATGGCTGAAAACACGGGCGGCGCCGAGTTGACCGTCGAGGACGTCTTCTGTGCGGCCGCGGCGATCAGGGAGGTGAACGAGGCGATCCTTGAGTACCCGGTGAGCCTCGAAGTGGCGCGCATCTCGAATTACGACGAATACGATGCGCCCGGCGCCGTCACTACTGTCGCCGAAGCAACGCTGACGGACGCCGGCGTCGATGGCGCAAGGCTCGTCCCTGGGACTGAGTAGTGTTCCGAACGCTGAGAAGCGCCTTTTTTGCCCTGTTGGCGAGCGCCTGCGGCGGCGTTGCCGCGCCGGGCGAAGGCGACCCGCGCCATAATGCGACGGCGCTCGGTTTTTTGGGCGAGATCGATCCCTACCAGCGGGCCGGAACGATCGAGGTCTATGGCGCGCTTTTTCATCCCGTCAAGAACAGCCCCGTCGGGGTCGCGGACAATGTGCTGACGCCGCTCGAGCCGACCATGTTGCTCAACTGGGGCGGGTTCGATCTGCATGCGCCAGGGGCCCGTAGTCTCGAAATCTCGCTCGCGTGCGACACCGGGCAAGCGCCTGACTTTCGGACGGGCTTTCTGCTGCGCGACGGCGCGCCGGTGGAGTTCGCTAAACCTGGCGGCGACTTCGCGGCGGGAGCGGAGCTTGACGTCGCACGCCTGCCGAACAACGCGCCGGACGCCATGGCGGCGGCGCTTGGCGAGCGGGAGGTCATATCGCTCAATGCGGCGGACCAATGCGGGCGGTATGTCGCCGACCTGCCGTCTCGTCTTGCGGACGCGCTCGCCGCGTCGCCGGTCGATAGTCCGGTAACGGACTGGTATCTGCAGGTTGAGGCTGTGAAGGGGACCGTGTCTATAAGTCGGCTGGCGCTCATCGCCGATCGTCCCCGAAGCGTGCTGAGCGGTCGGCTGACCAACCCGTCGGTTGCGGGCGAAGTGCGGATGCTCGACAGCGCCGGCGGCGTACGCGACGTGGCGGTCAACGCCGACGGCGGCTTTGAAATCGAACGAGAAGTCGGTCCGGTGTCGGTTTACTTCGAACCCGCCGAACCGGGCGCGAGAGTATACGGCGCCCGTGGTCGCTGGCTGGAGCCGGAGGGGGCGATCGTCATTGTCAATGACGGCGCGGACCGGAAGCCGGCGGCGGGCGCCGTCGTACCCGACCGCAAGACCCAAATGCCGGCGCTCCTCAATCGGCGCAACACGCTAAAGAGCAGCGGGCGGTACAATCCGCATACGCGGTTCGTTTTTCTCGGCAAGGAAGGCGAGCCGCAGGAATGGGAAAGCCGCACGTTCATCAATCAGCACGGCTTTTTCGACCGTGACCGGTTCGCAGAAAATCCTGGCGACTGCCGCCGGGTGGTTCTCGCCGGCGGCAGCAATGTCACGACCCTTATGCATCGGCTGACGGAAAAAGCGACGTTTCAGCTTGAGGCGGCGCTCGGCGTCGGACTCGGCGCCTGCGTCGAGGTTTTGTCGGAGGGGCAGGGGGCGGGTCACCTGGGCTCTTATGCGGAGACGGTTCTGGATTATGCGCCTCAGTTCGAGCCTGATCTCGTCGTTTTTGAAACTATTCCTTATACCCTGTTATCCGCGGATCCCGAGATCATGCGGATTCTCGAAGGCTGGTGTCCTGATCATCCAAAGTTCACCTATCTTTCTCCTGACGAGGCGGGAGAACTGACGTTTACGCGACGCGATCCGAAATACGCCCAGAACAAATGTCCGCGCGGGCCGGAAGAGCCGCGCGAGATTGACGGCATGCACCCCTATGCGGCCAGCCGACTTCCGCTAGATCAGATGGGGCCGACGTCCCGTCGGGCCTACGATCTGCTGTTTGACACGCTCGATTTTGTCGACGCGCGATTGCCGGAAACTGACGTGATGCTGGTCTCGTACGCACAGCTCGCCCAGGCGATGAAGTCGCCGCGCGATCTGCGACGCGAAACGACCCTGCCGTCGGGTGAGAAAGCGGAGACAGGTCTCGCGATCTATGCGGATAATTTGCGGAAGCTGTGTGAAGATCGCCGCCGCGCCTGCAAGATCTTCGACGCGGACCAGTTGACCCCCGAAACGTCGGCGCCTGTCGCGTGGCGGCACGACAATCACCACAATCTCCATGGCTTGCAGGTCTTCAGCGACGGCCTGGCCGAACGGATCCTCGATCTTTATGGAGATGATTGGCGATCCGCACACTGAACGGCGTATGTTTCAGCGGGGGCGTCCCGACGCTTGAAGAAGTCCTCTGGTGCGTTCATTCAGTTGTTCGATAAGGATAGCCTGAATCTCCACCGTTTCGATCAGGCGCTGGATCCAGTCGCCAGCTGGCATGCCCTCGGCTGGATCGAACCTCGCTTCATCGGGCATGGACGCCAGGTGGCGTCGCTTGCGCCAGTGCTTGGCGTAGCCGTCAAGCGTCAGCGGATCCTCCGCCGTGCCGACAAGCGCTTTGAACCGTCGAGCGGGATTATGGGTTCTCGGCTGTACGAGGTCGCCATCGTCATGCCGTCGATCCGGACGGCGAGCCGCCGGGATAATCCGATCGGGGACTTTGGCGTCCCACTTTGGCAATGATATCGCGCCATCCAACGCCTGATCGAAAACGTAGCACGAGAGAACGACATTATAGTCATAGATTGCTTCGGCGTTGATCGCGCCGACGCCTCTGTCGCCCCCGGTCGGAAAGCCGACGCGAAACCCTGACCCGAACGTTGCGACATTGTTCGTGGCGGCGACCCGGAAGTAAAGTTCGTCTGCGGCGTGATCATAGGTTATCGCCCCCGCATCGGCGTCGCCCGCATCTCCGAATTCAATACGGCAGCTTCCTGTTGTTGTCGTGCTTGTCATAATGACGCCGGCGTGTTCGTCGCCGCCGATGGCGAGTTCGCGTCCCCCAACGACGCCCCGCCCGACGCCGACGGCGCCGCCAAACACGACCGACCCGTCATCCTTGTTGATGGTCAGGGCCTCAGTGGACGATGCGAAACCGTCTGGACTGACCTTGAAGTGAAAGCTGTCGTCGCCTGCAAGTCCGATTTCGGCGCGGCCGTTCGAAGCGCTTTGAAACAGTAACGTGGCGGCGCCGGACGCGCCGTCTTTGTTGATGACGACCCGGCAATCGCCTGTGCCAGGCGTTTCGTCGTCGTGGTTGAAAAGGACGGCGTCGGATTTGATCGCAAGGCGGTTCGTTGCGTCAGCCGTAGCGTTGCCGCCCAGGCGGTCTGTCGCGCCGGCGGCGAGATCGGCGATAGTCAGACCGCCGCCTGGACCTCCGAGGCCGACCCACGCAGACCCGTCGAAAACAAGCGCTGCGCCATCATCCTCTACGAAGACGATAAATCCGGCGTGCGGATCAATGCGAGTCCAGGCGCCGTCCTGAAATACAAAGAGCGCCCCGTCGCCGCCGCTCCAGTCGCCCGTTGCGCCAGCGGCTGCAATGTAAGCGTCGCCGGGTGAGGGCGCGGCGGGCGCAGCGGCAAGGTCGCGATCTTTGACGCTTGCCTGCACCACGGCGTCCAGGCGGCGGATCGCTTCGTTATGGATCACATGTTTCTGCGCCTGTTGCGGCGCGAGGTACGGCAACCCGAGGCGATCGGTCTCGTTCGATGTCATTGAAGCGGTTCCCTACGCAACTCCCATGACCTTGGCGGTTTCCGAAGGGGTGTCCGATGAGTATTTTGAATATGCCGATAAGCCGCTGAATGACGTGACGTTTTCCGTTGCATAAATCCCGGGGATAATCCGGCGGGCCGGGAGAAGCGGAAACTGCGGCGGCGAATGCGGGGGGCTCGCGCGCTTGCCTCGCCCGAGGAACGTCTTCTAAAAATCCCCGATCCTGGGCGGACCGCTGACGTTTGCGGCGACGCCGCCCCAATGCAAGGTTTCCGAATGGCATCCTCGCCGCGCCGACACGTTGTTTCGCTGGTTCTCAACAAAGTCGAAGGCGATGGGCGCGTTCTTAAGGCCGCGCAGGCGGCGATGTCGGTTGGTTTCGACGCGACGGTGGTCGGCGTCGCGGAAGGCCTCGAGGTCGAACATCGCGAGTTCGACGGCGTCCGGGTGTTGCGTCTGCCGAACGCCGGCAAACGCCTCGCCGCTCACGGCGCGTGGGGCGGCGACCGTCGAACAAGAGATCTCAGGCTCCTTGTCGGCGTTTTCGCGCGAACGCTCGTTCCTGAACTGATCAAGCTGAAACCTGATCTCATCCATTCCCATGACATGATCGGCCTCAAGCTTGGCGCCATCGCCGCGCGAACCATGCGCAGCGCCGGGCGGAAGGTTCCATGGATCCATGATCTCCACGAATTCGTCGCCGGCCTGAAAGGCGACCTCGCGGAAGCGTACATGCCGATTTGTCTGGAGTACGAGCGAGCATATCTTTACCAGACGGATCACCTTGTCACCGTCAGCGATCCGCTGGCGGCGGCCGTTGCGGCGCGATACGGGGTCGATGCGCCCGACGTCGTATACAACACCCCGAAACTGTCGAATTTCTCCGATGACGGCGCGCACATCCGTGATGTCCTTGGTCTCGAAGCGTCAACGCCGCTCGTCGTGTTTGTCGGCGGCGCCAATGAGCTGCGAGGGTGCGACTCGATCCTCGAGGCGGGCGGGCGGCTCCCTGACACGCACCTCGCATTCGTCAGCGAAGGCGCTTACGTAGAGGGTCTGGTTGAACGGGCGCAGGCGGAAGGTTTCGGAGATCGCGTCCACCGCCATCCCTACGTCCCCGTATCCGACGTCACGAGCTTCGTGCGCTCCGCAGACGTCGGGATCCACGGCATGATTCACTATCCAAACGGCGAAGTCGCCATGCCGAACAAGATGTTCGAATATCTGCACGGCGGCGTCCCGCTCGCGGTTTCGGACGTCGCCGGCATGAAAGCCTTCGTCGAAGAACATCGCATCGGTCTTGTTTTCACTGCCGGCGACGTTGACTCGTGCGCGTCGACGATCCGGCAGCTGATCGATAGACGAGCTGAATTCGCCGCGAACATTACGCCGGACCTCAAGCGCAGATACTCTTGGGAAGCGCAGGAAGAAAAGATTTCGTCCCTCTATTCCCGCTTTTTGTCCGTCGACGCGCCTGTCGCGTCCTTTGAAGACCGCAAATCAGCGCTTTTTGAGCAGTATCAGGAAGATCTGTTCGTTGACGCCGCCTACGGACGGGCCATCTCCGAAGTCAACTTCGGTCAGTTGAAGCGGCAGGTGCGGCAGACCCGCGAGATTGCGACCTCACTAACGTCCCAAACGAAGGATTTTACGGAGCGCACGACCGCCATTGAAAAGCGGATCAAGAAAGCCGAGGCCGGTATTGATTATCTTAAGGCCGGGATGAAAAGACAAGAATCACGATCTGAAGAAATACTTGATTTGCTCAAAAAACAAGAAAAAACTGGAATGGCGCGCCATCGCGAAATCCAGAATTGGATTTCGCAGTTGAGCTTTGGCGCGCGATTGCGTGGCCTTGGGCGGCGGGCGTCGCAGCTGGCGAGAAATCGCTCGGCTAGGGGAAGCGTTTAGCCCGTCGTCTGACTAAGGGGAAGTTTCAATGAGTGTGAATAACAATATCGCCGCGCCGGCGAACGCGGCGGCGATCGATAGATTGATGACCCAGCGAGATGTCCTTCAGGCGCGCGTCGATGATCTCAAAGAGCGTTTAATCTTGGCGCGTCGGGACGGCAATGCGCGGATTGCGTCGCTCAAGGCCAAACTTGAGGAGGTGCGACAGGCCAACGCCGCGCGGAACGCCAGGGCGGGCGCGCAAATCGAGGAGCTTAAGAACAAACTGCAAGCCGTGCGGGCGGACGCAGCAGGCAAGATCAAGGCGGTTCAGGAAATCGACGCGGTGGAGCACAACACGGCCGCGACGATGGATTCGTTCTTCAAGGCGATCGACGACGAAACGCCTTATCTCATGTTCGCCGAGGCGCTGAGCGAAAAACTTGCGTCCGCGGGCGTTTCCTTCGACGGTAAGACTGTCGCCGACATGGGGACGGGGCCGGGGCTTGTGCTTCGTCAGATTATCGGGTCCGCGTCTCCGGCCGCCGTTTCCGGCTATGATTTCTCGGCGACCGCCCTTGAGCATGCGCAGTCGGTCATGCCTCGCGCGACATTCGCCGTCGGGAACATATACACAAGGCCGGAAAGTCGGTTCGATATCGTTCTTTGCACTGAGGTTCTTGAACATCTCGAGAAACCTCGCCTTGCGCTCGAAAACGTTCTCGCCGCCGTAGGTCCGCGCGGTCAAGCGATCCTCACCGTGCCGGACGGCCGACTTGATCAGTCGGGATACCATATAAATTTCTGGAGCGCGGAGAGCTGGCGGAACTTCATCATGGCTGAGGCCGGCGGTTTCGACGCCGAATTCGATCAATTTCAGTTCAACCCGAAGCATCCTCGCGCCGTCAGCAACATCGCGATTCTGACCCGCCTGAACGACTAGAGCATTCCGTTTTCTGATTGAATCAGTCGGATGCTCTAGATTCTAGGGTTTGAGCGCCTGAGACGGTCTTCGCCCGATCCAGGACGAACGCCCGGCGCTCTAGGCCCGGCGGTTGTGGCGGCCGTCAGAGGCCGAACTCCCGACCGATGATATCGACGATTTTGTCCGCGCTGTCGCCGTCGCCGTATTCGGCGATCTCGCGCCGCGGCTGGTAGTTTTCCGTGGACCATAAACGGTTCCAGCCGTGGGTAATGGTCTCCACCCACTCGGTCTCGCTGCGCATGGTGACGCAGGGAACGCCCGCGAAATAGGCTTCTTTCTGCAACCCGCCCGAGTCTGTACAGACAAGCGCCGCCCCCTTGAGAAGCGCCAGCATGTCGATATAGCCGACCGGGTCGATCACGCGCATGTCGCCGCCGGAGAAGGGCTCCAGGCCGTGTCGTTCGAGCGCGCCCTTCGTGCGCGGATGAAGCGGCAGGACAATGGGCTGTGTCCCCGAAAGCTCCAAAAGAAAGTCCCGCGCACGGCGGAGCGCTTCTTTCGTATCGGTATTCTCCGCTCGGTGAAGGGTCGCAAGCCCGTACGGCCCGTCACCAAGGCCAAGATCAGCGCGGATCGTCGAGCGTTCCTCCGCGATCGGCGCAAGAGCCTTCGTCACGTCGTACATCAGATCGCCGGTCGCGTAGACGCCCCTGGTTATCCCTTCTCGCTCCAGATTGGCGACGGCGAGTTTGGTCGGACACATCAGAAGAGACGAGATATGATCCGTCAGCACCCGGTTTATTTCCTCGGGCATCGCGCGGTTGAACGACCTGAGCCCGGCCTCGATGTGCACGACCGGAATTTCGAGTTTCGACGCCGCCAGCGCGCCGGCGAGCGTGGAGTTCGTGTCGCCGAAGACAACCATCGCGTCCGGGCGATCGTCGAGCAGCACCGTTTCGATGGCCGCGAGCATGCGCGCGGTCATCTCGCCGTGGCCGCCGCCATGGATGGCGAGATTGTGGGCCGGCCGCGGGATCCGCAGCTCCTCGAAGAATATGTCCGACATGTTGTAGTCGAAGTGTTGCCCCGTATGGATAGCGATTTCTTCGATCCCTGGTGCGGCGGCGATGGCGCGGGAAAGCGGGGCGGCTTTCACGAATTGCGGACGAGCGCCGATAACGGTGACGAGACGCATTGGGACCTCATTGAGCGAAGGCGTTGCCGCTCGCCCTTACGTCCGTCGCCCGCGTTCGATCAACTCTCGCGTTCGGCGCTTTGCTGGTCGGCGAACCGGCGGGCGTCCTCGAGCCTTTCGGTGAGCTCGTTGACTTCGATGTCTTTGTCGTTGAGTTGCTTTGCAAGCTCGGCGATCACCGCATCCTTGGCCGCAAGCGTCTTCGCCTGAGACGCCTTTAGCTTGTTCCGGGTCGCCGTGAGCGCGGCGATTTTCGCGTTGAGCTTCTCGATCCGCACGGCGAGAGATTTTACTTTCTTCGCGTGCGCGCGCGCGATCGTCGTCGGCGCGTTGGCGCCCGATGCGCCGGAGGACGGCGGAAAGGCGGGTCGTGGCGTCGCTTGCGCCAGCCGCACGAGTTGATCGAGATGCGCGGGCTTCGTCGTCGAGATCACGGCGACGTCGACAACCGGGTTTTCGAGCACGAAGGCGAGGGCGGCCTCGACCGGTGTTTTGTCTGGCTGTTCGAAGAGCGGCGCGGCGGCCGGTCCTGTCGACGCGCGCCGAACATCGCCGGACTTCAGGCGGGCGCGGGCGAGGGCCCAATAGTCCGCCGCCGACCGCGCGTCTGCGAGTTTCCGGTCATAGAGCGCCTGGGCCAGGGGGCCCGCCGCGACCACCGTCAGCCCCTTGTCCCGCGCTCTTTCGAAGGCGTCGGCGACAGAACGGTCAAAGAAGTTGTAGATCGCCATGACCGCGTCGACGCCGTCGAACCGCGCTGCGGCGTCCACCGCCTTGTGGTCGCCGCAGACACCGGAGAAACGGATTTTTCCCTCGTCTTTCAGGCGCTTGAACGTTTCACCCGCGTCGCGGACGACAGCCGCGTTGGGACCGTGGAGATAGAGCAGGTCGATCCGCTCCCGCCCCAGGCGCCGCAGGCTGGTCTCAACGCTGTGGCGGATCGCCGGCTCGGAAAACTCTTTGGCCACCCGCCCAAAGCCGATGTTCCGCGTTCCCGCTTTCGTGCTTACGAACCAGTCCTCGGCGTTGTCCGCGGCGGCCATGATCCGACCGAGCCGTTCTTCCGCGACGCCATAGGATGAGCCGGTGTCGAAGTGACGCACGCCAAGGTCCGCCGCGGCGTGGACGATGCGCGCGGCGGTCTTTTCGGCGACCGCTGGTTGGGCCCAGGCCCCGGCGCACCCGAAGCCAAGGCGAAGCGGCGCTTGCAAAAGACTGGCGGCGATTTTCATCGGAAACGCAAGCGGCGGTTATTCTCGCGACTGAACCGACGCGATCGCCACAGTGGGCGCGCATCGACGACGTGAAGTTCCGTACTATCTCGGATCATCAACGCGTTCGAGTTGCAAATCCGGCTTTAAGTTCACGGTTCGAGATGTCGACGACGCATCGCGCGATCCGGTCTTGGCCCCACGTTGCGTTCATTGCGCGATTGCCATTAAACACCGTCGAGCAACGTTCGATGCGCCGTGCGAGCGGTGGTCGGGTCCGTGGCGGCGGACGCGATCTCCGCCGGGACGTACTGGGTTGTCGGCGGCGTTACCGGGGCCGAACGGGGCGGCATTACGAAAATTGGGGCGTGCGTTCCTGTGTGCGGCCGCGCTCTCCATTGTCGCACGCGTTGCCTGTCGGTTGTATGGAGTGGGCGGGGATGTCTCATCACAGCGCGGAGGAGATGGCCGCGGATTTCGTCGCGCGCGCAAACGCTCGGGACCTGACGGTTGGCGTTATCGGCATGGGCTATGTCGGCCTGCCGCTTGCGGAAGCTTTCATCAAGTCGGGCATGCGGGTCCTCGGCTACGACATCGATCGGGAAAAGGTCGACGCCATCAAGTCGGCCAAGACCTACATCAAGCATATTCCCGATGAGCGCCTCGCAGCGATGAACGAAACCGGCCGAATGGACGCGACGTCGGACGCTTCGCGTCTGTCTGAGCCGGATGCGATCCTCATGTGTGTTCCGACGCCGCTCAACATCCATCGCGAGCCGGACATCTCCTACGTCAGGGAAACGACCGAAACCATTCGGAAGTATCTTCGCGCCGGGCAGATCGTCATTCTAGAATCGACAACCTACCCGGGCACGTCGGAAGAGGTGATGAAGCCGATCCTCGAGACCAGCGGCCTGACCGCCGGGGTCGATTTCGCGATCGCCTATTCGCCGGAACGCGAGGACCCCGGCAATCCGCATTTCGACACCAGCACCATTCCGAAAGTGGTTGGCGCCGACACCGAACCCGAACGGCGTATGGCCGAAGCGCTTTACGCCGCCATCACGACGCCGTTTCTCGTTCGCAACATGAAGACCGCCGAAGCGGTGAAGCTGACCGAGAACATCTTTCGTCTCGTAAATATAGCGTTGGTGAACGAACTAAAGGTCGTGTTCCAGGGCATGGACATCGACGTCTGGGACGTGATCGAGGGCGCGAAATCCAAGCCCTTCGGCTACATGGCGTTTTACCCGGGGCCTGGCCTCGGCGGCCACTGCATTCCGATCGACCCGTTTTACCTGACCTGGAAAGCGCGGGCGCACCGACAATCGACGCGGTTCATCGAACTCGCCGGTGACGTGGTGATGCAAATGCCGCGGCTAGTGATTGAAACCGTCGCCCACGGACTTTCGAAAAAGTCCCGGAAATCGCTGGCGGGATCGCGCATCCTGGTTTCGGGCCTCGCCTACAAGAAAAACGTCGACGACATGCGTGAAAGCCCGTCTCTTGAACTTATCGCTATGCTGAAGGAACGGGGGGCGATCGTCGATTTCTACGATCCGAACATTCCGGTCGTCCCGACAACCCGCGACCACCCTGAGTTCGACGGCCTTCAGTCGATAGAGCTGACGCGTTCGGCGCTGGAAAGCTACGACGCGGTGCTGATCTCCACCGACCATGATAATGTCGACTACGAACTGATGGTGAACGCCGCGCCGCTGATCATCGACACCCGAAACGCCCTTTCAGACTTCGCCGAAAGCCACGGCGACAAGATTCTCAAAGCGTAACTACTCTGTATCAGGAGAAATAGTCGAAATGAGCGTCGCCGAGAGCCCAAAAGTCGCCGTAATAGGCGCGGGACATTGGGGGAAAAACCTCGCCCGCAACTTTGCAGAGCTTGGCGCGCTTGCGGCCGTCTGCGATCCCAATCCGGAAACGGCGGCGCGAGAGGCGGAGAAAAACGGCGTCGAGGTAAAGTCTTTCGAAGATGTCCTTCAAGACGATGGCGTGGCGGCCGTGGCGATAGCCGCGCCCGCCGAGCTTCATGCCGACCTCGCGCTTGAGGCGTTCGCGGCCGACAAGCATGTTTACGTCGAAAAGCCCCTCGCTCTTACCCGGGAGGAGGGACGAAGAATGCTCGCCGCTGCGGATGACGCCGGCCGCGTGCTGATGGTCGGCCACCTCCTGCAATATCATCCCGCGTTTGAAGCGGCGCTCGCATGCGTGCGCGACGGAGGCGTCGGCGCGTTGCGGTACGCCTATTCCCACCGCCTCAGCCTCGGCAAATTCCGGCGGGCCGAGAACGCGCTGTGGAGTTTCGCGCCGCATGACGTCTCGATGCTGCTCGCGCTTTTCGGCGAGGCGCCGGAAACCGTCAGCGGGCGCGGCGGGTCATACGTCACCGACGGCGTGGAAGACGAATATCGCGTCGATATGACGTTTTCCGGCGGCCGGCGCGCGCATGTGTTTGCGTCCTGGCTTCATCCGTTTAAGGAGCACCGTCTCGTGATCGTCGGCGAGAAGGGGATGATCGTGTTCGAAGACTCCAATCCGGACGCGGCGCAGAAGCTGCGGCTCTATCGACATGGCGTCGCGGTTGGAGATCACGACCCGATCCCGACGAAAGTTGACGCCGAGGCTATTCCCTATGCGTCGCATGAGCCGCTTAAGCAGGAATGCGCGCATTTCTTGGAGTGCGCCGCCACCGGCGCGACGCCGCGGACCGATGGGGTTGAAGCGATGGCCGTTCTGGACGCGCTCTTGCGGGCCGAAGGGGTTTGAGGCGCTAAACTGTTTAGACCGCGGCGGGCGGGCATGTCCGCGCATGAGTTGAGGAGAACCATACCGTGGGCATCGCTTTCATTGACCTGCAGGCGCAGCGCGCAAGGATCGCCGACAAAGTTGACGCTGCCGTGAAAGGCGTACTTGAAAGCGGCGCGTTCATCATGGGACCGCAGGTGAGGGAGTTCGAGGCGCAAGTGTCGGCTTTCACCGGAGCCGCGCACGTCTACGGCTGCGGCAACGGTACGGACGCTCTCCAGCTCGCCATGACGGCGCTGGGTATCGGCCCGGGCGACGCCGTGTTTTGCCCTGCATTTACGTTCTGCGCGACATCCGAGCCAGTGCCGATGCTGGGCGCTACGCCGGTTTTCGTCGACGTCGATCCGCGCACCTATAATATCGATCCGCAAAAACTCGAAGAAGCGATCGAGGCCGTGAAGGCCGAGGGAAAACTGAAGCCGAAAACGATCGTGGCTGTTTGCCTGTTTGGTCAAGCGGCTGATTATCCGGCGCTGTCGGACATCGCCAAGCGTCACGGCATGACCCTGATCGCCGATTCCGCCCAAGGTTTCGGCACGACGATTGACGGCGAACACCCGTCCCGATGGGCCGATGTCGCAACCACGAGCTTTTTCCCGGCGAAGCCCCTAGGGTGTTACGGCGACGGCGGTGCGGTGTACACGAATAACGCCGAAATCGGCGAAATGGTCGATTCGCTGCGCGTTCACGGCAAGGCGTCTCAACGCGATATAGAAGAGCGCTCCTTCAACCACCTGCCGAAATATCTCAACACTCGCATTGGCGTGAATAGCCGGCTCGACACCATTCAGGCGGCGATCCTGATCGAGAAGCTGGCGATTTTCGAGGACGAGATAGAAAAACGCAATGCGGTCGCCGACCGCTACACGGCGGCGCTCGACAATGTCGTTCCCCAGACGCCGTTGGTGAAAGAAGGCTACCGATCCGTCTGGGCGCAGTACACGATTGAAGTGCCGGAACGCGACCGGTTTCAAGCGCATATGAAAGAGCATGGCGTTCCGACCGCCGTCTATTACCCGATCCCGCTGCACCACCAGCCCTGCTACGACGGCGTCGGTCGCACGGTAAACGACCTTTCCGTGTGCGAAGACAAGTCCGGCAAAGTCGTCAGTCTGCCGATGCATCCGTATCTTGACGAAGAAACCCAACGTGCCGTGATCGACGCCGTCGGCGCTTTCTTCAAGGCGTGACGACTTGGCGAGGACGGCTGCGAGCGGGCCGCGCATCCTCCTTGTCGCACGCCATTATCCTCCGGCGGTGTCGGGCGGCGCTCGGCGGCCTTTCCTGTTGGCGAAAGCGCTTCGCGAGCAGGGCGCCGACGTTTTCGTCGTTGCGCCGAGCTTGCCCGCGGGCGAGCCCGGCGTCGCCGTTCCGCACCGCCAACGCGATCCTTCGACTGCGGAGGCGACAGCTGCTTCTGGTCGGTCAATGCGCGATCTGGCGCGACGATGGCTGCTTTGGCCGGACGCCGATATTCTCTGGACCACGCGGGCTGTGCGGGCGGCCGCCGACGCTGCGCCGTGGCGTCCCGACTGGCTTTTTACGACCTCGCCCCCTGAATCGGCGCATGCCGCCGGCTATCGGCTGAAACGCCGCTGGCCTCTCGCCCGTTGGGCCGCGGATTTGCGCGATCACTGGCTCGATGCGCCCCATGTCCGCACACGGTTGAACCCTGTCCGCCGGTTTGGCGAGTCGCTGATCGCGCGGGCATGGCTGCGGCGGGCCGACATGGTTTGCGCCGTAGACGGGTTTATCGCTGAAGAAGCGCGCGCGCTTGGCGCCCGCGACCCGGTCGTCCTGCCGCACTTTCGCCCGTCGGCCGACAGCTTTGAAGCAGGAAGATCTCGGCTTTTGCCGGAGGAGACAATCAACATCGTTCACGCAGGCTCGTTCAGTTTGTCGGATCCGCTTACGGATATATCGGACCTGCTCCGGCCTTTTGATGACGCAAGGTTGGCCAATCCCCGCTTGCGTCTTCATTTGATCGGCCGACTTACCGACGCCGAAATCGCCTTGACGATGGACGGCCAGGCCGCAGACGCAATCTTCGTTCATGGCGTGCAGCCCTACGAAGAGACGCTATCGGCGATCGCGGACGCCGATGGACTTGCCTACGTCGCATCGTCGAAAGCGGTTGTGCCGCCAAGTAAGATCGTTGAGTACCTCGCCGCCACGGCGCCGATTCTGGCCTGCGGCGATGGTCCGTGGCGGGAGGACTCACGCGTTGCGGACGACGACCCCGCAAGCGCGATGGCGGCGCTGACCAAAGGCGCGACGCGCGATTTTGAAGCGCCGCCTCCGCCGTCGGCGGCCGACACGGCGCGTGATCTAATGAATGCGATGCGCGCCGCGACGCACGACTGATCTACTGTGTTCGGGCCCTAAGGAATCCTAGCGGGGCGTTCAGAAGGAAACTTGAGATGGCGACAGCGCAGATCCACGAAACGGCGGTGGTCGACGACGGCTGCGAGATCGGCGACGACACGAAGATCTGGCATTTCAGCCACGTCCTGTCCGGCTCGCGCGTCGGCGCGGGCGTCTCCGTCGGCCAGAACGTCGCAATCGGGCCAAACGTCTCCATTGGCGACGGATGCAAGATCCAGAACAACGTATCCGTCTACGAAGGGGTCACCCTGGAAAAAGATGTGTTCTGCGGCCCGTCTTGCGTTTTCACGAACGTGTTCACGCCGCGCGCCTTCGTAAATCGCAAGGCGGAGTTCGGTCAGATCATCGCTCGCCGCGGCGCAACGATCGGGGCCAACGCGACAATCGTTTGCGGGCGGCCGAATGAAACGACGGAGTTGGGCGAGTTTTGCTTCATCGCCGCGGGGTCCGTCGTAACCCGCAACGTGCCGCCTTACGCCCTCATGGTTGGGGCTCCCGCCCGTCGCAAGGGGTGGGTCTCAAAGGCCGGAGAAGTTCTGGGAGCGGATCTTGTATGCCCGCGTACGAACGAGCGCTATGAAGAGAAGGACGGGGCCCTTCGGCCGCTTGATTGATCCATGGCGCGCGTCCACGCCGCTTCCATCGCATCGAGCGCGGCGGGCGATTCCGCCTCCCAGTTGTAGCGCGAGGCGGCGGCGAGCGCGGCTTTTCGATAGCCGTTCAATTTTTCCGTGTGGAGTTGATCGATGGCGGCGGCGATCGCAGCGGCCGAATCTTCCTTGACCAGCACGCCAGCGCCAGTGTCTTCGACCAGACGCCTCAGCTCAGGCAAATCGCTCACCACGAGGCAAAGTCCCGCGGCGAGATACTCAAACACCTTGTTGGGCAGCGTGTAGCGCTTATGCAGGCTTGTGTCAGCGAGGGTGAAGATGCCGATGTCGAATGCGGCCGCCTCCTCGATCAATCTGTCGACCGCGACCGCCGGATGAAAACGCACGCGATCACCAACCCCTTTCCGGTTCGCCAGCGCGGCGAGGCTCTGCAAGTAATCGGCCTTTCCTGGGCCGCGAATATGAAGCGAAACGCCGTCGCGCCACAGCGCCGCGGCGGCGATCGCGTTCTCTAAGCCTCGGCTCGGCGCAACCACGCCATGGTAGAGCACCCGCGGCGGCTCGGCGGCCGCGCGATGGATCAGGCGGACGCGACGCGGCGTATTCCGCAGAACATGAATGGGACGCGGAAGATTGTACAGCCTCTCGAGCGTTTCGGCGATGCCGGGCGAAACCGTCGTTACTTCCGCCGCCTTCGGAATATAACGAGCTTCGACCGCCGCCGCTATCGGCCCTATGTAGCAACGCCAGGCGGGATCCTCCGCGAACTGCTCCCGGGCGAATTCGTGACTGTCGTAGACGACACAACCGCCGCGCTCGTCGACGAAGGCGCCCGCCGCCGGCAAGGTCTGCCAGTCGTTCGCCACGACGAGAGCGGGCCCGTTGATCGCAAGCGCCGACTTTCGCATTTCAACGGCTTCCGGAAAGCGTCGCCAGAAATCGCGCAACGCCTCGTCGGCTTTCGATTTGCCTATGTCGCCGCCCGACCGTCGGAGCGCGGCCACAGCCCGACGGCCCGCCCACGACAGGGGCGCTTCGGCAGTCCGCTGACGCTCGCTGATCTTTCTAAGGCGCGCGCCGGCGGCCTAGGCGACGCCGACTTTCTCTGAGACGGCGTCGGATAGCGACGCGACGCCAGAAGCGACGCCCGCCGCGATGCCCGCCGCCGCGCGTTTTTCCCGTGTGGTTGAGGCGACGTCGGCAGTCGAAGGCGAGCCGACGTTCATGACCTTCCAGTCCGGTAGCGCCGGGCGTGCGGCTTCATTGGCCGCGTTGAGGCCGATCGCGGTGACGTCGAACCCTCGTGCGGCGAGACTGTCCCCCATACGCCGCACGCGGGGATCGTGTTCGGGCGCTGACCAGCTGAGAAGTAGGGCGGTTTTCTGCTTCATGTGTGTGATTGACCCGGCCTCTTGGAACGCAGCCGCGAACGAAGAGACGTTTGCGGTTGGTTGGTCGTCCCCCAACCCCCGGGCCCGCCATCCCCATCATCCGTTGACGATGCGCAACGCGCTCGCCATCGGCTCCCGACGGAGGTGGGGCCTCGCTTAGATGTGGCCGCTTTGCATCAGGTCCTTGACGTGGATGATCGCCGCGGGGGCGCCGTTCACTTCGACGATCACCTGTGAGATGCGCTTGTCCTCGAGGATCGAGACCACGCGGCCCATACGTTCGTCGACCGTCACGGTCTCGGGCGTGGCGTTCGCCATGTCGGCCGCGACAAGCGCCCGCGGGGCTTCGGACCGCTCGACCGCCCGGCGCACGTCGCCGTCGGTTACGACGCCGGCGAGCCGTCCACGGTCGTCGACGACGCTGACGGCCCCGCACAGGCCCTCGGAGATCGCCCGAAGGACGTCGACGAAGGGCGCGTCGACGCCGACGACGGGGTTCGGCGGCGACTTTTGCAGATCCATCCACTCGCCGACGCGCTGCAGGCGCATGCCAAGCGAGCCGCCGGGATGGCGCGCGCCGAAATCCTCCGCCGTGAAGCCGCGCCGTCTCATGGCGGCGACGGCGAGCGCGTCGCCTAGGGCGAGGGTCATCGTCGTCGAACTCGTCGGCGCGAGGCGATTGGGACAGGCTTCCTCCGTCTGCGGCAGGATGAGCGCAACGTCCGCGCTTTTGCCGAGGAAGCTCTCCGAACGCGCGGTGATCGCCACGAGCGGCAACGACATGCGCCGGCAATAGACGAGGATGTCGCGCAGCTCTCGCGTCTCGCCCATGTTGGAGATCGCGATCACCACCGAGCCGTCGGCGAGCATGCCGAGGTCGCCATGGCTCGCTTCCGTCGGATGGACAAAGAACGAGGGCGTTCCGGTGGAGGCGAGGGTCGCGGCGATTTTGCCGGCGATGTGTCCCGACTTGCCGACGCCGGTGACGACGACGTAGCCGCGCGCGGCTACGATTAGATCGACGGCCTCTTTGACGCGCTCGTCGAGGCTCGCGCGGAGAGCCCCCAGCGCGTCGATCTCGGTGCGCAGCACTTCGCGCGCGACGTCGATGTCGCTTGAAGCCTCCGCGCCCGCTCCCTCTCCATCGCCCATTTTGACAAGTCCGATCGGTTGGTTCAGCGATGATGGCGGCGTGCGAGGCCGGGCGCAATCTTTCCCGGCCGCCGGCCCGCCGCCCAACTATAGGAGACCGTCCGCATGAAGGTCGTCGACGTCGGCCCCGTCACGTTCGCGAACGACGCGCCCGTCGCGTTGATCTCCGGTCCTTGCCAGATTGAAAGCCGCGACCACGCCTTCAAGATCGCCGAAGCCCTGGCGAAGGCTTGCGAGGCCGCCGGCGCGCCGTTCGTCTTCAAATCGTCCTATGACAAGGCGAACCGCACCTCTCTCTCCGGCGCGCGGGGCGTGGGCATTGACGAGGGGCTGAAGCTTCTCGCCGACGTGCGCCGCGAATTCGGTTGCCCGGTCCTCACCGACGTCCACGGCGAGGCGCAGGCGCGCGCGGCGGGCGACGCGGTCGATATCCTTCAAATCCCGGCGTTTCTTTGTCGCCAGACGGATCTTCTCCTAGCGGCCGGCGCCACGCGCAAGGCGATCAACGTGAAGAAGGGCCAGTTCATGGCCCCCTGGGACATGGGGAATGTCGCGGACAAAATCGCCTCCACGGGCAACGAGCGAATCCTTCTTTGCGAGCGCGGCGCGACCTTCGGCTACAATACGTTGGTGACGGACTTTCGCGCCCTGCCGATCATGGCCGAAACCGGCTATCCGGTTGTTTTCGACGCGACCCATTCGGTGCAGGAACCGTCGGGCCAAGGCGGCTCGTCCGGCGGCAAACGTCAGTATGCGACAATGCTCGCCCGCGCGGCCTGCGCCGTCGGCGTCGCAGCCGTCTTCGCCGAAGCCCACGATGATCCCGACAACGCGCCGTCCGACGGGCCGAACATGCTGCCCCTCGATTGGATCCCGCAGCTCTTGGACGAGATGAAGCGCGCCGACGACATTGCGAAGAACCGGCCTCGCGGGGCCGGGCTTTAGGGCGACCGGCATTCAGCTCCGGTCCGACGAAGGTCGTCTCAGGCGCTCAAAACAAAAATCCAGAGCATCCGGTCGATCCAACGGGAAAACGAGACGATCTTGAGAGAGGGGGGAGGGGAGCGGTCAGCCGCGAACGTTCCAGTTCGTTAGGCGCGCCGCGCCGTCGGCGAGGTCGACGACGCCGAAGGCGGCGGTTTTCAACTTCCGAGACGCCCCGGGCGGGACCTCGTCGGCGACGTCGAGGACGAAGCGCGCGACCCCGTTCGAGGTGACGACAAGCGCATCGTCGCGCCGCTTGCGGAACCGGTCGAAAAGATCTCCCCACGTCTCTTTTATGGCGGCGACGTCAACCGTCCAGCCAGGGGCTGGCGCGGCGTCAGCGTCCCAGGCGGCGATCGCGGCGGCGCCGACGCGCGCGACGACCTCTGCTTCGGGCCTGTTCTCGTCGGGCCCATAGTCGATTTCGCGCAAAGCCTCGATCGGCTCGATATCAAGATCCGGCGCGACGCGGTCGCGCACGGCGCCGGCGGTCTCTATGGCCCGCGACAAGGGCGAGGACAAGATCGTCCCGATGCGGAAACCCCGCGTCACGAGGGCTTCGCCGGCGGCGTTCGCCTGTTCGCGCCCGCTCCTCGAAAGGGGCGGGTCCGTCCGCGCGCCGATGCGGGTGACGACGTCGCCCGGCTCGAACGTGTTGCCATGGCGCAGGACGATCAGTCTAGCCACGGAAGAACGCCTCGTCGGGGTCGCCGTGCTCGGCGATGAGCTTTTCGGCGTGCGCCAGATCCTCCTTTGTGTCGATCCCGCCCGTGGCGACGGCGGATGGGTCGACCTCGACGCAAGCGATAGACCGTCCGTTCTCCAACAGTCTCAACTGTTCGAGCCCTTCAAAGCGCTCGTAACAGCCCCGCTCGGCGTCGACGAACCATTCAAGCGCCTCGTAACGGAAGGCGTAGAGCCCAACGTGGCGCAAAACAGGCGACATACCATTCTCACGCATGCGGTCTTCCCTGTTCCGGATCGCGGGAACGATCCGCTTGGAGAACCAAAGCGCGCGGCCGTCGACGACGATAGCGGTCGTGCCCGAAAACGGCGCGGTCTTCTTCGCCTCCTGCAACGCCGCGAGCCCCGGCCAGTCGAGGCGCACGACCGGCGTCGCAACGTCTGCGTCGCTTTCGTCAAGCGCGGTCACGATGCGTTCGATGTATGCGACCGGCGTGAACGGCGCATCGCCCTGAAGATTGACGATGCGGGCGGGCCGCACGCCGAGTTCGCGCGCCGCGGCGAGCGCCCGGTCCGATCCCGACGGCAGGTCAGCGCCGGTGATCACGGCCTCGAAGCCGGCGGCGGCGCAATCGTCCGCGATGCGCGCGTCGTCCGTCGCCACCACAGCGCGCGCATCGCCGAGCGCATCGGCGGCGGCGCGCGCGCGAGCGGCGACGCGCGTCACCATCGAGCGGCCGGCGATTTTCGCGAGCGGTTTGCCGGGAAAGCGCGACGAGCCGTAACGCGCAGGGATCACGATAAGGGTCTTCACGGCGCGTCAGTCCTCCCGCCCGTTCGGCGCCGCTTAGGCCGCGGCGACCTCCTGGTCGATCGCGCCGAAGATCGAGGCGCCCGCCTTGTCGAGCATTTCAATCCGTACACGGTCGCCTGCGGACATGAAGGGCGTCTTCGCCGCGCCGTCGCGGATCGTCTCGATCATGCGGATTTCGGCGATGCACGAATAGCCAAGGCCGCCGTCGGCGACAGGCTTGCCAGGGCCGCCGTCCGGATCTTTATTGGAGATCGTCCCCGAACCGATGATTGAGCCTGCGGCCAGGGGGCGCGTCTTCGCGGCGTGGGCGACAAGGCGCGCGAGGCTGAACGTGGCGTCGACGCCGGCTTCCGCGCGGCCGAAAGGTTCTCCGTTATAGTCGACGCGCAACGGCAAATGGACAAGCCCGTCGCGCCAGGCGTCGCCGAGTTCTTCCGGCGTCACGGCGACGGGAGAGAACGCCGACGGCGGCTTCGATTGGAAAAAGCCGCAGCCTTTGGCGAGTTCGCCGGGGATCAGCCCGCGCAGAGACACATCGTTGCACAGCATAACGAGCTTGATGTGGTCCAGGGCGCCCGCCTCGCCGATCCCCATGGGAACGTCGTCGGTGACGACCGCTACCTCGCCTTCCATGTCGCAACCCCAAGCCGGATCGCCGAGGGGGATCGGGTCGCGCGGGGCGAGGAACGCGTCGGAGCCGCCCTGATACATTAGAGGATCGTCGTAGAAGCTTTCCGGCACTTCGGCGCCGCGCGCTTTGCGAACGAGCTCCACGTGATTGATGTAAGCCGAGCCGTCCGCCCACTGATAGGCGCGGGGCAGAGGGCTTGCGCAGGCGGCTTCGTCGAAGGACCGCGCCGCCGCGTCGCCGCCGGCGAGATCGTCCGCGAGCGCCCGAAGCTTCGGCGCGGCGTTGGCCCAGTCGTCGAGCGCGGCTTGCAGGGTCGGCGCAACGTCCGACGCGTCCGCATACGTCTTCAAGTCTTTGGAGACGACCACGAGCCGGCCGTCGCGGCCCGATTTGAGGGACGCCAGTTTCATTTCGAACCTCTTTTCTTGCGGGGGCGTCAGCCTTCCAACGCGATCTTCTCGTGCAGCCACGCGGCGTGGCGCGGGGCTTTCTTGGTGCGGTCCCACTCCTCAAGCATCTCCGGCGCGACGCGGTTGAGCTCGGCCATCTGCTCGTCGGTGCGAGTATCGGCGGCGAGCTCCAGGCGGTGGCCGTTGGGGTCGAAGAAGTAGATCGATTTGAAGATGCCGTGGTTCGTCGGACCAAGGACGTCGACGCCGGCGGCCTCGATGCGCGTTTTCGCGGCGAGGAGAGCGTCGACGTTATCAACCCGCATGGCGATGTGCTGCACCCAGACCGGCGTGTTCCGGTCGCGGTCCATGTCCGGCTGCTCGGGCAGTTCGAAGAACGCGAGCACATTGTCGTTCCCGATGTCGAGGAAGATGTGCATGTACGGGTCGTAGTCGCCCGTTGACGGCACATGGTCTTCCGCGATCGCGAGCTGAAACGTCGCGCCAAGGGTTTTTTGGTAAAATTCAACCGTCTCCTTCGCGTTGCGGCAGCGATAGGCCACGTGGTGAAAGCCGCGTAGGCGCGGCGGTGGCGATTGGCTCATGGGTCGGCCCTCCAACGCGCCAAAGCCGGCGGGCGTCCGGCCCGGCCGTCGGTTCGGCGCCTTTAATCGCGCGATAACGACGTTGTGGGACAACGCGACGTCGCTAACAACCAGGTCGCGCCCGCAAATGCCACACTCCGAACGCGTCGCCGCGATCGACGCGACCGCTTCCGACGAGTTCGTCGATGCGCCGGCGCGCCCGCAACCGGGCCTGAAGGTGGCGGTTCTGCTGCCCTGCTACAATGAGGCGCTGACGGTCGGCGCAACGGCCCGTGACATGCGCGCCGCGCTCGCCGACTGGTCGCCCGATGTCTACGTCTACGACAACAACTCATCCGACGATAGCGTCGCCGCGGCGAGCGCCGCCGGCGCGATCGTTCGCGCCGAGCCGCGGCAGGGCAAAGGCAACGTCATGCGGCGCATGTTCGCTGACGTCGACGCCGACGTATACGTGCTCCTCGACGCCGACGGCACCTACGACCCGGCGAGCGCGCCCGCGATGGTGCGCAAGCTGATCGACGAGCGGCTCGACATGGTCGTCGGGGCGCGTCTTCAGTCGTTCGACGCCGCCGCCTTCCGCCGGGGCCACCAGTTCGGAAATCGCCTTTTGACAAGCGCGGTGCGGGTGCTGTTCGGCAAAAGCGTCACCGATATGCTCTCCGGCTATCGCGTTTTCTCGCGCCGGTTCGTGAAATCGTTTCCGGCGCTCTCCAGCGGTTTTGAGACGGAGACGGAGCTTACCGTACACGCCCTGCGCCTACGCATGCCGATCGCTGAGATCGAAACGCCTTACGGGTCGCGGCCCGAGGGTTCGGCGAGCAAGCTCAACACGATCCGCGACGGAATGCGCATTCTTTCGACGATCGTGCGGTTCTTCCAGAAGGAGCGCCCGCTGCGGTTCTTTTCCGCTATCGGCGCCGCGCTCGGGCTTGCGTCCCTCGGCCTCGCCGCGCCGGTCTTCTTCGAGTTCGCCGAGACGGGGCTTGTGCCGCGCTTCCCAACTGCGATTCTCGCCGCGAGCGTGATGGTGCTGGCGTTCCTGTCGGCGTTCTGCGGCGTCATCCTCGACACCGTCACCCACGGCCGCGACGAAATGCGACGGCTTCTCTATCTGTCGATCCCCGCGCCAGGCGAGCCTCGCGCGCCAAGCGGCGTCGCCGAACACGAGCGCGCGCTCGAGACATTGCGAGCCGTCGCCCGGCTCTCCGGCGGCCTGTAATGGCCCTTCTCAGGCGAAAAAGTAGACGAGCGGCGCGGCCGCAAGCGCGAGGAGCCCCGGCACGGCCTCGCGGGCGTAGGAGAGCGGAAACAGGCCCCGCGCGATCCATAGGGAGTAGGGCGCGGCGACGATCGGCGCCAGGCCCGCCCACAGGATCGCCGCCTCCGGGCCGAAGGCTTTGAGCGCCACGGGCGCGCCGACGAAGAGGGATACCCCGGAAAGAACGGTGCCGACGAGGAACCGGCGACTGTCGCCCGCGGCGAGCACCGTCATCGGCGCTAGGCGATAGGGCAAGAGAAGGAACTCGATCGCGGCGAGCTTGATGTAAAACGCCACGGGCGCGTACCGATCCTCGTAAAGAAGATCGACGCCGAAATCGGCGAGGGCGAAGGCCCCGACGAAAAGCGCGATCGACAGCGCCTCGACCCCGGCGCGGACGCGACGATAGGCGTTGGCGAGCGCCTTGGGCCGTTCGCGCTGGATCTCGGCGAAAACGGGAAAGGTCACTTTGCGGATCAACGCGAGAACGACGCCGCCGGCGGCGAGCGTCCAAATTGTCGCGATCGCATAGAAACTGAACGCGGTGGCGTCGAGCGTCCAGCCGAAAATGAACTGCGCCCCGCGCGCGGCGAGCGCGCCGAACGTCGAGGAGACGACGATCCATTTGCCATAGTGGAAGATTGTTCCGAA
This sequence comes from Parvularculaceae bacterium, assembly GCA_050331095.1. GTDB lineage: Bacteria > Pseudomonadota > Alphaproteobacteria > Caulobacterales > Parvularculaceae > MED-G105. The sequence goes on from JBHJHE010000005.1 coordinate 79,825, forward strand.
GTGCGCGCGGTTGAAGCCAAGGCGGGCGCGTGGACCTTTAAGGACCAGGTAGGACGCGGCCGTTGTCCAAACCGCATTGGCGATGACGCCGAGAGCGAGGGAGAGGGGGCCCGCACCGAGCGCGGCGGCGCTCGCCATCGTCGCGAAGGCGATGACCTGGGCGGCGAGATCAACCCGCGTGATCGGTCCCATGTTGAGCGCCTTCTGGTGCAGCATCGAGCGCATGGAGTTGAAGCCGCGGATCACCGCGGCGAGCGCGACGGCTGCGACGAACGCCGGCAATAGCGGGTCCGCGAAAACCGAGCTTGGCGGCAGCGCGCCCGCCGCGCGCAAGGGCCCCAAAGACGCCGCGACGACAAGGAGCGCGACGGCCATGCGCGCGTTGCGCCCGATTTGAGTGACGAAGACCGTCGACATGAACGACCCGTCAGCGTCGTCCTTGTGGCGCATGACGCTGGCATTGAGGCCGACGTCGCTCATCATCGTCAGCCAGTATTGCAGGGTTGCCGCGATCGCCATCAGCCCGAAAGCCTCCGGCATCAAGAGCCGCGTCATCACGAGGTTCGAGGCGAGACGCAGGAGGTTGTTCGCGCCGAGACCGCCGATGGTCCACGCGCCACCCTTGATGAAGCGGGATCGAAGCGAGGCTTGATGCGGCGCGGGCGCGGTCATGGAGCGCGAGACTTCTTTCGAGGCGATAGGGCGGAACGAGTCTTGCGGCCCCTTGGCGGCGACGCGCGCCAAGGGCATAGCGTCGACGTTCAGCGCAGCTCAATAAGCCACTGACGCGGCTTCGTAAAACAGGATGAGCTAATCGTGCCGGCGAACGTCTACGCAGCTGTCGTACTGTCGATGCTCGCCGTCGCGGCGTTCACCGCCGCGCGGCTCGCTTTCGGCGATCTCGTGGGGCGGGCGCGGGTCGATCGTTTTCGCAACGTCTTCGTCGCGCTGACGATGATTTCGTTCGTCGTCTCGAACTACTGGATCGCCGTCGCCCTCGCCGCCGGCGCGGTTTGGCTGTTCGGGCGGGCCGAGCCGGTGCGCCCCGCGCTCTTCGTGGCGGCGCTCTTCGCCATGCCGGCGGCGGAGAAAGAGATCCCGGGCTTTGCGGGCATCAACAAGTTCATCGACCTGACGCCGGTGTTCGTCGTTACGGTCGTCGCTCTTCTGCCTGCGATGTGGGGGCGGGCGAACCAGCTCGTCGACCTCGCGCGTCTGCGCGCCGCCGCCCGGTTATTCCTCGCCTATCTGGCGCTCGCCTGCGTTCTCTCGTTCCGCGAGGTGAGCGCCACCGCCGGCCTTCGTAACTCGCTCGACATCTTCATGACGACGGCGCCGATGTACGTCGTCTTCAGCCGCTACGACTGGCGTCCGGCGCACCTGAACGCGCTCGCCGCCGCCTTCGTCGCCCAGTTCGTCGCGCTCGCGGCCGTCGCCGGGCTCGAAGCCGTCACAGGCTGGCATCATTACTACGAAATCAACGCGCGCTGGGACGTTGATTTCCGCCGCCGCGACTTTGAGCGCGCCGGCATCACACGTACGGTCGGCCCGTTATTGGGATCGATCTCCTTCGGCGCGACTTTCGCGCTGGCGATCCTCATCGCGACGCCGCTTTATCGTCAGATGCGCGTGAAGCTTCTCGGCCGCGCCGGCTTCGCAGCCCTTGCGGCGGGCCTCATCACCACCGTGTCGCGTGGGGCCTGGATCTCGACTCTGATCGGCCTCGGGGCCAAGGCCGTCGTCGGCCCGCAGGGCCTGTCGCGACTTGCTTTCCAGTCGGTCGCCGGCTTCGTCGGGCGCATCGGTCTGTCGTTCACGCCCTTCGGCGATCGTCTCCTGTCGCTTTTGCCCTTCGTCGGGAGCAGCGACACCGATACGTTCGACTATCGCCGACTGCTGTTTCAGGTCGGCTCGGCGGAGGTGATGAAGAACCCGCTCTTCGGGTCCGTCTCCTATCTCGACTCCCCTAGTATGCAGGTCCTGGTTCAGGGCCAGGGCATCATCGACATCGTCAACGCCTACCTCCAGATCGCCCTCGACAACGGCCTCGTCGGCCTCGGGCTTTATCTCGGCGCGGCGGGCGCGGCCGCCGGGGCGCTGATGTCGGAAATCGGTCGGGCGAACGCGAGCGGCCGAAGCGGGCGCGGGCTCGATCCCGTCCTCGTCGACTACGCCCGCACGGCCTTCGCGTGCTTCGCCGCATTCGCCGTCCTTATCGCCACGACGACCCTGGTGCGGGCGCAAACCGAACAGTTGAACTGGATGATCATCGGCCTGTGCGTCGGCATGGCGCGAAAGCTTCGCGTCGAGGCGCGGGCGCCGGCGAGCGTCGCTGTGGAGGCGTCCGCCGAGGCGGCGGCGGCCCCGCGGCCGTCCGAGCCGCAGTCTGAGCCCTCGCGCGTCGATCCGAGCGCCCTGCCGGCGCACCTTCGCCAATACGTCCGCCGGCCTGACGCCTGAACCTTCGAACGGCCTGCTCTACGCGCAGCGTTAACGACTGTTATCCTTACGTGTCCCCACGGTTTTCCACAGGCCTTGCGGCGGAATTACACATCATTTTCCATCTTGTGGGCTGGTCGACACAAGATATAGCGTTAACTAAGACGCTGCGCCACGCGCCGTTAAGGCCCGCCACAGGCGCGCGCCAATCGAGGAAAGGCCGCCCCAACCATGCTCGACGCGCTCGACACGCCCGCCAACGCGCCGGGGCTCATGACCCCGTCCCACGCCTACAAGCCGTTTCGCTATCCGTGGGCGTACGAGTTCTGGAAGCGCCAGCAGCAGGTCCACTGGATGCCGGAGGAGGTGCCTCTCGGCGAGGACTGCAAGGACTGGGCGAACAAGCTCTCGGACGCGGAGCGAAACCTGCTGACGCAGATCTTTCGGTTCTTCACGCAGTCCGACGTCGAGGTGAACGACAACTACATGGAGCGCTACGCGCGCGTATTTAAGCCGACGGAAGTGAAGATGATGTTGTCGGCGTTCTCCAATATGGAGACCATCCACATCGCCGCTTACGCGCTCCTCCTCGAGACCATCGGCATGCCGGAGTCGGAGTTCTCCGCCTTTCTTGAGTACAAGGAGATGGCGGACAAGCACGACTTCATGCAGCGCTTCGGCGTCGAGACCGAGGCCGACGTCGCGCGCACGCTCGCGATGTTCGGGGCGTTCACCGAGGGGCTTCAGCTCTTCGCGTCTTTCGCGATGCTGATGAACTTCCCGCGCTTCAATAAAATGAAGGGCATGGGCCAGATCGTCACCTGGCCGATCCGCGACGAGAGCCTGCACTGCGATGGTATGGTCAAGCTCTACCACGCCTTCGCGCGAGAGACGGGCGCCGTCACCAAAGCCGTCGCCGACGACATCGTCGATTGCTGTCGCACCGTTGTGCGCCTCGAAGACAAGTTCGTCGAACTCGCCTTCGAGATGGGCCCCGTCGAGGGCATGACCGCCGACGACATCAAGGCGTATATTCGCTACGTCGCCGATTGGCGGCTCGGCCAGCTCGACTTGCCGAAGATCTACAATGTCGAAAAGCACCCCCTTCCGTGGCTGACGGAAATCCTGAACGGCGTTGAGCACGCCAACTTCTTCGAGGCCCGAGCGACGGAGTATTCGAAGGCCGCCACCAAAGGCGCGTGGCACGGCGACGACGGCGTTTGGGACGCGTTCGACAAATGGCGGGCCCGCCGCGCCGAGGCCCCGGGCCTCTGATTGCGACGAACGTGATCCCGGCGGCGAGATTAGGCCGAGCGCGCGGCGTCGTTTTCGCTAAGATAACGGTCTGTCCGGTGCGAAATGCGAGGAGGCGAGGGATGGCGATCGACGGAAAAGGGATCGGCGTCGCGTTGGCGGCGACGTTGTGGGGCGGCGTGGCGCACGCCGGGGAGCAATTCGTCGACAAGGACGGGATCGCCAATTTCGGCTACGACGTCGTCGCCTATCATGTTGACCTAGCGCCGGCGAAAGGCGCCGCCGAATTCTCCGCCACCCATAACGGCGCGACCTTCTGGTTCGCGTCGGCCGCCAATCGCGAGCTCTTTACGGCGGACCCCGAGAAGTTCGCGCCGCTGTACGACGGTCACTGCGCCTTTGCGCTGACGCGCCATAAGAAGCTAACGGTTGATCCGGAGGCGTTTTCGATCGTCGACCCGGCGACGTTCGAAATCATCGAAACGGCGGGCGACGGGTACGAGCCAGGCGTCGGTGCGCTCTACGTCAACTACAGCCAGAGCGTGAACGACCAATTCAACGAGGACGTCGCCGGCAACGTTGCAAAAGCGGACTTCGCTTGGAAAGATTGTCTGGAGCTGCGGCCGGCGGCGACGCTGCGCAAACGCTTCCGGGATCTCTTCGGCGGGCGGCGACCCGACAATTGTCCGCCGGGCGACGGCTAACGACCGACATATGTGGAAAAACGGAGTCGCCGGGAGCCGAACGAGCGACAGGCCGTTAATGTCACATCCGGACGAACGGCTGCAGAACCTTTCCAACGACCCCCTTGAAAACGAGTGGGGCGTTCGTCGCGATTACGCAAATGCACGGCTCGTCGCCGACGGCGCGCGGTGAGTGCACGACGCCGTCATCGAGATCCGCGAGATCGCCGGCGCGGAACTCGCCAATCTCATCCTCATAGGCACCGCGCAGGATCAACGTCACTTCCTCGTCGCGATGAGTGTGCCGCACGAGCCGCGTGCCGGGCTGAATCTTGATCAACCTCAGCACGCCCTTGCGATACCCTTCGGCCTCGAGGATGTGCTGCGAAACGCCCGGCGCGAACGGCCGCCACTCAATGTCGTCAAGCGACGAGTTAAGATAAGCGCGCAGCGGTTTCGCGGCCTCCAGATCGAGATCGTTCGCCGCCGGTGAAACGGGTCCCGCCGGCGCATCGATTTGCTCGCCCGCCATCTCCCAAAGAGACGCGAGGGACCCGGCGCTCATCGGCGCTGGCTCAATGTTCTCGAGCATGGCGCCCCCGAGCGATTCGAAATCCCTCACCGCCTCGCGGCACGTCGGGCACCGCGTAATATGCGTCGCGACCACCACCGAGCGCGCTTCGTCGAGCGCGCCCGCGGCGTACGACGCCAGGGTTTCGGTTCGGGCGTGGTGTTCGATCTCAGTACGCATCGAAGTCGCCAAGTTCCTTCCTGATCTTCTCGAACGCTAGCCGCAGTCGCGATTTAACGGTGCCCAGAGGCAAATCCAGCCTCGCGGCGATCTCCGAGTGCGCCGCGTCTTCGAGGAAGTGCATCTGCACCACCTCGTGTTGATTGGGCGGCAAGGTCGAAAACGCCGCCCGAATTCTGTCGTCCCGCGCCACACGCTCCAGCGCATCGTCGGCCCGCGGCTCCTCCGGCGGCAAAAGCGTCGGATCGTCAGGATCCAGAGCCGGTTTCGCCGCCCGCCTCGCCGCATCGATGCGAGCGTTGCGAGCGATCGTAAAGATCCACGTCGCCGCAGCCGCTTTCGCGGGGTCAAAGAGACGCGCTTTGCGCCACACCTTCAACATCGTCTCCTGCGCCAGATCTTCGGCCAAATCGGAAGCCGTGCCGGCGCGCATCAGATAGCCCTTCACCTTTGGCGCGAAATAAGCGTAAAGCCTTGAGAAAGCTTCACGATCCGCGCTCGTCGCGACCCGGATCAGCAGGTCGCTCATCTCATTCGTTTGACCCCCGCTCGCGCGCGACGCCGGCGCATTGGGAGCCGTATTGGACGAAGTCACCGAGGTGGACACCTCCGTTGATCGACGCCCGCGTCTCTTTGACTTACGCGCGTCAATTGCGTTGGATCATGCGAACGATAACGAGCCGTAGCCTCTTAATCCAGCCAAGCCCCAACAACGCCTAATTGTGGCGCGCCGGCAACGCCGACGCGTCGTCGCGCCGCAGCGAGACCGCGCTGTCCCGCGGCGCAACGAAGAGGAGCCGCCATGCCTTTCGACGTTGGCAAGACCGGCCAGGCCCCCCGCGGCGGTCCGCAGCGACGCCGCGTCGCGGTCGTGGGGGCCGGCGTTTCCGGCCTCTCCGCGGCCTGGCTGTTGTCGAACGCGCACGACGTCGTCGTCTACGAACGCGAGAAGCGCCTCGGCGGCCACGCCAACACGATCGACGCGCCGATCGGTCCCGACGGAGCGGCCGTCGCGGTCGACACCGGTTTTATCGTCTTCAACGAGGCGAACTACCCGAATTTTACGGCGCTCCTTAAGAAATTGGGCGCGGCGTCCGACGAAACGTGCATGTCCTTCGCCGTCTCTCTGCGCGGCGGCGCGGTGGAGTACGCCGGCCGGTCGCTCGCGTCCCTATTCGCCCGGCCGGCGAGCTTCGTTAGCCCGCGTCACTGGGGAATGCTGCGAGACGTCCCGCGGTTCCATGCCGACGCCCGCTCGGCGCTCGCAAAGGGCGTCGACGACGACGCGACCCTCGGCGCTTTCCTCGCGGCCGGCGGCTATGGCGAGGGATTGATCGACGATTTCCTCAAGCCCTTCGCCGCGGCGATCTGGTCCACGCCCGCCGCGGACATTTGCGACTGGCCCCTTGGCGGGTTTTTGCGCTTTTTCGACAATCACGGCCTTCTGCAGTTCCTCGACATGCCGCTCTGGAACACCGTCGCCGGCGGCTCCCGCGTCTATGTCGAGAAACTCTCCAGGCCGATCGCCGGCGCCTCCCGGCGATCGACGCCAGTCGTCAGCATACGGCGAGAAGGGTCGCGCGTCGTCGTGCGCGACGCGGCCGGCGGCGAGGACGCCTTCGACGACGTCGTCGTCGCGACCCACGCGGACGAAGCGCTGGCGTTGCTGGATCGCCCGAGCGACGCCGAACGCCGCCTGCTCGGGTCTTTCCGTTACGCCTCGAACCGCGCCGTCGCCCACACCGACCCGGCGATGATGCCACGGCGGCGGCTGGCCTGGGCGAGCTGGAACTATCTCGGCGACGCCCCCGCCGGCGATCGTCCCCCCGAGATGCGCGTGACCTACTGGATGAACCGCCTGCAGAACCTGCCGGGCGCACGCGACGTCTTCGTGACGCTGAACCCGCCGGCGAGCCAGCGCGAGGACGCCGTCATCGCCGCCTTCGACTACGCTCACCCGACGTTCGACGTCGCGGCCGGCCGCGCCCAACGCGAGCTGTGGTCGCTGCAGGGCGCGGCCGACGGCGACCCCACGGCCGGGCGGGTCGAGTGCGGCGCCGTTTGGTACTGCGGCTCCTACTTCGGCGCGGGCTGCCACGAGGACGGCCTGCAAGCCGGGCTCGCCGTCGCCGAGGCCCTCGGCGGCGTCCGCCGGCCCTGGCGCGTCGACAACGAGTCGGGCCGGATCGTCCTGCCCGACGCCGCGACGGTCACGTGAGCGATTTCGCGTCGGCGCTCTATGAGGGCCGCGTCGTCCACCGGCGCCTGCGGCCCGTCGCCCATCGCCTGGAGTACCGGGTGTTCTCGGCGCTGAGCGATCTCGACGAACTGCCGGCGCTCGACGCGGCGTTCAACAGGTTTTCGCGCGGGCGGGCGAACCTTTTTTCCTTCCACGACGCCGACTATGGCGTCGGCGCGCCCGCCGACCTCGCAGCGCACATTCGGGAGAGCCTCCGCGAGCGGGGCGTCGACGCCGCGGGACCGATCCGTCTCCTGTGCTATCCGCGCATGCTCGGCTACGCCTTCAACCCGCTCGCCGTCTATTTCTGCCACGGCGGCGACGGCGGCCTGTCGGCCGTTCTCTACGAAGTGACAAGCACCTTTCGCGAGCGCCACGCCTACCTCGCGCCGATTGAGGCGGCCGACGCCTCGGCCTTGCGCCACGCGGCCGACAAGCGCCTTCACGTTTCGCCGTTCATGGACATGGACGCGCGCTACGACTTCTACGTTCGCCCGCCGGCCGACGAGGTCGTCGTCGCGATCCGCCAGAGCGACGGGGAGGGGGCGCTGCTGAACGCCGTCTTCGCCGGCCTGCGCGTCCCTTTGAGCGACCGCGCGCTCGTCGGCGCCTTCGCCCGCCATCCCCTGATGACGCTAAAAGTGATTGCGGCGATCCACTGGGAGGCGGCGAAGCTTCTCGCCAAAGGCCTTCGCCTGCGCGCCGGCCCGCCGGCCCCCGCCGAGCCGATATCGCTCGCCCGGGCCGACGCCGGCCGCCGGCCCTAAGCGCCGTATGCGAATCGCCGCCGTCGATGGACGGCGTTCCGGGAATGGGCTAACGAAACTGCGGAAAACAACGCGACAACGAACGGGCGATCGATGAAGAAAACCCGCGACAACGCAGCAAAGGCCCTCGAGGGCCTCCTCTTCGACGGCATGACGATCATGGCCGGCGGCTTCGGCCTTTGCGGCATTCCGGAGAACTGCATCGCCGCTATCCGCGACGCCGGCGTCAAAGACCTCACGATCATCTCGAACAATTGCGGCGTCGACGATTTCGGTCTCGGCGTCCTCCTCGCGACGCGCCAGATCAAAAAGATGGTCTCGTCCTATGTCGGCGAGAACAAAGAGTTCGAACGCCAGTATCTCGCCGGCGAACTGGAGCTCGAATTCAACCCTCAGGGCACGCTCGCCGAACGCATCCGCGCCGGCGGCGCGGGGATCCCCGGTTTCTACACGAAGACCGGCGTCGGCACCGTAATCGCCGAAGGCAAGGATCACAGAGACTTCGACGGCGAGACCTACGTCATGGAGACCGGGCTCGTCGCCGACCTCTCGATCGTCAAAGCCTGGAAGGGCGACGCGCAGGGCAATCTCATCTACCGCAAGACCGCGCGCAATTTTAACCCGATGATGGCGACCGCCGGCAAGGCGACAGTGGCCGAGGTCGAAGAGCTCGTCCCCGTCGGCGCTCTAGATCCGGACAGTATCCACACGGCCGGCGTTTTCGTGCAGCGGATCTTCGCCGGCGAGCATGAAAAACGCATCGAACAGCGCACCGTGCGCGAACGCGCCTGACCGGCCTTTCGAGGAGGACGCACCCATGCCCTGGGACCGCAACCAAATGGCCGAGCGCGCCGCGCGGGAACTGGAAGACGGCTTCTACGTCAATCTCGGCATCGGCATCCCGACGCTCGTCGCCAACTATATCCCCGAGGGCGTCGACGTGACGCTGCAGTCCGAGAACGGGATGCTCGGCATGGGGCCGTTTCCGTATGAGGACGAGGTCGACCCCGACCTGATCAACGCCGGCAAGCAAACGATCACCGAGCTTGACCGCACGTCCTACTTTTCAAGCGCCGACAGTTTCGGAATGATCCGTGGGGGGCACATCGACCTGTCGATCCTTGGCGCGATGGAGGTTTCCGAGACGGGCGACCTCGCCAACTGGATGATCCCCGGCAAGATGGTGAAGGGCATGGGCGGTGCGATGGACCTCGTCGCCGGCGTCAAGCGCGTCGTCGTCGTCATGGACCACGCCTCGAAGTCCGGCGCGCCGAAACTGCTCCACGAATGCGCATTGCCGCTCACGGGCAAGGCCGTCGTCGACCTCGTGATCACCAATCTCGGCGTGTTCGAGGTCGCCCGCGGCAAGGGCATGCGGCTCATCGAGCTCGCGCCCGACGTTTCCCTCGACGACGTCAAATCGCAAACCGAAGCGACGTTCGAGGCCGCCGCGTAACCGAAAAAGGCCGGGGGGCCGACATGGCGAAGGCGACATCACCGGCCGAGGGGCTTGCGCGCCTTCCCGTCGTTGCGCTTGTCACCGCCTACAACGAGGCGGCGACGATCGGCCCTGTGATCGACGCGCTCCTTGCGTGTCCCGACGTCGACCGCGTTCACGTCGTCGACGACGCGTCGACGGACGACACGCGCGCCGTCGCCCGCCGCCGCGGCGTCGAGGTGACGACCCTTCCGACCCGCGTGCCCGTCGGCCGCGCCATCATGAGCCATCTCGACGTCGTCACGGACGAGGCGCTGCTTTTCTGGTGCGACGCCGACCTTGTAGGCCTGGAGCCCGATTACGTCAGTGCGCTGATCGCGAGGCGCCGCGCCGGCGACGTCGGTCAGGCCTTCGGCTCGCGCGGCGTGCCGCTCAACTGGCCGGGCCCCTTGCGTGCGTTCGCGCGGCCCCTGTGGACCTACGCCTTCGCGCCGATTTCCGGCGAGCGCGTCGTTCTGCGTTCGGACTTCGTCAAGGCGATCCGCCTCGCGAACGAGCTCGGCTGGTCGGAGACGATGCGCGGTTACGGCGTCGTTCTTTTCCTCAACTGGTGGGTCGGAAAATTCGCAAACGGATCGACGGCGCTCTATTTCGACAAGCTTCGCCAACGCCAGAAGTATCAGAAATGGGGTCGCCGCGCCGCGCTCCTGATGGTCCGCCAGTGGCTGCAGTTCGCCTGGGTGTGGCTGAAGATCCGCCTCAACGCCGGCCGCATAGAGCGCCTCGCGGCGCGCGAGCCGGCGGCGGCCGCGGCGTAGTCGGCGCAAGACGCTTCCTCTTCCCGTCACGCACAGACGCTGCCGGAACGCCTAGAGCATAACGTTTGCTGATTGAATCAGTTGGATGCTCTAGATTCTAGGGTTTGAGCGCCTGAAACGGTCTTCGCCCGGTCCAAGCTGAACGCCCGGCGCTCTAGCATGGGCCGCGTACGACGCTTGCGTTAATTCGGGCGGCCTGTGCATCCACAGCATCGGATCAGACAACTGATCGTCGATCTCGCTGTGGTGTCGAAAGAGCGCGCGACCTATGTCGACGGGCGGCCGCACGAAAAACGGGACGTTGCAGAGTGTGGCAGTCGACGCGACGCCTTCCTGCGAGGCGACGGCCAGCAGGTTCCCCTGCTCTCGGATAAAACCACATGGAATGAGAAAGAGTTCGTAGCGCCCGTCGCGACGTTCGGCGACCCCGGAGAATTGATGCGGTCGCCTTCACTCCGGACGCCTCTCCCGCGCGCGAGAGAGGAGACGTCGCGCTGACGGATCCTCCGCCCTTGTCCACTCGGAATCGCAGCGAAGTTCTTCCGGGATTTCAGAAAGTATGTCTGCGGGGCCTTCGACGTCCCACTGATGTTCGTAGCCGCCCGAGACGTGGTCGACGACTTTGACGCGGCCTCCATTGCGGGCCAGCCAGTTTTCCGCCCACAGATAATTGTCCGACGGCGCGTCGTCGGCGTCCATGACGAAAATCGATTCACGGCGCGCATCTTCATCGTCAGCCGCTGTCTCGCGCCGCCTCCGCGCCGCTCGGTGCATGATCTGGGCCAGCGCCGCGCCGACGATGACGCCTGCGCCGACGCCATATAAGATCCCATCGTCGACGCCATGCGCCGTCTGCAAGACCGCGCCGACTTTCACTCCCGCCGCGGCGCAGGCGAACACGGCTAGGGGGCCGATCCACGGCCGGCTTAGGAGACGGCGTTCCAACGCCTGGGTCCTTCGGTCGCGGCCATAGCCTAACGCGCCTCTTCTTCGTCCGTGGCCGCCCCATCCATAAACTCGAAGTCGTCGAAGCGGACGACGTAGCTTTCGTCGACGTCGGAGAAGACGCGCCGGCCCTTGGCGCGCCATTTGACGTAGGTCATGAGCGCCGGCGCGCCGGGGGCCGGGCGCTCGAAATTCTGCACGAACTCGAATTCGGAGAGTTTCGAGGCGACGTTCGGCTTGAAGGGTTCGAGCGCCCGGATCGCGTAGGTCGCGAGGCGGCCATCTTCATTGTCGACGACGAGGCGCGTCTCGAGTTTCTCGCGCACCTCGTCGAGATCGTCCGGCGTTTGCGGCGAGGTGAACTCGTAGACGGTCGTTGCGTCGGTCTCCTCAAGCCGCGTCACGTTGCGCAAGTGTGGGCGATAGTCCGCATAGAGAAGCCCGCCGGGCTCGGATTCGACGCGTGACCAGGTGCGGAACTTTTTCGGTCCCGCGCCGGAGAGCGCCTCGGGGTCGCCCTCGACAATGGTCCAATCGTCCGCCGGCGCGTCGTAGCGCGCGACGACCGGCGGCTCGTTCTCCCACTCGAACGTCATGGTGTAGGAGACGCGGGTCTCCGCGAGCGCCTCTGCCTCGTCAAGCGCGGCGTCGACCGGGGCGGGCAGATCTTGCGCCTGCGCCGCCCCAGCAAGAGCGGCGATGGCGAACGACATGGCGATGCGTCTCATGAAAACCGTCCTATCGCTGATCGAGGGCGTCGGCGTGGCGGCGCGCCTCCTCAATGTAATGGGCGCTCCCGAGGCGGGCGGCGTCCGCCTCGCCGGGCTTCATGTCGCGGAACTTTTTCGCCGGCGCGCCGGCCCAGAGCTCGCCCGCGGGCACGGTCTTGCCGCCGGTGAGGAACGCCCCCGCGGCGAGCATGGCGCCGGTTTCGACGCGCGATCCGTCGAGCATCGTCGCGGCCATGCCGACGAAGCCGAAATCCTCGATCGTCGCGCCGTGGAGGAGGGCGCGGTGGCCGACGAGCGCGCCCTCGCCGATGAGGGTCGGCAGGCCGCCGATCGCGGGGTTGTCGACATGGACGATCGTTCCGTCCTGCACGTTGGCGCCCGCGCCGACGACGATGCGGTTTTCGTCCCCTCGCAAAACGCAGCCGTACCAGACTGAGGCGTTAGGCCCGACCGTGACGTCGCCGCAGACGACGGCGCCCGGCGCGATGAAGGCGCTCGGGTCGATCGACGGGCGTTTGTCGCCGATGGCGAAGATCATGGGCTCCATAACGCGGCTCACGGGGCGTCGGGCTGGCGTTCGGGGCGGGCGCGCTGGAACGCGTCGAGCTCCGCGCAGCGCGCCTCGATCTCAACGAGCTTCGCGAAGCGGTCGACGTCGACGCCGAACCGTCGGGAGGCGAACATCTGTGGAATGAGGAAGGCTTCTGCGAGGCCCGGCCGGTCGCCGACGCAGAAGTCTCCGCCATGCCGCGCGGCCATCGCCTCGACGCCGTCGAGGGCGCCGCCGGCCCAGCGGTTCAGCCAGTCGGCCATGGCGTCGTCGTCGAAGCCCTTATCGTTCTTCAAAAAGCGCTGCACCCGGAGGTTCATGAAGGGCTGGCCCTCGCAGGCGATCGAGGCGGCGATGGCCCTGGCCGCTGCCCGCGCGGCCGCCCCCTCGGGCAGGATCGGCTTGGCGCTCCGGGTCTCTTCGAGATACTCCGCGATCGCCAGGGACTGGACGACCATCGCGCCGTCGTCGTCCTCTAGCGCGGGCACGAGGCCCTGCGGCTGGCGGGCCCGGTGGTCGGCCTCGTTCTGCTCGCCGGCGAGCAGGTTCACGGGCGTGTAATCGTAGGCGAGGCCCTTGAGGTTCAGGACGATCCGTACGCGGTAGGTCGCGCTCGATCGCCAGTAGCCGAACAGCCGCATGCGGCCCGCTCCTTCACGTCGCTTCGTCACGACATGGTGGCGCCATTTGGCGCGCGGCGCATCCTTGAAGGAATTGCGTTCGATGACGGCGAGCGCCGCCGCCGGCGCAAAGCGGCGACGCGCCGGCGGCGGTCAGGTCGGCGAGCGACGGGCCCGCATGAGGAAGCGGCGGCGTCACGTCACAGGGCTCGTCGCGAGCCGCTGCAACCATAGGTCGAGGCGCGTTAACGCCCAGTGACGGCCGGGCGCCTCATTGCGCGGTTTCCGCCGCCACCCAGTCGAGAAACGCCGCCGCCGAGCCGCGCGCCGCGACGTCGATCGCCAGAACCGCAGGGGTCTCGTAAGGGTGCAGCGCGGCGATGCGGTCGGCGGCGGCCTCGGCCCTGGCGTCGGTGGTTTTGACGATCATCGCGACCTCCTCGGCGTGGGCGATCGCGCCCTCCCAGCGATAGGTCGCGCGCACGCTTGGGAGGGCGTTGACGCAGGCCGCGAGCCGCTCTTCGACGAGCGCCGCGGCGATGGCGTCTGCGGTCTCGACGTCCGGCGCGACGCAATAAAGAAGAACGACGGTCGGGCCGGGCATGGGGCGGGCTCGGCTTGACGGCGCGACGATGCTGCGCGAGGCCTCGCCGGTCATGCAACCGCTTTCGCCGTCACGCGCGCTCGTTTTGTTCTCGGGCGGGCAGGATTCCTCGATCGTCCTCGCCTGGGCGCTTGCGCGGTTCGCCCGCGTCGACACGGTGGGCTTCGCCTACGGCCAGCGCCACGCGGTGGAGCTCGAGGCGCGGCGAAACGTTCGCGCGGCGCGCGCCGAGGCGTTCCCGGCATGGGCCGCGCGGCTTGGCGACGACGCCGTCCTCGACCTCGCCGCACTTGGCTAGATCAGCGACACGGCGCTGACGCGCGAGCGGGAGATCAAGCACGCTGCGAGCGGCCTTCCGACGACCTTCGTACCCGGCCGCAACCTCGTTTTCCTCACGCTCGCCGGCGCCCAGGCCCATCGCCTTGGCGCCGGCGTCCTCGCTGCGGGCATGTGCGAGATCGACGCTTCCGGCTATCCTGACTGCCGCGGCCCGGCGCTAGCCGCGCAGGTCGAGGCCCTGCGCCTCGGAATGGACGCCGACATTCGTCTGGAGACGCCGCTTTTGCGCATGTCGAATGGCGACGCCTGGCACCTGGCCGAAGAACTCGGCGGCGGGCGCCTCGTCGAGAACGTCCGTGAAGGCTCGCACACTTGTTATCTCGGCGAACGCGGCCGGCGCCATGACTGGGGCTATGGCTGCGGCGCGTGCCCCGCCTGCCGCATCCGCGCCGACGGCTGGCGCGATTACGCCCAAGGCGGACGATCGGGCGCGGCGTGAGGCGATACGCCGTCAAAGAGCGCTACGTCACGCTCCAGGGCGAGGGCGCGCAAGCGGGGCGCGCGGCGGTGTTCCTGCGCTTTTCCGGCTGCAATCTCTGGAGCGGCCTGGAGCGCGACCGCGCCCGCGCCGTTTGCGACTTCTGCGACACCGATTTCGTCGGCCAGGACGGGCCGGGCGGCGGTTTCTTCGAAGGGCCCACCGCGCTCGCCGCCCATGTCGCAGCCGCCTGGCGCGAGGAGGCGGGCGGCGGGCGGCCCTACGTCGTGTGCACCGGCGGCGAGCCGCTGCTCCAGCTCGACGCGCCCGCGATCGACGCGCTCCACGGGGAGGGCTTTGAAGTCGCCGTTGAGACGAACGGGACCGTCGCCGCGCCGCCGGGCCTCGACTGGATCTGCGTCAGCCCCAAGGCCGGAGCGCCCCTGCGCCAGCGGTCCGGCCACGAACTGAAGCTCGTCTATCCGCAGGCGGACGCGCCGCCGGACGCCTTCGCCGACCTCGCCTTCGACTGGTTCTTCCTCCAGCCGATGGACGGCCCGAAACGCGAGGAGAACACGGCCGCCGCCATCGCCTATTGCCGCCGCCACGCCCAATGGCGGTTAAGCGTGCAGACGCACAAGTATCTGGGATTGCCGTGAGCGGTGGGGGCGTGAGCGGCCCGTTGTAGCCCTTGCCGGCGTCCGCATCCTAGGGAACGATTCCTTGGGATCGCGTAGCGAGGGATCTAGAAATTGTCCGATGTCCACGCTCGTTCGAGCCCTCGCGGCGTGCGCTCGCTGGGATCGGCCGCGCATTGAGAACGTCCGCGCCGAGATCTCGGTGTTTTGGTGTCTGCGCAGGGTCTCAGGCGGCGTCTTCGGTCGTTCCCAAAGGCGCGCGCGCGATCAGATATTGCGCGTCGCGGCAGTAGAGGGCCGCGGCGCCGTCGAGAATGTCGAGCGCGCGCGACAGCGCCGTGCGCGCGGCGCCCACCTCATCGTCCTCGTCGAAGGCGTCGCGCGGGGGCTCGAGCGCGAGGCCGTCCGGCGACGGAGCGAGCCGGGTGGGCGATACGGAGTAATGGGCGTGGTCGGCGAGGCGCACGTCGATCTGGCGCTGCGTCCGACCGATCAGCGGCGCGGCGCGTTCGTCGGCGTCTTCGAGCGCGGCGTCGATCGACTGGCGCATGTCGTCATAGCGTTCGGCGAGGAGCGCCCGGCCGCCCGCGTCATCGACGTTGGCGACGGTGTCGACGAGGTCGAGCGCCTCTTCGACGATCTCGCGCACTTGGTCGATGACGGTGAGCGCGGCTTCGATGGCCGCTAGGGCGTCGCGCACGTCCGCGCGCGCAGCGTCAGCCGTCGGTTTCGCGCCGGCGCTCGACGTCGGCTTCAAGGCGCGAGAGACGCCCGCGGCGACGTTCATCTCTGGCAAGGTCGAATCCTCGGCCGACGATTTCTTTCCGAACCGGAACATGCCGCCCCTTGCGCCCCACAGCCATCGCGGCCGCCGCCGTCAAAGTCGCACAGGCTTACGGGGGTTAACTTTTCGAGATCGTAAACGCCGCCGCGATAACTTCGTCTTTTTCGGCGATGTCCCGTCAAAACCCCGTCACTCGCCGCGCAAGCTCCGCACCCGGCCGCTCTCCGCCGCCCAGGCCGCGACGAGGCAAAGCGCGACGATGGCGAGCCACACGCTCGGCGGGGCGAGCGGCGCGGCGCGCACGGCCTCGACGCGGCGGGCGTCTCGGCGGACGATCCCGGCCCAGTCGCCGCCGCTGCGCTCGCGCGCTCGCGCGCCAACGGTTCTGAGCGCGGGAACGCCGTCTTCGCGCGCGTCGAAAACGCCGCCGCCGGCCGCTGCGCTCGCCTCGGCGATGGTCCCGCGCGCCATCGTCACGTCCGCGAGCTCAGGCGGCGCGGCGAGGCCGACGGCGCCGACGGCGAAGAGGTCGCCCGAGCGCGCCCGGTAGAGCCCGCGGGGCGGGGCGGCGAGGCGCGCCCGCCAGAGGCGGTCGTCGACCGCTTCGAGCTCGATCTCGCCCGTGGCGCCGTCGGGCCCGACATAGTCGACGGGCGCAACCTCGCGCTCGATCGTCCGCCGCTCGATGACGAGGTCGCCGCCCTCTTCGCGCAGCGCCAGGCGCTCTTCCTCGAGCTCTGGCTCCTTCATCAGCCAGTGAGCGACCCGGCGCAGGAGCTCCGCATGCGGCCCGCCGCCGTCGAAGCCGCGCGCCCAGAGCCACACATGGTCGGAGAGCATGACGCCGACGCGGCCCTCGCCGGTGCGGTCGAGAACGAGAAGCGGTTCGTCGTTCGGGCCCGCCATCAGAACGCGCCCGCCGTTCGCTCGCGTCGGCATGAGGCGCATCCAGCGGCCCCAATAGTCCGCCTCAGGAAGGTTGGCCGTCACCGGATGGCGTTCGCCGGCGTCGGTGAGCTTCGGCCGATAGGGCGCCTCTCGGGCGAGGTCCGTCGGCGTGACGGGGAGGATGTAGGCGAAGTTTCTCCGCTCGGCGAGGCTCAAGGGCCCCGCGAACTCCGGCCCCGACGAGACGAGGACCGCGCCGCCGTTCTCGACGTAACGGGCGATGTTCTCGAAATGATACGAGCGCAAAACGTTGCGGTAGGTGTAGCGGTCGAAGATCACGAGGTCGAACTCGGCGAGCTTCTCGATGAAGAGCTCGTCATACGGAAATTCGATCAGGGCGAGCTCGCGCGGGTCGATGACGCCGTCGCTCGCCTGCTTCTCCGACGGGCGCAGAATCGTGAAGTGCACGAGGTCGATCGCGGGGTCGGACTTCAGGAGATTGCGCCAGACGCGCTCGCCAGCGTGGGGCTCGCCGGAGATCAGGAGGACGCGCAGGCGGTCGCGGATGGCGGAAATCGGCAGCACCGCGAGATTGTTCCGGGTCGTGAGCTCCCCGTCGAGGGCGGCGGCCTCGAGCTCGATCACCACCTCTCCGGGACGCGCCAGGGGCGCGGCGAACGACACTTCGACGCCGACGGGCACGGGCTGCTCGACAATCTCCTCGCCGTCGACGGAGAGCCGCACCGACGCCTGGCGCGGCGCGCCGGCGTCGCCGGCGACGGGCGCATCGTCGGGGCCGACGTCGTCGATCCGGAAGCTGACGGTCACCTCCTCGTTGACGACGCCGTATCGCGGCGCGTCGATCAGCGTGATCTTGCGGTCGAACTCGTCGCGCCGGCCGATGGAGAGAAAGTGGACCGGCGCGTCGCGGGGCAGGCGCGTCGCGTCGATCGCGTCGTTCGACCGACCGTCGCCGACGACGAAAACCGCAGCGAGGCGACGGCGCGGCGCGTCGCCGAGGGCCCCGGCGATCGCCTCGCCATAGCGGGTCTCCTCGTCGCCCTCGACGGCGCTTTCGATGACCTCGAGGCCGCCGACCCGGTCGAGCCGCGCCCGGAGGTTTTCGAGGATTTCGTCGCGCGCCGCGGCGCGGTCGTCGAGGGCGACGCTGGCGCTGTCGTCGATGAGGACGAGCGCCACGTCGTCGAGCGGGGTTTCGTCGGCGACGCGGCGCTGCGGCTCGGCGACGAGGGCGATAAGGGCGGCGAGGGCGACGAGGCGCAAAGCCCCCGCCGCGGGCGCGCGCCACAGGGCGAGGCCTATGGCGACCGCAGCGGCGAGCCCAAGCGCCGCCATCTCGCCCGGGCCCAAGGGGCTCGCGAAGCTCGCTTCACGGACGAATTCGAGGATCGCGTCGATCATTGGCCAAGCCGTCGCAGCAGGATCGGCGTGTGCACCTGATCCGACTTGTAGTTCCCGGTGAGCGCCACCATGACGATGTTGACGCCCGCGCGCAGGGCGTACTCGCGCGCGCGCGGTCCGCCCGCAGGGTTCGGCAGAACCGGTCTGCCAAATGCGTCCGCGGCCCAGGCGCCGGCCCAGTCGCGCCCGCCGATGATCAGCGGGGTGACGGCGTCGTTGGCGTCGCCGCCCGCTTGCACCCAGATGGCGCCGCCGGCGCCGTAGCCGGGCGCGCGGCCCGGCAAGTCCGCCAACAGATAAAACGAGCGCTTCAAGACGTGGTCCTGTGGCAGCGGCCTTAACGGCGGCGCGTCGAGGCGGCGCAGGATCGCGGCCAGCGCGGCGGCCTCCGGCGTCTCGACGCCGGCGAAGGCGCGCTCGCCGTCGCGGGTGTCGAAAAGAACGAGCCCGCCGTTCCGCATGAATTCCTCGATCCGCGCAAGGCCCTCGGCCGATGGATCGGGCCCGCCCGCGGCCATCGGCCAATAGATCAGGGGGACGACGGACAATTCGTCGGTTTCGACGTCGACGCCTACGGGCTCGCCGGGTTCGAGCGCCGTGCGTCTTGTTAGTTCGCGGCTCAAGGCGTCGAGGCCAAGCTTGGAGATGCGGTCGACGCCCGGATCCCCGGTGCGGACGTAGGCGAGGCGGGTCTCCAGCGCCGCGGCGCGGGCGAACGCCGTCACCGGCGGATCGAGCGGCGTTGTTTGCGCTTCTACGTCGGCCGCCCACGCGAGATCCGGCGTCGTTACGATGAAGGTCATCGCGCCGGCCGCCGCCGCGGTCGCGGCGCGCATGCCGCCGCTGCGCGGTAGGCGTAGGCGTCCGGTGGCGATCAGCGTACCGACGGCGTCGATGAGTAACAGGAGCGCGGCGGCTAGTAACAATGGCCGTGCGAGGCGGCGCGGCGGCGCGCCGGCGTAGGGCGCGCTTTCTGCGAGCGCCGGCGCGCGCTCGAGGGCGTCAACGTCGGCGAAGGCGTTGACCGCGAACGGCGCGCCGGCGGGACCGTAAAGGCCCGGCGGCCGGCCGACGGCGGGTCCGGCGTCAAGCGCCTCGAGGCTCGCAGCGGCGACGCTCGGGCCCGGCGCGCGCAAGGCCCCGAAGCCGTCGAGCGCGCGCAACGGCGCATGGCGCGTCGCCGCGTCGCCTTCGTTCGGGTCGACCCGGGCGCTCGTCGTGGCGAGGAAAGACAGTCGACGGAGCATTTCCGGAAAAGCCGAGGAGAGCGGCAGATCGGACCAGTCGGACGTCGCCGTGACATGGAAGAGCGCAACGGCGCCGGCCCCGCGCGCCGCGCCGGTGACGAGGGGCGTCCCGTCGGCGAGGCTCGCCCAGGTGCGCGCGCTCGTCTCGCCGCCAGGCTGGGCGAGCACCTGGCGACGCACGACGACGTCGCCAGGGGTCGCCATGCCGGCGAACGGTCCGTTGGCGGAGAAGGCGCCGAGGCGCTGCGGCGTCTCCCACGTGAGGGCCCCGCCAAAGGCGCGGCCGCCGCCGCGCAGAGGCGTCGGCAACAAAGGCGTGTCCGCACCGTCGGTCGCGGCGCGCGGCGCGCCGGCGCGGCCGCGGGGGCCGAAATCGTTGGCCGCGTCGGCCAGCGTCTCGCCGGCGAAGCGTATGAGGACGCCGCCCTTGTCGACCCACTCGCCGAGCGCCGCGGCGTCCGGTCCGCGCAGGCGGCCGACATCGTCGAGCACGATGACGTTCGCCGCGGAGCGCGCAAGCTCGTCGACGCCTCCGTCGATGAACGCGGCGTACGGATCGAGCGCCGTGCGGATGTAGTAGGCCCCGGACAATAGTCCCTCCGCGCCGGCGTCGGCGGCGAGGCCGACGAGCGCGCGCCGCCGCCGCCCGTCGATGAGGCGAACGGCGCCGGCGCTGGCGACACCTTCGAGGCGCGCGAGGCCCACATCGTTGCGAAGGGCGAGGGGGAGATCGAGTTCGATGTCGAGCGCGTCGGCGTTGTTTTCGGCGGCGGCTTCGCTGCGGGCGAGCTCGCGGCCGTCCCGCGCGCGGGCGACGAGGCGCGCCCGCCAGGGGCCGTCGCCGCCGATGCGCCGGACACGGAACGTCCGCGCCCCGCTCGCCGCATCGGCGTCGCCGATGGTGAGGACGCCGCGTGGGTTGTCGAACGCGGTCAACGCGCCTTCGGCGCGCAGGAGGTCGGCGAAATCGTCCGCGCCCTCGTGACGCAAGCCGTCGCGCAGCCAGCGCACGTCGTAGGGTCCGTCGTCGAGCGAAGCGGCCCGCAGGACTTCGGCGGCGGCGGCGTAGTCGGGAGCGAGGGGCGTCGGGTCGAGGGCGCCGGCGGTCGCCTCAAGCTCGCTCGGCGTCAGGAGTTCGGAGAGCGCGCCGTCGTCGCCGGCCGCGCGCGGCGCCGTTGTCAGGATGCGCGTCGAGAGGACTTCCGCGCGCGCGGTTTCGGCGGCCGCGGCGAGGGCGTTCCGGCGCAGGCGCCAGTCCGCCGCCGCGGCCCAGCTATCGTCGACGACGAGAAGCAAAGGCCGGCCGAGGCCGCTTTCGGCCGGCGCGCCGAGGATCGGGCCCGCGAGCCCGACGATGGCGAGCGCGGCGACGAGCGCGCGCAGGAGCAACAGGAGCCACGGGGTCTTCGCCGGCGCGCGGCGCGCGTCCGCGAGCGAGGCCAGGATCGCGAAAGGCGGAAACGCCTCGCGCCGCGGCGGCGGCGGCGTCAGGCGCATCAAAAGCCAGATCGCCGGCAGGGCGGCGAGAGCGATCAGGAGATGTGGCGCGGCGAAACTCAAACTGCCGATGGCGGGCACGGTGGCGGGGGTCCTTACGAACGGCGCCGGTCAGGCGCGTGGGGCGGCGTCGCTCAGGGCGACGTAGAGCGCGAGCAACGTATGGGCGGGCGCGGCGTCGGTGCGGTGGGCGTGGAACGTCCAGCCGACCTCGCCGGCGAGGTCGCCGAGATTTCGACGCAGGGCGGCGAACCGCGCGCGGTAATCGTCGCCGAGCGAGCGCGCATCGCCGAACGTCAGGCGGCCAGTGCTCTCCGGATCCTGGAACTCCACAGCGCCGTCGAACGGAAACGTCTCCTCGGCCGGGTCGACGACGTGCACGAGGGCGCCCTTGGCGCCGGCGGCCGCGCACCGCCGTGCGGCCTCGGCGATCGGCGCGGCGGCCGCTTCGGCGGCGTCGCCGTAGAAATCGCTGAAGAGGACGACGCGGGCGCCGGGCCGCAGGGCGTGGGCGCCGGGCGCAGCGGCGACGGCGTCGGCGCTCGGCTTGGCGGCCAGGGCCTCTATGAGGGCGTCGCCGGCGGCGCTGCCATGGTGGATGCGCGGCGCGCCGAGGAGCCCCACGCGCTCGCCGCCCGCAGCGAGCAGGATCGCGAGCGCGCCAGCGAGCACGTCCGCGCGCCGGCGCTTCGTCGGCAACTCGCGGGCCGAGGCGTAATCGAGAGAGGCTGAGGCGTCGCGCCAGAGCCAGACGATCGACGCGCTCTCCCACTCGTTCTGACGGACATAGAGCGGGCCGCTCGAGCGCGCGGACTGGCGCCAGTCTACCGCGGACGCCGGGTCGCCGAAGGCGTAGGGGCGGTGCTGCCAGAACGTCTCGCTGGGACCGGCGCGTCGGCGGCCGTGGACCCCGGCGGCGACGGCGTGCGCGAGGCGCTTCGCCTCCACCGTCAACGCCGGAAGGCCGGCGGCGGCGGCCGTCGCGTCGCGGCGCAGGGCGGCGCTGGGATCTTCGTGCGCGCGGCGTCGCCCGCCGACGCTCGACCAGATCCTGCGCCAGCTTGGCCCCCCCGTCGTCGACGCTGGCGGGCTCAATCCGCGAGCGCCTTGGACGCAAGTTCGTCGATCAACCCGTCGACCGTGAGGCCGCGATCCGTCGCCGCGTAATTGAGCGCCATGCGATGCTTGAGGACGGGCCGCGCGAGGCGGCGCACGTCGTCGAGCGAAGGCGCCGCCCGACCGTCGACGAGGGCGAGGGCGCGCGCCGTGAGCGATAGCGCCTGGCTCGCCCGCGGACCCGGGCCCCACCGCACGCAGGCGCGCACCGCCTCCGGCGCGTCCTCCGTCGGCCGCGCCGAGCGCACGAGCGTCAGGATCGCGTCGACGATACGCGCCGCGATGGGCATGCGTCGGACAAGGTCCTGGGCTTCGATGAGGTCGCCGGCGGACATGGCGGCCGAAACGCTAGGGCGCGTCGCGCCGGTCGTTGCAGCGAGCATAAGCCGCTCAGACGCTTCGTCCGGGTAATCGACGTCGATCTGCAGGAGGAACCGGTCGAGCTGGGCTTCGGGCAGCGGGTAGGTCCCCTCCTGTTCGATGGGGTTCTGGGTAGCGAGCACGTTGAACGGCTGGGGCAGGTCGTGGCGCTCGCCGGCGACGCTGACATGGCGCTCCTGCATCGCCTGCAGCAGGGCCGACTGGGTGCGCGGGCTCGCGCGGTTGATCTCGTCGGCTGTGAGCAATTGGCAGAAAACCGGGCCCGGCACGAAGCGGAAGGCCCGTTTGCCGTCCGCGCTCTCCTCCAAAACCTCCGAGCCGATGACGTCTCCGGGCATCAGGTCCGGCGTGAACTGGACCCGCTTGGAGCTGAGGCCCATCAGGTCGGCGACCGAAGTCACGAGCAACGTCTTGGCGAGGCCCGGCGCGCCGACGAGAAGGCCGTGGCCCCCGGCGGCGAGGGCCGCGAGAATCAGGTCCACGGCCTCGTCCTGGCCGAAGACGATCTCCCGCAAGCCGGCGCGCGCCGCCGCGAAACGCCGGGCCGCCGCTTCAAACGCCGCCGGCGGGGCGCCTCCGTCCTCTGATGCGGCGCCTGTCGTCACGGCGCTGGGTTCTTCGGACATGGGATCGTTCCTTACAATACTCGCCCACCGATGCTCGCCTACTGCGCGCGCCGATCGCGTCTTCGACCCCCGAGCGTGCAACGTAGCACGCGGCGGGGCGCGTCGATCAATGGCCCGTCGCCGGGAGGCGGCGCGCGACGGCCCGTCTCGGCGTGTTCGGGCGGCGCTCTACCGCATTCCACTTACGAAGGTTTGACCGAAGGTTGCGGTCATCGCGTCTCGGGCCCTTATTGCAGCGTTAAGCGCGCTCTGACACAGTCGCTATGGTTGAAAATCGGGGGCGCGAGCTTCGTCGAAGCAGCGCGGCGCAACGCTCAAAGGGGTTTTCGTGGCGGAACAAGACCAGAATTTTAGCGTTTGGAGCTTTGTGAAGGGCTTCGGCAAGCTCGTGATCGGCTTCCTGTTGGTGCTGCAGGGCATTGTCGGGCTGCTTGTCATGTTGTTTGTAGTCGGATTGATCATCAGCGTCTCGAGCGGCATCGCCGGCGACGCCGACGGTCCGACGGTGACGGTGCCCAAAGACGTTGCGCTGTGGATTGATCCCGAAGGCGTGCTTGTGGAGCAGGCCGAGGAGGCCGATCCGCTCGCCTTCGTGCAGAACGCCTATCTTGGGAGCGAACCGGCGCAGATCGAAGTCCACGACCTCGTGCGCGCCATCCGTAAAGCCAAGGACGACGAGCGCATCAAAGGCCTTGTCCTTGACCTCGGCGATCTCTTCATCCCGACGTCTTACGCGAGCAAGGTTCATTATCTCGCCGACGAAATCGACGCGTTCAAAGAAAGCGGCAAGCCGGTCTACGCGATCGGCGACTATTACTCCCAGGAGCACTACCTGCTCGCCTCGCGCGCGGACAAAGTGTTGCTCCACGACCGCGGCGCGATGTTCATCCTCGGGTACGGCCGTTACGGTGCCTACTACAAGTCGCTTCTGGAAAACGCGCTCGTCACGCCGCACGTATTCCGTGTGGGGACGTTCAAGTCGGCGGTGGAGCCGATTATCCGCGATGATATGTCGGAGGAAGCCAAGGAGGCGAACCGGGAGTATCTCGGCGCTCTTTGGACGGACTACGCGGCCTCGATCGAGGCTGCGCGCGAGATGCCGTCGGGCTCGATCGACGCATTCGTCAACGGGGTCAACGACCGCCTGCGCGACGCGAACGGCGACCTCGCCCGCGCAGCGCTTGACGGCGGCTTCGTTGACGAACTCGCCTCGCAGGCGAAACAGGTCGAGGCGCTGAAGCAGGCGTTCGGCGCCGACAAGTCCGGTCAGTCGTTCAAGAACGTGCGCTTCGGACGCTACCTGGCGAGCCTTGGCGGCGTCGTCGACGACGCCGACCCGGACGTCGCGATCGTCACCGTCGCCGGCACGATCGTCGAAGGCGAAGCGCCAGCGGGCGTCGCGGCGGGCGGCGATACGATCGCCAAGCTCCTGCGCAAGGCGCGTGAGGACGAGGAAGTCAAAGCCGTCGTCCTGCGCGTCGACAGTCCGGGCGGCAGCGCATTCGCTTCCGCGGTCATCAGCGATGAAGTCAAAGCGCTGCGCGACGCGGGCAAGCCGGTCGTCGCTTCGATGGGGTCGCTCGCAGCTTCGGGCGGCTACTGGGTCTCGGCGGGCGCTGACGAAATCTGGGCCGCGCCGACGACGATCACCGGCTCAATCGGCATTTTCGGCGTGCTCTTCACGTACGAAGACCTCGCCGCGCGCGTCGGCGTTAATGTGGACGGGGTCGGCACCACGGCGCTGACGAGCATCTACGGCGCCGGCCTTGGTCCGCTTGAGGACAATATCGCCGACATTCTCCAGCAATCGATCGAGCACGGCTATCAGGACTTCCTGTCCGTGGTGGCGAGCGGTCGCGGGCTTGATCGCGACTATGTCGATAGCATCGGCCAGGGACGCGTGTGGATCGGGGACAAGGCGACGGAGTTGCGCCTCGTCGACAATATCGGGTCCATCGACGACGCCGTCGAAGCCGCGGCCCGCCTCGCCAATCTCGAGAAATACGATCGTATCGAGATGATCGAAGAGCTGACGCCCTTCGAGCGGCTCGTTGCGTCCATCGGCGTCGATGCGATGGAGCGGTTCGGCCTGACGCGCCGCGCCGGCGGTCCCGGCGAGGAGCTGATCGCAAAATGGACGGCGGAAGCCGCCCGCGCCGCGGAGCGCCTCGGCGAGTTCAATGATCCAAACGCCGCCTATGCGCGGTGCCTCGCCTGCGCCGAATAAGCCATCGGCAGGCCGGACCCGCGGCCAGCCCGCGTCGGTCCGGCCGCGCGTCGTTTGCGCGCCGGCCTTCTATTCGTTGTGCGCTCAACGAACGGCGGGTCGGCCCGCCTTCGTCCCTGCGATGACGGATCTTGTTCGTTATGCCGCCGCCCTCGACGGCGTCGCAGGCGGCGGACTGCCTCCGGTGGAGGCCTGGGACCCGCCGTTTTGCGGCGACAGCGGCGTTGTCATCCGGCGCGACGGCGTCTGGGTCCACGATGGAACTCCCATCGCGCGCGCCGCCCTCGTTCGCCTCTTTTCAACCGTCCTACGCCGCGACGGGGACGACTATTTTCTGGTCACGCCGGCCGAAAAGGTCAGCGTACAGGTCGAAGACGCGCCGTTCCTCGCCGTACTCCTGGAGGCGGACGGCGACGGGCGCGGGCAGACGTTGACCTTCGTCACCAATGTCGGCGATCGCGTCGTCGTCGACGCCGATCACGCGCTTACGTATCGCGACGCGCCCGTCGGGCTGGCGACGGACGGCCGCGCGCCCTATCTGCATGTCCGTCGCGGGCTGGAGGCGCGCGTCGCGCGGGCGGCCTATTACGACCTCGTCGAGCGCGGAGAACTGGCGCCCACCGGCGACGGGGGAGCCGACGACGCGCCGTGTTTCGGCGTTTGGTCGCGCGGGATCTTTTTCCCGTTCGCAACGGCCGACGAAGTGTTCCCGGACGCCTAGCGCAGCGCGCGAACGGGGTTAACGCGAAAGTAAATCGCTGACGCGTTGAACGCGCATAAGCGCCTTCGTCGGGCGAGGCGCCGTGGGTCAGGTCGAGGTGTTCGAATGTTGAGTTCTGATGTCGGATCGTTGCGCGCCGCGCTTGCTCAATCGCTGGCGCCGGAGGCGGCGCGGCGGCCGCGGGCGCTTTTTGAGGAAATGAACCCGCATCTCGTGGGCGACGCGCGTTTCGAAAAGCGGTGGACGGCGACGCGCCGCGAGGCGGCGGTGCTTGTCGCGATCCTGGAGCGCGGCCTGTCCGGCGCCGGTTCGCCGTCGGTCCTTCTGACCGTGCGCGCCCACGACATGCCCTCGCACGCCGGCCAGGTGAGTTTCCCCGGCGGCCGCATCGAGCCCGACGATAGCGGGCCCGTCGACGCGGCCCTGCGCGAGGCGCGCGAGGAGACGGGGCTCGCGCCTGACCGGGTCGACGTCGTCGGCGCGCTCGGCGTCCATATGGGCGGGCGCGGGTTCGCGGTGACGCCCGTGGTCGGTTTGGTCGAGGATCCGGGCGACCTAAGGGCCTGCCCGCGCGAGGTCGCTGAGATTTTCGAGGCGCCCGTCGATTTTCTCTTTGATCTGAAGAACCACCGCGCCGAGCGTCGTGCGCACCAGGGCGTCGACTACAATGTGTGCGCCGCGCCCTACGGCGACTATGACATCTGGGGGCTGACGGCCGGCATTCTGAAGTCCCTTGTTGAAACCCTGGAGGAGGCGGCCGAGCCCGCCTTATGAGCGCCGAAGCGCTTCGACCGCTGCGCCCTGCGGACGCGGCGCGCTTCGCGTGGATCGACGACGCTCCCATTCGCCGCATCGTCGACGCCCTTCTCGCCGCCCGACCCGCCTCGGCGCGCTTCGTCGGCGGGTGCGTGCGCGACGGGCTTCTCGGAGCGTCGGCGAACGACGTCGATCTGGCGACGCAGTTAAGGCCTGAGGACGCGGTGCGCGCCCTGGAGGCTGCCAGCGTGCGCGTCGCGCCAACGGGGTTCGAGCACGGCACGGTGACCGCTGTCGCCCACGCGGACGGGAGGCGCGCGGTCGTTGAGGTCACGAGCCTGCGCGCCGATGTCGCTACCGACGGGCGGCGCGCCGTCGTCGCCTTCACGGACGATTGGGCGCGCGACGCGTCACGTCGCGATTTCACGATCAACGCGCTTTATCTGACCCCGGATCGGCGGGTTTTCGACCCCACGGGCGGGCTTGTCGATCTCGCCGCCGGCCGCGTGCGGTTCATCGGCGCGCCCGCGGCGCGCCTGCGCGAAGACTATCTCCGTATCTTGCGTTTTTTCCGCTTTTCCGCGCGCTTCGCCCGTGGGGCCTTCGACCAGGAGGGCCTCGCGGCGTGCGCCGCCGCCGTCGACGGCCGTGCGCGCCTGTCGAAAGAACGCATCGGGCAGGAGTTCGGCGCGATCCTCGCCCACGCCACGGCGCCTCGCGCCGTTGAGGCCATGGCCGAGACGGGCGCGCTCGCCGCCTTATGGTCGACCCCGGCGGATCTTCAGGCGCTCCGCCGGCTCAAGGCCGCGGCGCCTGACGCTGACGCGCCCGCCGGGCTCGCGGCGCTTTTGGGCGCCGCAGGCGACGGGCTCATGGGCGACCAGCGCCTATAGCGCGCCGAGGAAACCCGGCGCGCCGCCATCGCCGAGGCCGTTGCGCGCATTCCGACGCTCACTGACGACCGTGCGGCGCGCGCGCTGGTCTACGACGTTGGGACCGAAGCCAAGGGCGACGGCGCCCGGATCGTTAGGGACGCGCGCTGGGCCGCCTTCGCCGACGCGGCTGCGCCCCCGACGTTTCCGCTCCGCGGCAAGGACGCGATCGCGCTCGGCGCCGCGCCGGGGCCCCGCCTCGGCGAGAGCCTCGCCGAGGCGGAGCGCCGCTGGATCGCAGAGGATTTTCCAAGCGAGGAGCGAGCGCTTGAGATTTTGACTGACATTCTGTCTAACGATTAAGTTCCAAAAGATAGGCGAGCGCCGCGTCCGTCGCCGGGTCGGCGCCGTCGGCGGTCATGTCGGCGCGCTGCAATGGTTCGTCGGCGACGTAATCCTCCCGAGGGGTTCCGTCGACATGAAAGAGCGCTTCGCCGCCGAACGAGATGTCGATCGCGGCGGTCTCCATGTCGAAGTTCCAGAGGCCGCCGAGGAGATCGCCCATGTTCGAGCCGATCGTGCGCGCGCCGGCGGCGTGTAGGCCGACCACGAGCCCTTCGCCCATACTCCCCGTCCAGCGCCCGTGGAGAACGACGACCGGTCCGCGGAAGCGCGGCGCACGGGGCAGGGCGTATTCGACGAAACGGCGCGGCACGCCGGTTTCCCGTTCGACGGCCGGGATCTCGTGAACTTGATAGGCCTGCGGATGGTCGACGAAATGGCCGATGACGGCGCGGGCGACGTCGGTGTTGCCGCCGCCTGGCGTGTCGCGCATATCGAGGACGAACGCAGCGGCGTCGGCCGCGTCGACGATCGCCGCGTCGAACGCCGCGATCGTCTCGTCCTTGCCGAGAGAATTGTTGAACCGAACGATTGCGACCTCGCCGATCCGTGAGGCGTCAAGCGGCGGGCGGGGTTCGTCAAGCCGGTCATAGGTCGCCGGCAGCTTGCGCGCCGCCGGGCCGTCGGGCGTCTCGAACTCGATCCGCCGTGGCTGACCGCGCCGCCCGCTGACGGCGATCGTTGCGCCGTAGCTCAGTTGCGCGTCGTCCGGCGACGGCAGAACGTCGCCGAAGACCGCGCGCGCGGCGGCGTCGATCGGCGCGCCGTCGACGGCTACGACGCGCCAGCCGGGCCGGACGCCCGCCAGCGCGGCGGCCGCGTCGCGTTTGACGTCCGTTACGACGTAGGCGCCGTCGGCGAAGGCGACGTCCATGTCGGCGCCGCTCATCACGATCGAAAAATCGTCCGCATCAAGCGGTCCGACGACGAAGTGCGGGTCGACGAACGCAAGGCCCGTCTGGTGGAGGACCTGGCGGAACGCGGCCTCGTCCGGCGCGCCGAGCGCCGCAAGCTTCGATCGCGCGAGTTGGCCGCGCGCGTCGCCGCGGTCGAGATAGGCGTAGTTATCAAGAACGATCGCCTCGAATTCGGCCCACGCGGCCGCGTTGTCGAACGCACGCGGCGCATCGGCCGGCGCGCACGCCGCGAGCGCGAGTGCGATCGCAGGCCGCTTCATGGCGCGCCGACGCGGCCCGCGACGTCGGCGATTAGCGGCGCCGGGTCGTAGCCGACGCCGGCCTTGAAAACCGTCTCGACGCGGCGGACCGTCGAAGGATCGGCCGCGAGGTCGCCGTCGATGAGGGCGAGGTCGCCGTCGATGAGGGCGAGGTCGCCGTCGATGAGGGCGAGGTCGCCGTCGATGAGGGCGAGGTCGCCGTCGATGAGGGCGAGGTCGGCGCGCATGCCGGCGCGCACGAGGCCGACATCGTCGAGGCCCAACGCTTCGGCTCCGTTGAAGGTCATGATACGGATCGCTTCCGCAGCCGAGAAGCCGGCCTCGACGAGCAGTTCGAAGTTGCGCTGGTCGCCGTAGCCCGGCAACACGTGGCGTCCGGTGTCGGGCCCCGCGGCCAGCCGGCCGCCCGCGGCGACGAACCGGCGTTCGAGATCGAGCGTTTTGCGCCAGATCGAAGGCGTGCGGCTTGTCGGCGGCGCGGCGGCGAGCCGCGCCTGGCGCGCGCGATAGGCCTCGACGCGCCCCGGCGCGAGGGCGGCGAGGGAGCGTTCGTCCGCTTGGGGACGGTGAGGGAAACCGGTTTCGAGGATCGCAAGCGTCGAGACAAGGGTCACGTCCGCCTTGACCAGCGTTGCGATGAGCGCCGCGGCGGCGGGGCCGTCCGGGTCGAGCGCCGTGAAGGCCAGCATGGCGCCGACGCACGCGCCGGGCTCGGCCCCCTCGACGAAATCGTTTGGCGCGAAAAGGCCGTGCTCGATGCGGTCTATGCCCATCGCCGCCGCCGCGGCGTAGGTGAGCGAACACAAATGACCCGTCACGGTGAGCCCTTGTTCGTGGGCCTCGTCGATGACGGCGGCCGCGATCTCGGGCCGGACGTGGCGGTAGAGTTTGAAGCTTCGGGCGCCGCGCTCGGCCCAATCGCGCACGAAGGCGCGGGCGGCCGCCGGCGTCGCTGGCTTGTCCATGGGCGGATTGCCGCCCGGGCCCGTGACGTAGGGCGCGGAGGGCAGAATGTCCGGTCCCGGAACGGCGCCGTTGGCGACGGCGCGCGCAAGAGCGATCTCGCCTTCGGCGTTGGCGGCGCCCGCCGTCTGGATCGTGGTGACGCCGCCGGCGAGATAAAGCCGCGGGGCCGCGTAGGCCATCAAGGGCGCGCCGGGCATATGGAGGTGATTGTGAAGCCCGACGAACCCGGGCGTCACGCTTTTGCCAGCCGCGTCGATGACGGCTGCGCCCGCTGGCGGCTCGATGTCGGAACCTACGGCGGCGATCCGGTCGCCGACGATGAGCACGCTGACGCCGCGCCGCGCCGGCGCGCCGTCGCCGACGTGGACCGTCCCGTTCTTCAGCAAGACCGCGTCGGCGTCGATCGATACGTAACGCGCTAAGGCGTCGGGGATCTCCCGAGCGGCCGCCGGGCCGAAAGTCGCCAGAGCCGCAAGGAGAAAAAGCGCGCATCTCGCCATGGGGACACCATAGGCGCGGCGCACGCCGCGGCTCAATGGCCGTCCGTCAGCCGACGATATCGCGCGCGCTCGGCGTCGGTTGCCGCGTCCGCGCCCGCGGGATAGACCACGACGTCGCCGTGCCCGAAGGAGGTCCCGCCATGAACATCCACGAACACCAGGCGAAGGAGCTCTTGAAGCGCTTCGGCGCGCCGGTCGCTGACGGCGGCGTCGTCATGCCGGGCGAGGACGCAGCTGCCGCGGCGGCGAAGCTCCCGGGACCGCTCTACGTCGTCAAAGCGCAAATCCACGCCGGCGGGCGGGGCAAGGGCAAGTTCAAAGAGGCCGCGGCCGGCGACAAGGGCGGCGTGCGCCTCGCCAAGAGCCCGGCCGAGGCGGCGGAATTCGCCACGCAGATGCTCGGGAACACCCTCGTCACCAAGCAGACCGGCGAGACCGGCAAAGAGGTCGGCCGCGTCTACATCGAGGACGGCGCGGACATCGAAACGGAGCTCTACCTCTCCGCCCTTATCGACCGCGCCACGGGCGGCGTCGCCTTCATCGCCTCGACGGAAGGCGGCATGGACATCGAGGCGGTCGCCGAGGAGACGCCGGAGAAGATCGAAAACATCGCCGTAGACCCGGCGACGGGCTTCGAGCCGCACCATGGCCGGCGCATCGCCAAGGCTTTGGGGCTCGGCGGCGCCCAGGCGAAGGAGTGCGCCCGGCTCGCGAAGACGCTTTACGCCGCCTTCGTCGACACGGATATGAGCCTCCTTGAGATCAACCCGCTGATCGTCATGAAGGACGGCGCTCTGCGCGTGCTCGACGCCAAGGTCGGCTTCGACCCCAACGCGCTTTTCCGCCGGCCGGACATCGCCGATCTACGCGATGAAACGGAGGAGGACCCGTTCGAGCGCAAGGCGGCGGAGTTCGACCTCTCCTACGTCAAGCTCGACGGCTCCATCGGCTGCATGGTCAACGGCGCCGGCCTCGCCATGGCGACGATGGACATCATCAAGCACTATGGCGCGGAGCCGGCGAATTTTCTCGACGTCGGCGGCGGCGCCTCGAAGGAGAAAGTGACCGAGGCGTTCAAGATCATCACCTCGGACCCCGGGGTTAAAGGCATCCTTGTCAACATTTTCGGCGGCATCATGCGTTGCGACGTGATCGCCGAGGGCGTCATCGCCGCGGTGAAAGAGGTCGGCCTCGACGCGCCCCTCGTCGTGCGGCTTGAGGGCACGAACGTCGAACTCGGCAAGAAGATCCTCAACGAAAGCGGCCTTGCGATCACCGCCGCGGACGACCTGGAAGACGCCGCGGAGAAGATCGTCAAGGCCGTCGGTTAAAAGCGCCGGGCGTTCCAGCTTGGATCGGTCGAAGACCTTCTCAGGCGCTCGAGACGTAGAATCTAGAGCATCCAATCTGTTTCGATCAGTAGACGGGATGCTCCAGAGTCACCGCGTCGGCCGCTATTCGTCGTAGCCGTCAGGCAGCTTAAGCCCGGTATGCTCGGCGATGAAGGACCAGATGTCGGCGTATTCGTCGATGATCTTGTCCGTCGGTTTGCCCGAGCCGTGGCCGGCGCGCGTTTCAATGCGGATGAGGCTTGGGGCCGCGCCCGTGTCGGCGGCTTGCAGGGCGGCGATGTACTTGAAGCTGTGGCCAGGCACGACGCGGTCGTCCGTGTCCGCCGTGACGACGAGCACCGGCGGGTAATCGGTCCCGTCCTGAATGTTGTGGTACGGCGAATAGGCGTAGTTCGTCGCGAACTCTTCTTCGCTTCGCGACGGATCGCCGTAATCGTCGACCCAATAGCGCCCAGCGGTGAACTTGTTGAACCGGAGCATATCCATGACGCCGACGGCCGGCACGGCCGCGGCGAGCAGGTCCGGTCGCTGATTGGTCACCGCGCCGACGAGAAGCCCGCCGTTAGAACCGCCGAAAATGGCGAGCCCGTCCTCCGCAGTGATCCCTTCCGCGATCAGGTGTTCGCCGGCGGCGATGAAGTCGTCGAAAACGTTCTGCTTGTTCGCGAGCCGGCCGGCGTCGTGCCACGCTTTGCCGTACTCTCCGCCGCCGCGGATGTTGGCGACGGCGTAGACCCCGCCCATGTCCATCCAGGCGAAGCGCGTGATGGAGAAGCCCGGCGTCAGCGAGATGTTGAACCCGCCATAGCCGTAAAGCAGCGTTGGCGCGCCGTCCTCTAGGTCCAGATCTTCGCGGTGGGCGACGAACATCGGCACGCGGGTTCCGTCTTTCGATTCGTAGAATACTTGCCGCACGGCGTAGGCGGAGGGATCGAACGGCGTGGTCGGCGCCTTGAATACCGACCGCGCGTTCTCCGCGACGTCGTAGCGGTAGATCGTCGTTGGCGCGTTGAAGCTTGAAAACGCGAAGAACGTCTCCGGATCGTCCGCGTCGCCCTCGAAGCCCGTCGCCGTGCCGACGCCCGGGAGTTCGATCTGTTCCTGAAGCGCGCCGGCGTAGTCGAACGCGCCGACGACGGTTTTGACGTCCTCCAGGTATTCCGCGATGATCTTTCCGCCGACGATAGAGGCGTCGCGCAAGACCCCGTCGCTTTCGCCGACGACCTCGCGCCAGTTCTCCTCCGCCGGCGCGTCGAGATCGATGGCGACGATCCGCCCTTTGGGCGCGTTGCGGTCGGTGCGCGCGAAGAGCGTGCGGCCGTCGGCGCCGATAAAGCTGTAGTCGTTCTCAAAACCCTCAATGAGCATCGCCGGCGCATCGTCGTTCTGAAGGTCCTGAACGGCGATTTCGAGCTTTTCGTCGGTGCCCCGCTGCATCGAGACGATGAGGAACCGGTCGGCGACGACGTAGCCCCCGACGCTGAGTTCGCGGTCGTCGGGCCGCGCGAAGATTTTTTCGTCCGCCGACGGCTCGTCGCCGATGCGGTGGAAATAGAGCGCCTGGTCGTAGTTCAGCGACTGGAACTCCTGGCCCTCCTCCGGTTCGGGAAAGCGCGAATAGTAGAAGCCGGATCCGTCAGGCGCCCAGGAGAGGCCCGAAAACTTCACCCATTCGAGCGTATCGTCGAGCGTCTCGCCCGTATCGACGTCAACGACCTTCACGGTGCGCCAGTCCGACCCGCCGTCCTGAATTCCGTAGACGACGCGTTCGCCGTCGGGGCTCGGAACCGCTTGTGCGAGCGCCGTCGCGCCGTCGTCGGACCAACCGTTCGGGTCGATGAGGACGCGGGCCTCGGCGTCGAGCCCGTCCTGCACGTACATGACGTACTGGTTCTGCAGGCCGTCATTGCGGCGATAGAAGTAGCGTCCGCCTTCTTTCGTTGGCAGCGTGAACTTCTCGTAGTTGTAGAGCTCTTTCAACCGGGTACGGACGGCGTCGCGTTGCGCGAGCGTCGCAAGATAGGCGTCGGTGACGTCGTTTTGCGCCGTCACCCAGTCCGCGACGTCCTCGCTCTCGCGCACGTCGTCTTCGAGCCAGCGATAGGGATCGGCGACCGTCGTGCCGAAAAAGTCGTCAGTCTGATCGACCGTCTTCGTCTCCGGGTAGGCGAGGGGCGCCGGCGCTGCGGACGCCGTCGCGTCAGGCGTCTCTTGCGCCGTCTCCTCGCCGCCGCACGCGGCGAGCGCCGCTGTCGCGGCGATGCACATCAATTTTTTCATGGCAAGGCCCTTTTTTGTCGTAGGCGGAGGTTTAGGGGCGCGGATTACTCGACGTAGAGGCAGACGTCGGCGACGCCGGCGCGAATGAGGCCGATTTCCGAGGCGGCCGCCCGCGAGAGGTCGATGACGCGGCCCGGCGTGAAGGGCCCGCGATCGTTGACGTTGACGGTGACCTCGCCGCCCGTGTCTGCGCGCACGACGCGGACGGTCGTCCCGAACGGCAGCTTTTTGTGCGCGGCCGTGAGCGCGCCCGGCTCATAGGCCTCGCCGCTCGCAGTCGCGTTCCCGGCGAGGCTGTCGGCGTAATAAGAGGCCTTGCCGCATTCGTAAGGCTTAGACGCATCGTGTGCGGACGACGCCGCGCTCGGCGCGGGATCGGCGGGGGCGGGCGCGGTCGGCGCGGGCGCGTCGGTCGTCGAGGCGCAACCGGCGACGCAGCCGGCGAGGAGGAGCGCCGTCGATAGGCGTTTGATCGTGTTCATGATTTCTCCCCAGCGGGTGCGATACGCCCGACTTGGGGCGCGCGCGGACGCGATTGTCAAGGATCCGCCGCGGCGAAGCGGTTCAAACGAGCCGCTTGATCGCCTCGATCGCCCGGCGCTTCAGGCCTGTGTAAGGCGGCGCCAGGAGGCCCGTAGCGGCGAAGCGGCTTTGGCGGAAGGCCGGCTTCAGGTGCGAGAACGTCTCAAAGCCCGCCGCCCCGTGATAGGCCCCCATGCCGCTCGCGCCCACGCCGCCGAAGGGCAGCTCGTGGGGCGCGACGTGGAGCATCACGTCGTTGACCGTCACCCCGCCGGCGACGGTCTCGCGCATGACCTTGGCGAGCGCGGGCTCGTCTTCGCCGAACCAGTAAAGCGCCAGCGGACGGGGCCGCGCATTGACGAAATCGATCGCCGCGTCCGCGTCCTCGACCTCGACGATCGGCAGGACGGGGCCGAACAACTCCTCGGTCATCGCGCGGCTCTCAATCGGCGCGTCGAGCAGGATCGTCAGGGGGATTTTGCGTTGCGCCGACAACCGGTCGCGGTCTCCCCACTCGACGATCCGCGCCCCGCCGGCCCGGGCCTCGTCGACGATGTCGTTCAGGCGCGCGAAATGTCGGTCGGCGGCGATCGCGGTGTAGTCGGCCGTGTTTTCGATCTCGGGGTAGAGCCCGCGCGCGGCCGCCGCGAGGGCGTCGGCGAGCGCCGCGCCCGTTCCGCGCGGCGTCAAGACGTAGTCCGGCGCGACGCAGGTTTGCCCGCCGCTATAGAGTTTTCCCTGCGCGATCGACTTCGCCGCGCGGGCGAGGTCGGCGCTCTTGTCGATGATGACGGGGCTCTTGCCGCCAAGCTCCAGCGTCGCCGGCGTCAGGTTCGCCGCCGCGGCTTCGTAGACCTTGCGGCCGACGGCGGTGTAACCGGTGAAGAGGAGGTGGTCGAAAGGCAGGCGCGCGAACGCCGCGCCGACGTCAGGCCCGCCCTCGATAACGGCGGCGACGTCGTCGTCGAACGCGTCCCCGATCATCGCCGCGATCGCGGCGCTTGTGCGCGGCGTCGCCTCGCTTGGTTTGATGAGGACGCGGCAACCGGCGGCGATGGCCGCCGCGGCGGGGGCGAGGGCGAGCTGCACCGGATAGTTCCAGGGCGCCGCGACGCCGACGACGCCGAGCGGCTGGGGCGTCAGCGAGAGGCGCGCCGGGAGAAAATGCGGGGGCGCCAGGCGGCGCCGCACGCGCATGCGGCGCCTCAGGTTCTTGCGTTGCTCGCGCGCGGCGCCGGCGGCGAGACCGATGTCGGCGATCAGGGTCTCCTCGCGGGCGCGGCCGCCGAAGTCCGCGTCGACGGCCTCGACGAAAGCCGCTTCGGCGCGCTCGATCCCGGCGATCAGCGCGTCGAGCCGCGCGCGTCGTACCTCATATGCCGGGAAGCGCTCAGCAGCGTAGCCGCGCTTCAGCGTGTCGAAAGCGCCGCCAAGCCGCGCCGCTCCCTCGTCAACGATCCTTCCGTCGTCCGCCATGCCGTCTCCTGATTGACCGCGTTGCAAGTTAGCGCGCTAGCGCCGATCGCGCCAATCGTTCGGCGGCGCACAAATAATCATGCGGCGTCTGCGTCCTCGAAAAATGCAAGCCTCATCGCGCCGACGTGAGCGCGACTTTTCGACTGTGCACGATCGTGGGATAAATCCCCATACGAATCATCATCTCGTTTACGTGATCGTCCGTTAAGAAACGTTGTGTTCCGACGCCGCGCGCGGGCGTTCTATACGAGATGCGCTCACTTCCGCGCGACGTCCCTAGAGAGGTTGATCAGTGAGCGCCTTAACGCTCTTTCGCGGAATCGAAAAAGCTCGCCGACCCCTCGCCAAATTCCAACCTCGTCAAATCAGGAGAGACCCCAATGGCTTTGAGGAAGACTACAGCCGCCCTGACGCTCGGCGCGTCGCGCACCGCGCGCGGCGCATCGGCCGAACCCTTCGGCTCGGACGACTTTGAAGGCGCCGTTTACGTGATG
Organism: Parvularculaceae bacterium; assembly: GCA_050331095.1. Classification (GTDB taxonomy): domain Bacteria; phylum Pseudomonadota; class Alphaproteobacteria; order Caulobacterales; family Parvularculaceae; genus MED-G105. The sequence goes on from JBHJHE010000005.1 coordinate 116,765, forward strand.
ACGAACGATCTGACGCGCAACGAAGTCGTCGCCTATGGCCGCGACGAAAACGGCCTTCTCACGTTCCTCGGCGATTTTCCCACTGGCGGGCGCGGCTCGACCGACTTCGACGGGCCGGAAGGGCTCGACCCGCTCATTTCCGCCTACGCCGTCGAATTGAGCGACGATCGCCGGTTCCTCTTCACGGTCAACGCTGGCTCGAACACGATCAGCTCTTTCTTCATCCGCGACGACCTCACGCTGTCGTTGCGCGGCGTTGTCAAGGCGCCTGGCGTCGGGCCGAACTCGATCGCCTATCGCGATGGCGTGATCGTCGTTTCGGCAATCGACGCCGACGGCGTTTTCGCTGGCGAGCCGGACCAGGAAGGCGCGATCCAGTCTTACAAGGTCGCCCCGTTCGGCGCGCTCATTCCGTTGCCACGCTCGCGCCGCGTCCTTGAAAACCGTCCTTCTTCAGTGCGTTTCTCACCTGACGGACGGTTCCTCGTCGTGAGCTCGATCAACGCCGGCTCCTCGGCGCTTGTAAGCGGTTCGAACGACGAACTCGTCGTCTACGGCGTCGACCGCTTCGGCTTCCCTACCGACGAAGCGCTCTCGGCGGCCACGTCGACGGAGGTCAACAACGTGGAAGGCCGCAACCTGCCGTCGGCGATCGGCATCGAAGTCGTCGAGGACGACGGGCGCCAATTCGTCGTCGCTACAGAAGCGCGCGAGTTCCAGCCAAACGGCCTGCCGCCGGCGTTCCCGGAACTGCAAGCCGGATCCGCCTCCACATGGGAATTGTCCGACGACGGTGGATTATCGCCGATCAGCCTCGACGTCGTCTCAACGGACGGCTACGGCTTCGTCGACGGCGAGCGCACCGTCTGTTGGATCGCGTACGAGGCCGCCGGCGAGGAGTATTGGACCTCGAACCCGCTCGATTCGAGCATCTCAAGCTACGCCTTCAACGAGGGCGTCATTGAGCTGATCAATTCGACGGAAGCTCAGGGCAACGAAGTGACGAGTCCTGACCCGGCGATCGCCTTCGGCGAAGAAAGCGACGGCTTCCTCGACATCGATACGAGCGACGATGGCGAGTATCTATACGTGCTCGCGGGTTTGCGCGGCGAGGTCTACGTCTATGAGACGGAAGACGATGGCGGCCTCAGCCTCATACAGATCGTCGGAGGCGACCTGCCAGAAGTCGACACCCAAGGCATCGCCGCTTTCTGATCCATCGATGCACCGCGAGTTCACGCCGCGATCGCCCGGGCGATCGCGGCTTTTTTCGCGCCGCGTCGGCGCTGGCTTGTCTGTCTTGCGCCGAACAGGCGGCGACTGGGAACGGCGATCCGGAGGCCGTGGCGAAGCGCCGGAGGTAATGAGGGTCGGCTCGGGCCGACAGAGAAATGGTGGAGCTGAACAAAGAAGGGTCGAACCCAAAGGGTTCGCAAGGCCGACTGGCCGCCGCGCGGTCAGCGCGCCCCATCGGAGATAATCGCGAAGCGATCTATCGCGAGATCAATAAAGTGGTGGAGCCGAGCGGGATCGAACCGCTGACCTCGTCATTGCGAACGACGCGCTCTCCCAACTGAGCTACGGCCCCGGCGGATCGCGCTGATCGCGATCGAGCGAAAGGCGATATGCCTCGCGCGAGCGCTTGTCAATCGCGACGCGGCGCGCCGAAAAGCGGCGTCCCGCTACGCTTGCGGCGCTTCGCCTCGCGCCTTAAGTCCCTGCCTCCAAAAGCTTTCGAAAGGCGCGCCGATAAGATGGTGATGATCGCTTACGTCGTGAATTCGGTGCTCCAGCTCTACACCCTGGTGATTTTCGTCACGGTGGTGATGAGTTGGCTGATCTCTTTCAACGTCATCAACCGCCACAACGGCGTCGTCGACGCGATCTGGCGGGCGTGCGTCGCCTTGACGGAGCCCCTGTTGCGGCCGATCCGCAACATGCTGCCTAACCTCGGCGGCCTCGACGTCTCGCCGATCGTTCTCCTGATCGCCATCGGCGCGGCGCGTGCAGGGCTGAACGCTTATGTCTTCGCGCCGTCGATCGGCGCGGGCCTCTAGCCGGGAGGTCTTCCAGCCGGCCGGTCCTCTAGCGTGCGGATCAGGGGCAGGGATTGGCGTTCAGCGAGTGGATCGCCGTGACGGCCTCGTCGAGTTCGCGCGTCCACTTGAGTTCCAAGGACGCGAAAATCGTCTCTAACTGCTCCGGCGTTCGCGCGCCGAAAATGTTCGACGCGACGAACGCGCGGGTCGTCACGAACTGCATGGCCAGCGCCGCAGGGTCGACGCCGACGTCGCGCGCAAGCGCCGCATAAGCCTTTACGGCCGCCTCGGCTCCCGGCGTCTCATAGCGCGACAGGCGGTCGTAGAGCTGGCCGCGCGAGCCCGCGGGCCGGGCACCGCCGAGATATTTGCCCGTCAGGACGCCCTGCGCGATCGGCGAATAGGCGAGGAGGCCCACCTCCTCGCGCATAGCGATTTCGGCGAGGTCGATTTCGAACGTCCGGTTCAGGAGGTTGTAGGCGTTCTGGATCGACTGGATGCGCGGCAGGCCGAGGGTCTCGGCGAGGCCGACGCACGCCATCGTCCCCCACGCGGTTTCATTCGACAGGCCAACATGGCGGATCTTGCCGGCGGCGACGAGGTCGCCGAGCGCGCCGAGCGTCTCCTCCAGGGGCACGCCTTCGTCGTCTGGATGGCGGTAGTGCTCCCGCGCCGCTCCGAAGATCGCCGCCGGCCGGTCGGGCCAATGCAGCTGGTAGAGATCGATATAGTCGGTCTGCAGATTTGTGAGGCTGCGGTCGACGGCGGCCTCGATTTGAGCGCGCGTCAGTCGCGTCTCCTCGCCGTCGCGAATCCAGGAGAAACGCGACCGGCCGACGACCTTGGTGGCGACGACAACCTTGTCGCGCCGCCCGCGCGCCGCGAGCCAGCGTCCGACGATGCGCTCCGATTCGCCTTGCGTCTCGGGCTTCGGCGGGATCGTGTACATTTCAGCGGTGTCGAAGAAGTCGACGCCGCGGTCGAAGCAGGCGTCCATCTGCGCCGCGGCGTCCGCCTCGGGGATCTGGTCGCCATACATCATCGTGCCGAGGCAAAGGGCGGAAACCTTGACGCCGGAACGGCCGAGCGGTCGTTTCTCCATGCGTTTTCTCCAGAGATTTGCGGCGCGGGCGCGTCGCCCGGTTCGCGACGATGTGCGCGTAAACTTGATTTCAACGCCGCACCAGCCGATTTCTCATGGAAACGGGAGGCGACGCCATGGCGCTGCGGAAAAAAGACTTGATGCGACACGTTCTGAAGCGGGCCCTGTTCGCGGGCGTCGCCGCCGGGGCGTGCCTCGGCGCCGCAACGGCGGCGAGCCCTGCGCCGGCCGTTGACGCGGCGCCGGTCGCGGTCGCGACGACGCTTGAGGAGAGCGTGACGGAGGCGGTCGCCGCGATCGATCTAGCTGCGCCCGTGGCCGACAGGCGACGCCTCCTGCTCGCCGTTGCGGCGTTCGCGACGCTGGCGCTCATCGCAAGGCTCGGCGGCTTCCGCTGGGTCTCGGCCGCTTCGGCGGCGGTCGGGCCCGCCGCTGGTCGCGCCGGCCGGATGGTCGCCGCCGCGTCGGGCAAGGCCGTTCGCGCCGCCGTGCGGGTCGCTGAAAAACCGCTCCGGGCTGTCGCGCTTTTCGGCGGGCTGGCGGCGTTCGCGTTTTTCGGCTTCGCTTTGTTTGATCTTGAGTGGCTTGGCGGCGTGATCCTCGGCGGCGCTTTCGTCGTCGGCGTCAGACGCGTCGTCGCCAAGGCGGCCCGCGCCTTTCCGCTGGACCTATCGGGCTTGGCCGACGCAAAGCGTGCATAAATCTTTACCCGGCGTTTATGGTTATCAGAAATTAATCAGTAAAATCAGCAACTTAGGCGAGAAATTGGGCGAAAAGCCTCAATTTCGCCCAATTGCGCGGGCACAACGGCATTGTCGCGAAGACAAGCCCCTCCTGGCTTCCGCACCCCAAGCGCCCGTCGCCGGATTCCCCCGCCCGGCGGCGGGCGTTTTCTCTTCCAGGCCGACGATTCCAAGCCCTTAGGCGGGGCGCCAAGCGAATCATTGCGCGCTTTCGGCGCTTCACGATACGACCGACGCCATGAGCAGCGTTCGTATCGCGCCGTCGATCCTGTCGGCCGACTTCGCCGAGCTAGGCGCGGAAATCGAGGCGGTCGCCGAAGCGGGCGCCGACCTTATCCACGTTGATGTGATGGACGGCCACTTCGTGCCGAACCTCGCGCTTGGTCCGCCGGTGGTGCGCGCCGTGCGCGGACGCGTCGACCGTCCGTTCGACGTGCACCTGATGATCTCGCCCGTCGATCCGTTCGTTGACGCCTTCGTCGAGGCGGGCGCCGACATTCTGACGTTCCACCCCGAGGCGGGGCCCCACGCGCACCGAACGATCCAGCGCATCCGCGCCGCCGGCGCCCGGCCGGGGATCGCCCTCAATCCCGGCACGCCCATCGCCGCGGTCGAGCCCCTGAGCGACGACGGCGACCTGATCCTGGTCATGAGCGTCAATCCGGGCGTCGGCGGGCAGTCCTTCATTGACAGCCAGTTGCGCAAGATCGAACAGGCGCGCGCGCTTATCGACCGGTCGGGGCGCGACGTCATGCTGGAGGTCGACGGTGGGGTGAACGCCGAGACCGCCGGCGCCATCGTGGCGGCGGGCGCGACGGTGCTTGTCGCAGGCTCGGCGGTCTTCAAAGGCGGCCGCGCGGCTTATGCGGACAATATTGCGGCGCTACGGGCCGCCGGCGCGCGCCCGTGAGCCGGCAAGAGCGCGAGCGCCGCGGCGTCCTCGCCGCGGAGACGGGCGACGGCCGGCGGTCGGCCCGTGGCGTCGCCCAGAGCGTTCTGCACCGCGTCGAGCGCGCCTGGGGCGAAAGCCCGTTTTACCAGGCGCGGCTCAGCGGCCCGGCGCCCGACCGCATCGCCTTCCACCCGACGGACCCCTACGCCCCCGATCTCGCGCAGGCCCGGGACGTCGCCCGCGGACGGTTTCAGTTCGCCGCGCAGACGGTCGATTGCCTCGGCGAGTTTGAGCGCGCGTTCGACCTCGCCGGGTCCGCCGGCGCAGCGCGCGATTATCTCCATCGCTTTTCCTGGTTGCGTCCGCTAGCGGCGCTTGGCGAGGACGGCCGGCGGCCGGCGTTGCGGCTCGCCCACGCTTGGCTCGACCGCCATGAGCGTTGGTCGCCGGAAGGCTGGGAGCCGCGCGCCACCGGCGAACGCCTTATCGCGCTTTGTTGCCACGGCGCCCTTGTCGCGCCGCCGGGCGACGCGCTCTGGCGCAGCCGGCTGCTAACGTCGATGGCCCGCCAGACGCGCCACCTCGCCCAGACGGGGCACCGCGCCGACGCCGGCTACGACCGCCTCTCCGCCGCGCTCGCCCTCAGCATCGCCGGCCTTTGTCTGCCGGGCTGCGACGAGGCGATGGAGCGCGGTTTCGAGCAGTTGCGCCGCGAATTGCGCCTGCAGATGCGGCCCGACGGCGGCCACATCGCGCGCAACCCGTCCCGGCAGCTCGAGATCGTCGCGCGCCTCAACATGGCGCTCGACGGATTGTCGGCTCGGGGATTGTCCGCACCGGGATTTCTAACCAACGTCGCGACGCGGGCGCGTGAGTTCCTGGCGACGATGCGCCTCGGCGACGGCGGCCTCGCCGTTTTAAACGGCGGTTATGAAGACGACCGCGCCGCGGTGGAGACAGCCTTGGGCCCCGCGTCGGCGCGCGACGACGATCCGCGCGAGGCGGCGCTCGTCGCGCGCCACTCCGGCTACCAGCGCCTCGACGCGGGCGTCGCCTGCCTCATCGTCGACATCGGCGCGTCGACGCGCGCCGACGACGTCGCGGGACCTGACTTCCAAAGCGCAGGCTCGCTCAGTTTCTCGTCTGGGCGACGGCGAATCGTCGTCAACTGCGGGTCCGGCGCGCGCCTCGCGGGCGACTGGGCCGACGCGTTGCGGCTGGCGGACGCCCATTCCGGGGCCTGGTTCGACGCCGTCGACCCGGACGCGGCGAGCGCGGCGGAGCGCCGAGCCGCGCGCTCAGCGGGGCTCAACGAGACGCGGGCGCTCCATCGCCGCGTCGAGGACGAACAGGGGCGGCTCGTGGAGATCGAACGGCGGGATGGCGGACCTGAGGCGGGCGGCGGCGCCCACGCCCGCCGTCTTTTCCTCGCCGCCGACGGCGACGATTTGCGCGGTGAGGATCGCTTCACGCCGGGGGCCGCGCCGATCGCGTGGCGCGTGCGGTTCCATTTGCATCCGAGTCTCGAAGCGCGGGCGTCCGCCGACGGTCGGGACGTCGACCTTCTGGCGCCGGACGGCGAGGCGTGGTGGTTCCGCGCCAACGCTGTGGAGGCGAAGCTCGAAAAATCAGTGTACGCAGGACTGGGCGGCGCGCCCGCGGCCTGCTCGCAAATTGCGCTGACGGGGCTCGCGCGGCCGGATGAGGGGCCGAGCCGCGTCAAGTGGCGCTTCGCCCGCGTGCGCGAGGGTTAGCAAGCGCCAGCGGCAACGGAGGCTTCGACAATGGCCTGGTCCTTCTTCGACGCCGCCGCGCGTCGCTTCGCCGGCGATTTGCTTGAAAACAGTTCTCAAGCGTCGCGTCGTTCCCGCCGCGCCAAGGGCGAGGAACGCGGGTCTTCCGACGAGGCCGATCTCGCCGATCTCCTCCAGCGCAGCCCTCGCTCCATCGACCAGACGGCGGCCCGCGCGCTGATCGAGGGCCGCCGCGTCATGATAACCGGCGCGGGTGGCACCATCGGCGGCGAACTCGCCCGCGAAATCGCCGCCTTCAACCCGTCGCTCCTCGCGCTTGTCGACAATTGCGAATTCAATCTCTACCGCGCGGACATGAAGTTGCGCGAGGCGGGACGGGGCGACGCCCTCGTCAGCCTGCTGACGGACGTCACTCGCCGCGCGCATCTCGACCGCGCTTTCGCACGCGTGCGGCCGGAAATCGTCATCCACGCCGCGGCCTTCAAACACGTGCCGATGATCGAGGCGAACCGTTGCGAAGGCGCCGTCGCCAACGTTCTCGGCGCCAAGAACGTCTTCGACGCCGCGCTCGCCGCGAAGGCTCAGGTCGTCGTCTTCATCTCCACGGACAAGGCGGTGAACCCGTCGAGCTTCATGGGCGCGACGAAGCGCATCGCGGAACTCTACGCCCAGGCCCTCGACGTCGCCCAGAGCGACACCCGGTTCGCCACTGTGCGGTTCGGCAATGTGCTCGGATCGACGGGCTCCGTCGCGCCGCTTTTCGCACGCCAGATCGCACGCGGCGGCCCGGTCACCGTCACTCACCCCGAGGTCAAGCGCTACTTCATGACGACGCGCGAGGCCGCGCAGCTCGTGCTCCAGGCCGCAAGCCTCAACGCCGGGGAGAACGCCGTCGTCACCCATGACGGGCGCGTTTTCGTCCTCGACATGGGCGAGCCCGTGCGCATTCTCGACCTCGCCAAACGCATGATCGAGGCGCGCGGCCTGCGGCCTGGACGCGACGTGGAGATCCGTTTCACCGGCCTGCGCCCCGGCGAAAAGCTGTTCGAGGAGATTTTCCTCGACGACGAAAAGCTGATCCGCACCGGCTCCGACGGCGTCTTTCTCGCCGCGCCGTCAATGATCGACCTACCGCTGTTGACGCCGCGCATCGAGGCGGTCATCGAAAGCGCGCTGAGCGGGGCCCACGAAAGCCTCGACGAGGCCGTCCGCGCGCTTGCGCCCGCCTTCAATCCGGCGGCCGACGACGCGATGCGGGCGAATCCGATCCCGCCGCGCGACTGACACCGACGATTTTCGCGCCCCGCGCGGCCGACGCCAGAGGCCGACCATGACCGACGACATCGCGCCTGTGCGCCGCGCGCTCTTATCCGTTTCCGACAAGGCCGGGGTCGCCGACCTTGCGCGTCGTCTCGCCGCCGCGGGCGTCGAGCTCGTCTCCACCGGCGGCACGGCCGCCCTCCTGCGCGAGGCGGGGCTCGCGGTTCGCGACGTCAGTGAGCTGACGGGATTTCCGGAGATCATGGACGGTCGCGTGAAGACCCTGCACCCAGGCGTCCATGGCGGGCTTCTCGCGAAGCGCGACGACGCCGCGCACCAGTCGGCCCTCGAGGCCCACGGGCTCAGCGAGATCGACGTTCTTGCAGTCAATCTCTACCCGTTCGAAGAAACGGCGGCGCGCTGCGCCCGTGGCGAGGTCGACGAGGCGGCTTGCATTGAGAACATCGACATTGGCGGACCGGCGATGATCCGCGCCGCGGCGAAGAACGCCGCCGCCGTCGGCGTTCTCGTGGACCCGGACGATTACGACGCCGTCCTTAGCGAAGTCGAAGCGACGGGCGGCCTATCTAGCGGACTTCGCCAACGCCTCGCGGCGACGGCGTTCGCCCGCGTCGCCGCCTACGACGCGGCCATCGCGGAGTGGCAGGCCGCGCGGCTCGGCGACGCCGCGCCTCGCCGCGTCGCGCGCGCCGGGCGCCTGCGGGCGCAATTGCGCTACGGCGAGAACCCGCACCAGACGGCGGCGTTCTACGCCTCCGGCGAGGATCGCCCTGGCGTCGCTTCAGCGCGACAAGTTCAGGGGAAGGAGCTTTCCTACAACAATCTGAACGACGCCGACGCCGCGTTCGAACTCGTCGCCGACTTGCCGCCGGCGCGCCCCGCGGTCGCGATCATCAAGCACGCGAATCCCTGCGGCGTCGCGTCCGGCGACGACCTCGCCGCCGCCTACGACCGCGCCCATAAGTGCGATCCCGTCTCGGCTTTCGGCGGCGTCGTCGCCTTCAGCCGGCCGATCGACGCGGGCGCCGCGCGGCGGGTCGGCGACATCTTCACCGAGGTCGTGATCGCGCCCGGCGCTGACGAAGAGGCGCTCTCCATTCTGGGCGCAAAGAAAAACCTTCGCGTTCTGTTGACGGACCGTTTGCCCGAGCCGTTGGCGTCCGGCTCGCTGTTGAGGCCCGTCGCGGGGGGCTTTCTGGTGCAGTCGCGCGACGCGGTTCAGGTCGCCGCCGACGACATGAAGGTCGTCTCCAAGCGCGCGCCGACCACGGACGAGCTACGCGATCTCGTTTTTGCTTTCCGCGTCGCCAAACACGTCAAGTCGAACGCCATCGTCTACGTCAAGGACGAAGCGACGGTCGGCGTCGGCGCCGGACAGATGAGCCGTGTCGATGCGGCGCGCATCGCGGCGCGCAAGGCGGCTGACGCGGCCGACGCCGCCGGCGAAAGCGCGCCCCTGACGACCGGGTCCGTCGTCGCCTCCGACGCGTTCTTTCCGTTCGCCGACGGTCTCCTGGCGGCGGCGGAAGCGGGAGCGACGGCGGTCGTCCAGCCCGGCGGCTCGAAGCGCGACGACGAGGTGATCGCCGCGGCCGACGAGGCCGGAATCGCTATGGTCTTCACCGGCGTGCGTCACTTCCGGCATTAACGGCGGGCGCTACGGCCTTGGCGCGGTGCGCTCCACGAGTTCGCCTATCTTCCGCACATAGAGCGTCAGTTTGCCGACGCCCATGTCGGCGTCGAGCTGCAGATCCTTGATAAAGCGTTCCGCGCGGTCGATCGCAGGGCCGAAATCGCTGATCCAGTCGGCGACGAGCCCGTCGACCCACTCGCGCGTCGGGGCGTCGGGCGCGGCGTCCTTCAAGGCGCAGGCGTGTCGTGCGGCGTTCTCCGCGAGCCGCGCCTGGCTCGCCGACAGTTCCTCCGTCAACCGACGCACGGCGAGCCGTTCGAAATGTTGCGGATACGTTGTTTGTTGCGCGCGCACGCGGGTTGCGGCGATTTCGAAGCGATCGCCGACCGCGAAGAACGCCATGCCGATGGGGATCTCGTCCCAGCCCGTACGGCGCGACAGGTTGACGATGTCGCTCGCGAACTCGAGCGCCGGCATCATCGCCGCTTCCGCGGCGATCTCCGCCGGCGCGCCCGCCTTGCGCCAGTCGGCCTCGCGCGCCTCGAGCGCGTCCGCGGCTTTCGGCGACAGGACGTCGCGCATGTCCCGGCGCAAGTCCGCAATCGGATCTTTAAAGCGTTCGACGAGCCCTTTGACGCCGTCGGCTTCGAGCGCGCCCATGGCGTCGGCGTCGTTCAGAAAGCGGTAGACGGCGGAACGGATGAGTTCCGACGCGGTCAGATAAAGATCCGCCTGCAGCGACGCGGGGACCTTGTTGTCGAGGGCGTTGACCGCGTCGGCGAAGCGCGACAGATCGTGGATGCGCCGCGCGCCCTCATAGGCCAGGGTGACCTCCGCGGGGCTCGCCCCCGTCGCTTCCGTCATTCGCGAGACGAAGGTCGCGCCGCAAGTGTCGACGACTTCGTTGGCTAGCCGGGTCGCGACGATCTCGCGCCGGAGGCGGTGGCCGGCGACCGCGTCCTTGAACTCGCGCACACGTTCGGGGAAGTAATCGAACAGCTCCCGCTCCGTCATCGGATCGTTCGGCGCATCGGACGCGACAAGCGCATCGAAGAGGTGCATCTTCGCGTAGGCGGTCAGGACGCTGAGCTCCGGTCGGGTCAAGGCCTCGCCGTTCGCGCGCATCGTCGCTAGCCGGCGGTCGCTCGGCAGGGTTTCAAGCGCGCGGTCGAGGCGGCCGGCCTGTTCGAGCGTGTTGATGAAGCGGGCGTAGGAATCGTGGTCCGACGCCGCGCGCGCGCACATCAGCGTGATCGCGCGGGTCTGGTCGTAATTGTGTTTCAAGACGTGGGCGCCGACATCGTCGGTCATCTCCTTCAGAAGCGCGTCGCGGGCGGATGGCTCGAGATCGCCGCGCTCAATCGCGCCGGCGAGAAGGATCTTGATGTTGACTTCGTGGTCGGAGGAATCAACGCCCGCCGAGTTGTCGACGGCGTCGGTGTTGATCCGTCCGCCCTTGCGCGCGAAGGCGATGCGCGCCTCTTGCGTGAGGCCGAGATTGGCGCCTTCGCCGACGACGCGCATGCGCATCTCGTCGGCGTCGATGCGGATGGCGTCGTTCGCCCGATCGCCGACGCGCCAGTTCTCCTCACCCTTCGCTTTGAAGTAGGTGCCGATGCCGCCAAGCCAGAAGAGCTCGACGCGCGATTTCAGAATGGCGCGAATGACGTCCGTAGGCGTTGCGCTGGCCTCTTTAATGTCGAGAAGCTTGCGGGCTTCCTCCGACAGGGCGATTGACTTCGACGCGCGGGAGAAAACGCCGCCGCCTTTGGAGATCAGGGCCTTGTCGTAGTCGACCCACGAACTGCGGGCGAGGCCGAAGAGCCGCGCGCGTTCCGCCCACGACGTTTCCGGGTCTGGATCGGGGTCGATGAAAATGTCGCGATGATCGAACGCAGCTACGAGCTTGATCTTCTTTGACAGGAGCATGCCGTTGCCGAAAACGTCGCCGGACATGTCGCCGACGCCCGCCGCCGTGAACGGCTCTTCCTGGATGTCTTTGCCCATTTCGCGGAAGTGGCGCTTCACCGCCTCCCAAGCCCCGCGCGCGGTGATGCCCATCGCCTTATGATCGTACCCGGCCGATCCGCCGGAGGCGAACGCGTCGCCAAGCCAGAAGCCGTAGGACGTCGCGATGTCGTTGGCCGTGTCGGAGAAGGTGGCCGTGCCTTTGTCGGCGGCGACGACGAGATAGGGGTCCGGATCGTCCCAGATCACCGTGTCGGCGGGGGGCCGCGTGTCGCCGTCGACGATATTGTCGGTGACGTCGAGAAGGGCCCGGATGAAGCACTGATAGGCGCGCCGTCCCTCTTCGAAAATCTCGGCCCGGTCGCCGTCGACGGGGAGCTGTTTCGGGAAGAACCCGCCCTTCGCGCCCGACGGTACGATGACGGCGTTTTTGACGCGCTGCGCCTTCACGAGGCCCAGAACCTCGGTGCGGAAGTCCTCGCGCCGGTCGGACCAGCGCAAGCCCCCGCGCGCGACGGGCCCGAACCGAAGGTGCACGCCATCGACGCGCGGCCCCGAGACGAAGATTTCGCGAAAGGGTTTCGGGTCGGGGATCTCGCCAAGGCCTTGCGGGTCGATCTTGAAGGCGATGCACGAGCGCGGTCGTCCGTCCACGCCTTTCTGGTAATAGTTCGTGCGCGTCACGGATTTGAAGAAGTTGAGGAAGCGCCGGATGATGCGGTCTTCGTCAAGGCTGTCGACGCCCTCGAGAAGCTCCCGGACGCGATCCTCCGCCGCCTGCGCCGCGTGGGCCCGCGCGTCGAGATCCTCCTCGCCGCCAGCGCGGCGAAGCGCGGGGTCGAAGCGCGCGTGAAAGACGCCGACGAGGGCGCGCGCCACGTCCGGGTGGCGCACGAGCGTGTCCTCGATATAGCTCTGCGACATGGGCGAGCCGGTCTGCAGCGCATACTTCGCCGCTGCGCGCAACACCCAGGCTTCGCGCCAGTCAAGGCCGGCGGCGACGACGAGCGCGTTGAAGCCGTCGTCCTCCGTTTCGCCGGCGAGGACGGCCCCGAACGCGGCCTCCAATTTCGGCTTCACCGCGTCGACGACGATAGGCCGCTTGTGCTTTTGCTCGGCGTGGAAATCGTTGATCCACGTCGTCTCGGCGGCGCCTGCGCCGTTGGCGTAGTCGTCCTCGCGCGTGCGCACGGAGAAGTTCGCCTCTTCGATGACGTTGAGCCCGAGATTCTCAAGGCGCGGAATAAGGTCCGACAGGGGCATCGGCGCGCCGCGGCTGTAAAGCTTCAGGTTGATCGCGTGGTCGGGGTCGCCCGCTCGGCGGAAGGCGCGTTGCGCACGGGCCCCCATCGCCTCGAGCGCGCCGATGTCGGCGAGCGCGTCCAGCGGCGACTGGCGCTCCAGATAGCCCGCGTCAAACGCGTTCTTGTAGCGCGCGAAAAGACCCGTCGGCGCCGCGCCGCCATGGGCCTCGCGCAGTTCCTCGAGAAGCGCGTCCGACCAGCCGCGCGTGATCTCGCGGCAGCGGCGCGTCAACTCGATAATGCCGGGTCCGTCCGGCGCGCCGGGCTCGATCGAGATGATGAAGTGGACGCGCACGAGCAGGGCGTCGCCGAAGCTCGGATTGAACGATGCGATGCGGCCATTGAACGCGTCGGCGAGCATTTCGCCGATCTCTTCGCGCACGGTCGAGCTGAAGCTGTCGCGCGGCACAAAGACGATCGCTGAGACGAAGCGGTCGAACCGGTCGCGCCTAAGGAACAGCTTCGTACGCGGACGCTTGAAGAGGCGAAGGATGCCGAGCGCGATGCCGCGTAAGGCGTCGATGTCGCTTTGGAAGATCTCGTCGCGCGGATAGGTGTCGAGAATGTTGCGCAGGGCTTTTTCGTTGTGGCTCCCCGGCATGAAGCCCGCGCCTTCGACGACTTTGCGCACCTTCGCTCGCAGCACCGGCAGATCCGAAGCCGGACGGTTATAGGCGTCCGCCGTGAAAAGGCCGATGAACCGATCCTCGCCGGTGACCCGCCCGTCGAGCGCGTAGGACTTGACGCCGATGTAATCCATCTGGACCCGCCGGTGAACGATCGACTTGGCGTTCGCTTTGGCGATCAGCACAGGTTCGGGCGAATCGATGAAGTCGCGCACGGCGGGCGAAAGATCGCCGCTCTCCGTATACGTTGATTTGAGGATGCGTTTTGAGCCGTCGCGCGCGATGCCGAGATCGAGCGATTGGTCGTGCTCGAACTTGCCGGTCGCGCTGTCATAGTCGTAGCGGCGAGCGCCGAGGAAGGCGAGGCGGTTGTCCCACAGCCATTTGAGGAATTCGATCGATTCCCGGAACATTTCGCGGTCCGCGCCCGGCGGCTGGGATCGCTCCAGTTGCGCAATGCACCGCGCGAGGCGGGCGCGCATCGGCTCCCAGTCGTCGACGGCCATCGTCACATCGTCAAAGATGCGCTGAATTTCTGAGTAGAGATAATCGATCTCGGCGTCGTCGACCGGCGGGTCCATCTCCGCATAGATCATTGACTCACGGACGGTCTCGCCGGCGCCGCCGCGCGCGGCCGCGCGCGCGCCCTCCGTGTCCCGGCGCACGTCGACGACGGCGTTGACGAAGGACGAGACCGGCTTGCCCGCGTCGGCGAGGGCGCCGGAGATGCTGTCGACGATGAACGGGCGGTCGTCCGTCGTGATCTCTAGGACGAGCCGCGCCTCGCGCCAGTCGGCGCCCGGCTCATGGGTGAGGTTGATGAGGGATTCGTTGCGCGCCCGGATTTCCGCCGCGCCCCAGGCCCGGCGCGCGCGCTCCAGCAGATCCTGCGGCTCGTCCCAATGGCGGTCTTCGCCGGTGGCGAACCGTACGATCTGCACAAGCAAATGGCGAAATGCGGGCTCGAGGCCCCCATCGGCGTCCTTCGGCGCGCTGGCGTCCGCCATCGCCATCTCAAGGACGGTCTTCAGCGTGCGTTCGTCGTCCGGCGCGTAAAAGCCTTCAGGCATCTCTTCTGCGTCTCCCGCTGCGGCGTCGCGGCGCGCGCGTCGATGTGACGGAAGAGGGGTCTGCGGACGATCGCGCGCAGCGCCTATTAGACCGAGGGCGCTAAGGAAGTCTAACGAAACTCATGCGGCGCCGCGGCGGCGCGCGGATAGCGCGCCATCGCCGCCGTCGCGCGCCGGCGGGCGAGCCCGGCGAGAACAGCGAGCCCGCCGAGCGCTGCGAGGCCGAGGGCGAGCGTTGCTGGTTCGGCGGGCGAGCCGGCGAGCGACGCCGTCAAGAAGCCGAGCGCGGGCAAGAAGGCGGCGGCCGCGAGGACAGGCGAGGCGGCGTGGAGCGTCGCGGCCACGAACGCCGTTGCGAGAAGGATCGCCCGCAGGGCCGTCGCCTCGGCGTCGGCGGCGAGAAGCGGCGCTCCCGCGCCAAGCGCGGCGCTGATGATCGCAAGCCGGGCGGCGTAGCGCGCGCGCCAACGGAAGGGTCGGGCCGTAGCTGCGCCGCCGAAGCGATAGCTTCGCCGCAACCGTTCGCCCGCCGCGAGGGCCGGGGCGAGGAGGGCGAGCCAGATCGCGACGCGCCAATGCGCCGGCGGTCCGAAAACGCCCGCCGCTGCGCCACCGCTTAGCGCGGCGGCCGCCAGCGCGACGAGCGCGAGCCCTGCGCGCGCGCGCCGCGAGGCCGCGTCGATGCGGTCAAGTTCGGCGCGGCGCGACAGCCTTTCCCGCCACGGTGACGCGGCGGTCATGAAGAACTGGACCGAGGGAGCGGCCGCCAATCCGGCGGGGCGAGCTCGAACGCCGCGAACTCAAAGCCCGGCGCGACGGTGCAGCCGACAAGGCTGTAGGCGCCGAGGGACTCCGCGGTCTGCCAGGCTTGCGGTGGCACGACCGCCTGGGGCCGCTCGCCGGCCGTCAGGTTGGACCCGAGTCGGACGCTGCGTGCGTCGCTCCCGTTCTCCGAGATCGTCAGCGCCAGCGGCCCGCCGGCGTAAAAATGCCAGACCTCGGCGCTGTCGATCCGATGCCAATGGGAATGCTCGCCCGCGCCAAGGAGGTAGTAGATGGCGGTCGACGCTGCGCGGCCTTCGCCGGCTGTGTCGCGAAAGGTCTCGCGGTACCAGCCGCCTTCCGGGTGCGGCGCCAGGTCGAGCAGGCGGACGACGTCTTCAGCGCGCGTCACTCCGCCGGCGGCTCCGGGTTCGGAGATCCCTGGTTCTCGGGCTCCGGGCTCTCGGACTCTGGGTTTTCGGGGTCCGTCGCCCGCATCGATCGCAACACGATGGCGACGCCGCTCTGGGCGAGCTCGCCGCGGAGAACGAGCGCGTCAATGTTCCGCGGGTCGAGCTGCAAGGCCGCGACCACGTCTTCCGCCGCCAGCCGCGGGGTTTGCAGCGCGTGGCGGGCCTTGGCGCGCACGACGTAGGCTTCGGCCGTTACGACGCCCGCCTCCTCGGCGGCGGTGACGGCGTCCGCCGCCGCTTGCCAGGCGCCGTCGGCGGCGTGGGCTTTCGCCGCGACGATGTTGAGCTCGGCCTGATCGGGCGACAGGTTCGCCGCGCGCGCCGCCGCGTCCCGCGCCTCGGCGCTCGCGTCGGCGTCGAGGTAGGCGAGGGCCGCTTCGGCGAAGATCCGCGCGCGCACGTCTGGTCCGCCGATCTCTTCGCGCTCGCCGAGCGTCACCAGCCGCGTCGCGGCGAGGCGCGGAAACCCGGCCGCGAGATCCGCGATCGCAAGGCAGTGTTGGCCCTTCGCGCCGCCGCCCTCGAGCGCCCAGCGCTGCGCCGCCGCGCGCCCGATCTCCACGTCTTCGGCGATGAGGGCGACGCAGGCGTCGTAAACGTCGCCGTCCGCGAAGACGCTGTCCGTCGCCGCGTCGGCGTTGGACAGATAGGAGGGCGCGATCGGCGCTTCCGGCGTCGCGGCGAGGACGAGCCCCGCGACCGCTGCGACCGGCAGTTGAACAAACATGCGCGAACCATACGCGGCTCCGTGCGCTAGCGAAACGCCCCGGCGCTCACTCGGCCGCGCGCGCGGTTATGCGGGGGGCTTGCGCCGCGGCGTCTTCGTTGGCGACGGCGTCGCCCGCCGCATCGCTGGGCGCCGCGGTGGCAGCGGCTTCGTCGCCCTCGTTTTCGCTGGCCGCGGCCTGGCCGGTCGCATCGTCGCCGTTGGGCTCGCTCGCCGGGCCGTTGGCCGAGGACCCGACCGCCGGCGCGGCCGCTGCGGGGAGGAAGCACTCGACGCGGGTGCCTTCGTCTGACGCCGACGACAGGCGCACCCAGCCGCCGTGGAGATTGACGAGCCGCTGAACGAGCGCGAGGCCGAGCCCGGCGCCCGCGCTGGGACCGCTCGCCTCAAACGCTTCGAAGGCGCGCGCCTGGTCTTCCGGCGAAACGCCGCGCCCTGAGTCCGTCACCGAGACGCAGACAAGCTCCGGCGTGCGACGCGCCTCGAGGCGAACCTCGCCGCCCGCGCTAGTGTACGTGAAAGCGTTCGACAACAGGTTGAAGAGCACCTGCTTCAACCGCCGCCCGTCCGCCATAATGGCGCCAATCTCCTTCGGGCAGTCGACTTTAAGGCCGACCTGCGTGTCCTCCGCTTTCAGCGCCGCGTATGTCGCCGCGCTCGTCAACAGTTCGCGCACGTCAACGGGGCCGAGGTCGAGCGACAGTTTGCCGGCGTCAATCGCCGCAAGGTCCATAATGTCCGCAATCAGGTCCTTCAGCGTATAGGACGCAGTCAGAATGCTCGCGACATAGTCGCTCTGGCGATCGTTCAGGACGCCAAACATTTGTCCATCAAGCATCTCCGTAAAGCCAATGATCGTATTGAGCGGTGTGCGGAGTTGATAGGAGACATGGTCGACGAAGCGCGATTTTTGCCGGTCGATGTCCTCAAGGAGCGCGTTGCGCTCCTTCAGCTCTTTTTCGCGCTCGCGATTGTCGGTGACGTCGAGGAAGTGCGCGAGCGTCGCCCCGTCGGGCAGAGGCTGCGTGCCGTAGGCGAGCGTGCGCCCGTCGGCGAGCCGCAACGCCCCGTCGACGATCGGCGAGCGATCGTCCGCGGACATCGACGTCGACTTGCGCCGGAGGTCGGCGAGAGCGTCCGTCTCGTCGGGCGCGCGTTCGCGCAGCGTGGCGAGCACGCGGTCGATGTGCGGATGGTCGGCTAGGTCCGCCTCGTCCAGACGCCACAGCGTCATGAACGCGCGATTGTGAAGTTCAAGCGCGCCGTTCGCCGCGAACGTCGCGACGCCCTCGGACAGATTGTCGAGCGTCGCCCGTTGGACCTTGATCTGCGTGTTGTAGAGCGCTTCGAGGCGCAGTTTCTCTGTGATGTCTTCAAAGGCGAGCAGCGCGCCGCCCATCGGATGGCGGAATTTCCGAACTCGGAGGGTTCGTCCGTCCGGTAGCGCCCAGACGTCGTCCGACGCCTCAGTCTCCGTTGCGTCCGGATGGGCTTCCTGGGCGTAGAGCGCGAGTTCCCGCGCGCGCCAGGCGCGATAGTCGGCCTGCTCGGGCAGGCGGCCGGCGTGGCGCAGGCGGTCGAGAACGTCCTCGTGCATCGGTTTCGCGTCGAGAAAGGATGGGTCGAGCCGCCACAAATCGTGGAACGCGGCGTTGTAGTAGGCGAGCTCGCGCGCCGGCCCGAAGAGCGCCATCGCGGCCGGCACCTGGTCGAGCGTGCGCCGGTTGGCGTCGATATGGCGCTTCAACTCGTCTTGCGCCGCCTCTAGGTCGGTAACGTCGATCGCGAAGCCGCAGATCGCGGCGTCGCCGGAGGCGTGCGCCGGCGCCTCGACCACGTGGAAGACGCGTCGCGCGCCGGCGACGTTGACGCTGACGCGGCCGTCAGCCGCGCGGCGGTCGCGGGCGGCGCGTTCGGCGATGCGGCGTGCTGCGACGTCAAGCTCCAGCCTGTCCTTCAGCGCTGCGGCCGGCGACTCCGCCTCGACGGCGCTGGCGTAGGCGGCGTTCGCCCAAATGAGGTTGAGGTCCGCATCTCGTCGCCAGGCCGGCATCGGCGCGCGCTCGAGCTGGCCGAGCGCGGCGTGCAGGCCGGCGGTGTTCTCGCGGATGCGGCCCATGAGGCCGCCGTCCTCCGCCAGGCGGACCGCCGGGTCCGTGAGCCACAGCGCCACCTGGCCGCCGGCGACGCGGCCGTCGACCTCGATCGCGCGGCCTTCCTGGGTGAACATCGAGCCGGAGAACGCGATGCCGTGGGCTCGCAGTTCGCGCACGCGCTCGCGGAACTTCATCGCGCCGGCGCCGCGCTGGTCAGTGACGTCGTCGTCGACGGGCAGGTCGGCGAGCGCGGTCAGCAACCGATCGATCGCCGGCGCTTTCGCCCCGGTTTCCGGGCCGGCGAGGGACATGAGCGAGGCGAGGGCGGCCGGTCCGCCAAGGATTTTCGGCGCGCCCCAGCCGTCGGGCGCGACGTCGCCCTCTTCCCAGACGAGCACGAGGCCGGGATGGGCGGCGAGAACGCCCTCGGCCTTTTCACGGCGCGCCTCCATTTCCGCGAGGCGGTGGGTCCACGTCGCCGAGGCCGACCGGGCGGCGTTGGTGACCCGCAAGGCCCAGGCGATCGCCGCCACGGCGAGCGCGCCCGCGCCCACGGCGCCGACCATGAGCGGGTCGAACGCCGCCCCGAGCGGCGCGGGCGCGGCTGCGGCTTGGTAGGCGGCATCGGCGGCGAAGGCGGC
>JBHJHE010000006.1:0-7239 GCA_050331095.1 Parvularculaceae bacterium
TCGAGTCTACGCCTGCGCACACGAGCTCAAGCCGCGGAATTCCGAAACTACCGATGTTCTGGAGATAGTTGAGCGCGGCGTTCAGGACCGTCATGGCGCTAATGATCAACAGGGGGACCCGCGCCCGGTCGAGGGCGGCGAGGAAGTTCCGCAGGACGATCAGCCCAATGACGAATGGCAGGCTCGGCCCCACGGCGAGAAGGTAGGGCTCGGCGCGCGCGGCCACTTCGGGCGACTGGCCAAGCAGCATGGCGAACTCGGCGCCGAAGGAGAAAAAGAGGTAGATCGGCGCGAAGGCGGCGATAATCGCCCAAAGGCTCATGCGCACCGAAAGCCGCACGTCCTCGGCGACGTCAGGCGCGGGGCGGCCGGCCTGGGCGGCGGCGCCTGCCGCGCCGATCGCCTGGGCGACGAGCGGCGAGACCGCCATAGCGGGCCCGAAAAGCGCAAGCCACGCCATGAAGAACATCACAAGGCCGAGGGACGAGGCGGCAAGCGCCTCGGCGCCCAGGCGGCCGATCATCAATACGTCGACCGCCTGGACCGAAAACTGGACGAGCTGCGTCAGCGCCATCGGCGCCCCAAGCCGCCACAACGCCGCCGCCTCCGCGCGCCACGTCCCCTCGCCGATGCTCATGGAATCGCTCCCGATCGCGACGGCTCAGCCCCCCCGCCTGGCGCGTCGCGAAGGGCGGCTTGTACGCGCCGGCGCAGGCTTGGCAAGAGCTCGGCCTCAAACCAGGGATGCTTTTTCAGCCATGCGTTATTGCGCCACGACGGATGGGGCGTCGGGACGCGCGACGGCCCGTAGGCGCGCCAGTTCGCGACGGTTTCGGTCAGCGTTTTCTTGGCCGCGGCGCCCAGGTGCCAGCGCTGCGCGTAAGATCCGACGAGCACGAACAATCTGACGTCTCGAAGCTCGGCCATCAGGCGCGCTCGCCACAGAGGCGCGCATTCGCGACGTGGGGGCTTGTCGCCGCCCTTGGCGTCGAGCCCCGGGAAGCAAAAACCCATCGGCGCCACCGCCACGCGCGAGGCGTCGTAGAACGTCGCTTCGTCGAGGCCGAGCCAGGCGCGCAGGCGGACGCCCGACGGATCCGTGAACGGCCGGCCGCTGGCGTGTACCCGCACGCCCGGCGCCTGGCCGACGATCGCCACGCGCGCCGTCGCCGACGCCTGCAGGACGGGACGCGGCTCGTGCGGCAGATCGTCGGCGCAATGGCGACAGGCGCGGATCTCCGCGAGCAGCGCGTCGAGCTCTCCGCTCACGTCGACGACCGCAATCGCAGGCGGATCGGCCCCCGCGCCGACGCGATGTCGACGACCTCGCCCTTCTGGGTGACTTCAAGGACGCCGTCGCTAACAAGCGCGGCGGCCGCAGCCCGCACCTCGTCCATCCGCCCGCGCCAGTCGACGTTGTCGAGCCGGCGGGCGGCCTCGCTCGGACAAACGGACTTGCCGGGCTCGCGCGCGGCGAGCAACGACAGGATCGCTTCGGCGGCGGGCGGACAGGCGTCGTCGTCGGCCATCAGGGGTCGCGAGCGCCCGCGCGGCGCGCTATCACGCTCGTCAATCGGAACATCAAAAGGATCGTCTCCCATGACGCCGACGCCCCGCGCCGACCTCAAACCGAATACGATCGATTACGAGACGACGCCGCTCGTCAAGCCGACCGGTTTCCGCGAGTACGACGCGCGCTGGCTCTTCGGGGCCGAGATCAACCTCCTCGGCGTGCAGGCGCTCGGCCAGGGGCTCGGGACCCTGATCCGCGAACTCGGCAAGGAGCCGCGCATCGTCGTCGGCCACGACTTCCGCGAATACTCACTGTCGATCAAACAGGCGCTCACCGTCGGCCTGATGACGGCGGGGACCGAGGTTCACGACATCGGCCTCGCCCTCTCGCCGGTCGCCTATTTCGCGCAGTTCGAACTCGACGCGCCATGCGTTGCGATGGTGACCGCCAGCCACAATGAAAACGGCTGGACGGGCGTCAAGATGGGCGCCGCGCGCCCCCTGACGTTCGGCCCTGACGAGATGGGCCGGCTTAAGGAAATCGTGTTGTCCGGCGCTGCGACGTCCGCGCCCGGCGGCGCTTACTTTCGCGTCGACGGCATGCGCGAGCGCTACATCGCCGACCTGACGGACGGCGTCACGATCGACCGCAAACTGAAGGTCATCGCCGCGTGCGGCAACGGCACGGCCGGCGCCTTCGCGCCGGAGGCGCTCTCCCGCCTTGGGATCGACGTCGTCGCGATGGACGCCGAACTCGACCACACTTTTCCGAAATACAACCCGAACCCCGAAGATCTGAAAATGCTCCACGCCATGCGGGACGCGGTAAAGGCCGAAGGCGCGGACGTCGCGCTCGGCTTCGACGGCGACGGGGATCGTTGCGGCGTCGTCGACGACGAGGGCGAGGAGATCTTCGCCGACAAGATCGGCGTTCTCCTCGCGCGCGATCTCTCCGCGATCCACGACGACGCGCAATTCGTGGTCGACGTCAAGTCGACTGGCCTCTTCGTCACCGATCCCGTACTGATCGAAAACGGCGCCCGCACGGAGTATTGGAAAACGGGCCACTCCTACATCAAGCGCAAGAGCCACGAGATGGGCGCGCTCGCCGGCTTCGAAAAATCCGGCCACTTCTTTTTCAACAAGCCGATCGGGCGCGGCTATGACGACGGCCTCGTCGCCGCCATCGCGCTGCTTAAAATGCTTGAGCGCAATCCGGACAAAAAACTCTCCGACCTGCGCAAGTCCCTGCCCCAGACCTGGCAGTCCCCGACCATGTCGCCCCACTGCGCCGACGAGGAGAAGTACGGCGTCGTCGACAAGGTCGTCGCGACGATCGTCGAGCGCGCCGCGGCCGGCGGCGAGATGATCGGTCAGAAGATCCGCGACGTCGTGACCGTCAACGGCGTGCGCGTCGCGGCCGAGGACGGCACCTGGGGCCTCGTGCGCGCCTCGTCGAACAAGCCCGAGCTCGTCGTCGTCGTCGAAAGCCCGACCTCCGAGGCGAACATGCGCGCGATGTTCGAAGAGCTCGACGCGGTGTTGCGCCAACACCCCGAGGTCGGAGAGTATAACCAAAAATTGTAAGTGACGGGGCGATGGTGCGCGTACGGCGGTCGCGCGCGGCGATGGCCGAGAGCGCAAAGGACGACGGCATGACATTCA
This sequence comes from Parvularculaceae bacterium, assembly GCA_050331095.1. Lineage (GTDB taxonomy): Bacteria > Pseudomonadota > Alphaproteobacteria > Caulobacterales > Parvularculaceae > MED-G105. The sequence goes on from JBHJHE010000006.1 coordinate 3,178, forward strand.
AATCCAGCTTGCGGCGCGGCGCCGCCATCGCGGCGGCGGCGCTTTTGGGCGCGTGCGGCGCGGACGGAACGAACGCGGCGTCGAGCGTCGACGCCGCAGAAGCCGGGAGCGCGCCGGCGATGTGGCGCGGCGCCGACGAGGACACCGAAGTGTTCCTGTTCGGGACGTTCCATATTTTGCCAAAAGACATCGAATGGACGACAGCCGGCTTCGACGTCGCCATGGCCGCGACCGAGCACACGCTGACCGAAGCGGACGTGACGAGCCCGCAAGCGCAGCAGGAGCTGAACGAGCTTGTCGCGCAATACGGCCTCAACCCGCCAGGCGTGACGCTGTCGGACATTCTGGGCCCTGACCGAGCCGCGCGGCTCGCCGAAACCGCCGAAGGCCTCGGGATTAATCCGGCGAACCTTGAATCGCAGCGGCCCTGGCTCGCGCTTCTGACGCTCGCCGTCGTCGCCATGCAGAAGGCCGGCTACGATCCGGCGAGCGGCGCCGAACGCATCGTCGAGGCGCGCGCCAAGAGCGAGGGCGACGACATCGGTTACCTCGAAGACGCCGAAGTTCAGGTGAAAGCGCTCGCGAGCCTCGACGCGGACGACGCCCTCGCGAACTTCGATGCGGCTTTTGAACAGTTCGAGGAATTCGCAGCGTACACGTCGACGATGCTGACGGCGTGGCGAACGGGCGACGTGGAGACCCTCGACCAGGCGATCCTCGCCGACTTGCGGCGCGATGCGCCGACCGCCTTCGACGCTCTCATTGTCTCGCGCAATCGCGCCTGGACCCGGACGATCAACGGGTTTCTTGAGGGCGAGGGCGGCTATTTCATCGCTGTCGGCGCTGGCCACCTCGTCGGCGAGGAGAGCGTTCTCAATATGCTGAAGGCGGAGGGCTGGCGCGTCGAACGCGTGCAATAGCCCTGCTCCCTAGAGCGCCGGGCGTTCAGCTTCGATCGGTGAAAGACCTTCTCAGGCGCTCAAAACCTAGAATCTAGAGCATCCAACTGATTCAATCAGAAGACGTGCTGCTCTAGACGAGCGCAGGGCGTTCGCGGTCCCGCACCTCTTCGTACGCGCGCGCCAAGACGTCAGGCGGCGTTTTGGCGCCGCGCTCGGACAAACGCCGCCGCCAGAGACGCCCGCCCGGCCGGCCGTGGAAAAGTCCGAGCATATGGCGCGTCGCGTGGTGCGGCGAGCCGCCCCGCGCGGCCAACGCGCGGACGTAAGCGTCCATTTTTTCGATTACGACGCCTAAGTCGGGCGGCGTTGCGTGCTCGCCGAAAATCCGCGCGTCGACGTGGCGAAGGATCGCCGGTTCGCCATAGGCCGCGCGACCCAGCATGACGCCGTCGAAGTCCGCTAACAGACGAACGGCTTCATCAATAGTCTGTATACCTCCATTAAGGACGATCGTAAGGTCCGGTCGCGCGCGCTTCAACCGGCGCACGAGATCGTAGTCAAGCGGCGGGACCTCGCGGTTCTCTTTCGGCGACAACCCGTTGAGCCAGGCTTTTCGCGCATGCACCGCGAAGCAGCGGACGCCGGACGCCGCGACCGTTTCAACGAAGGCGAAGAGCGCCTCCGCCGGGTCCTGATCGTCGACGCCGATGCGGCACTTCACCGTCACGGGGACGTCGACCGCCGCCATCATCGCCGCAACGCAATCCGCGACTAGGCCCGGCGTTCTCATAAGGCAGGCGCCGAACGCGCCGTCCTGGACGCGATCGGAGGGGCAGCCGACATTCAAATTGATTTCGTCGTAACCGAAATCGGCGCCGATCCGCGCCGCGCGAGCCAGTCGCGCCGGGTCGGCCCCGCCAAGCTGCAGCGCCAGGGGCCGCTCAAAGGGGTCGCACCCGAGCAGCCGCTCGCGGTCGCCATGGATCGCAGCGTCGGCGACGACCATCTCCGTATAAAGAAGGGCGCGCGCGGGCAGCAGCCGATGAAAAAACCGGCAACGCCGGTCTGTCCCATCCATCATCGGCGCGACGGAGAAGCGATGGCTTTCTCTCGCCGCCGTTTGTCGTTCGGAGTGCGTCACCTAGGGCTCGCTTCCGCGTTGCGCGGGGTTGCGGCGGACGTCCCGCGTTCCTGAATATTGAGCGCTTTGCCGCAGATAGAGATCGCGGAACCAGTTCGGCAAGTCGATCGCGGTGATTTCCGCTTTCCCGCTTCTTGTCCGCATAAGCAGTTTCGGCGGCCTGTTCAGACCAGACGCATCGTAGACCATCGCCTGATCCCCCATGGCCACGCCCGCCCGAATGAGTTCCTGATTGCGGTCAAAGCGCTCGCGAATCTTCCGGACAGGAACCGGATGCCCGCCTTCTTTCACGCGTTCTTCAACGCGCGCGACCGCGAGGTCCGCCGAACTGACGTGAAGATGGAAAACGACGATCCGAAAACCTCGCGCCTTCGCCTCGCGAAGCATCTCCAGCTTCGACGGGTGCGAAAACACGCTCTCGGTGACGAAGCTCTCTCGGCGATTAAGCAGGTCGGATCGGCGCTGGGCCGCGATGTCCGCAGCTTTGTAAGCCGCCGATTCGTCGGCCTCGCCGAGTTCTTCTCGCTGTATAATGTCCGCGTTGATGAAGGGCGCCGCGATCTTCCCCTTGAGCGCCGTCTCGTAGAACGTCGTCTTGCCCGCTCCGTTTGGCCCGGCGATAACGAACAAGGTCGGCCGCGCCGGGCCATGACTCATGCGTCTTCGGTCGAAGCCTGCCGGACGATCTCGCCGCTTTCATCGGCGCCGACGCCAAGACCCGCCTTGCGCCGTTTCTCGAAAAACGCCGCCTGCTCCGGCGTCTCCATCGACGCGGCGCCAAGAAGCTCATCGATATAGACGGCCTGCTCCTCGCCGGTGAGCGCATCAGGGCTTTGCTCAGCCGCCAGCGCCTGACGCACATGCTCATAGGTGAAGCCCGGCGCGCGCTCGACAGCGCGACCGATCTTCATCCAGTGGGTGACTTGACCGGCGATCGACCGGCTGGAGAGCTCCGCCTCGGCGCGGATAATCTCCATTTCGTGGTTTGAAATCTTGATCGACTGGGCGATGGCCAACTCCTTTGGTGGCAATATGCCACCAAAAACTCGAAATCGCAAGATCCGAGAGCCGGGAGCGCCACCGGCGCGATGCGACGGGCGCAGGTCAGTCGCGCCTCGGGCCTTCTTTTCGCGGCGCGGCGCCCTGCGCGGGTTGGTCGACGACAAACTCGCCAACCATCTGGAAAAAATCGCGAGCGTCGAAGTTCAACGCCGACGCGACGCGCATGACGTCGTTGCGCGTCGGTCGTAACCGCGCCTCCTCCCAGTCGTCGACGACGCCCGCAGCGACGTCGATCCTTTCGGCGAGTTCATCACGGCTCAGTCCCTCGGCGCGCCGAAGATTGCCGAGGACGCGCCCGATCAGTCGCGCCGTTTCGCGGTCGCCGTCGGACGCTGACGCGCGCACACCATGGGAGACGCTCGCGGTCACCACCTTAGGTTTCAAAAATTTACTCCTCGCGTTAAGCGAGAGCTTTATTCTTTTTGAAATTATGTCAATGGCGTTCCGCCGTACCGCGGCCAAATGCGCGCTTTGTGCGCCCGTGGCCCGCATCGGCGGCGCGGAGCTCGCCCTTCAAGCGCGCAGCCGAACGCGGCGCGAGCGGTCGGTGCGAACGGCGACGAGGCTCAAACGAGGGTGGCGGCGCGAACGGCTGAAATCGTTCCAGCGGCGGCGGTGGGTGCGGGAGTAGGATTTGAACCTACGACCTTCAGGTTATGAGCCTGACGAGCTACCGGGCTGCTCCACCCCGCGTCACCGATTTGAGCAAGGCGCGACGAATATCGAAACAGCCCGGCGCGTGCAAGCCCGATTTTGTAAGCTGCTGATTTTATTCTGAAACGCTCCTGCCGCCCGTGACCTTTTCGCGTCGCGCCGCCACGCATGGTCTGGCGAAATGCTCCTTCATCGAGCGCCCCGGCACCCAGTTTTTCGAAGTGGGTGCCAAATGTGGGGGCCAGCGTTCGCGGACCTTTTCGCGAACAGAAGGTAGACGAACCATGACCGCATCGACGGCGC
>JBHJHE010000007.1:0-80684 GCA_050331095.1 Parvularculaceae bacterium
TACTTGGCCTTGCCGGATTTTTATTTTCAAAACTCGGCAAGCTAATGCTTAAAATAATATCAAATTTGAATATAAGCTTATAGTGATCGAGTTATTATTATGTTATTAATATAAGCGCTTTGAAAAGTACAGCATTTGCAGAACTTAATCGCGACGGCGACCAGGAGATCGTGGAGATGAACGACGCCGGGGCGCTCGGCGACGAACCGGGGGGAAGCGGCGTCTCGGTCGCCCGGCGCTATGTCCGCCTGCCGGGCTCGATCGACGATCCCTTCCTGATGATCGAATACGGCGGCGCCTGCGGCTCGTCGGGCTGCGAGCGCTGGCTCCAGGGCGACCTTCGCGGCTCCATCGTTTCGAGCGCCGACGAGACGGGAGCCGCCCGCGAGATTTACGCCTATGCGCCCTACGGCGCGCCGGCCGACGGGCCCGGCGGCGTCCCCTTCCGCTTCGGGCGGCGTCGCCGGCCCCGCTGCGGTTAACGACTTTCGCGCCGAATTCGTCGAAAAATCGCTTTCATTGACGGCGAGGCTCGTCGTTGCGACGCGTCCGCGGGGGCGCTTCCGCGCGCCGCGAGGGGAGCGTTTCGATGGAAGGCCTGTTGATGGGCGGCCTGGCGCTTCTGGGGCTCGGCGCGGCGCTTGGCGTCGTCTTCGGCTGGGTTTCGTTCTTTATGCTCCTGTCGGCCCGGGCCGAGGTGCGCCGCCTGCGGGCGGACGTCGACCGGCTCGCCGGCCGCGGACCCGCGTCGGAGCCGGGCGAGGCCGCCGCGTCCCCCGCCGCCCCATCAAACACCGCCCCATCAAACACCGCTCCGTCAACCACCGCTCCGGGGGCCGCCGCTCCGGGGGCCGCCGCGCCTCCCGCATCGCCGGCGCGCTAAGCGCCCGCCTGGCGACGGTCGCGCGGCGGCGCGCCGCCAGCGGAGACGGCCGCGAGCGGTACGGCGCCGGGCGATGTGATTCCGGGCGACTGGCTCGTCTGGGTCGGCGGCGTCGCCCTGTTGCTGGGCGGGGTCTTTCTCGTGCGCGTCGCGGCGGACGCGGGGTTTTTCGGGCCGCTCGTCCGCGTTTCGGCCGCCGGGCTCGTCGGCGTCGCGATGGTCGCCGCGGCGCAGTGGCTGCGGGCGGTCGAGGGCCGCGCGCGCGGCGCCGTGCCGACGACGCTCGCCGCGCCCGTCGTCGCCGGCGCCGGCGCCTCGACGATCTACGGCGCGATTTACGCCGCCTACGGCGTTTACGGCCTTGCGCCGGCGCCGGCCGCGTTAGCGCTCCTCGTCGCCGCGGCCGCGGGCATGGTGGGGCTCGCCGTCGTCCACCGGGCCCCGACCATGGGCGCGCTCGCCCTTGTCGGCGGACACCTCGCGCCTTTCCTCGTCGCGGGCGAGGCGCCGGCGCCCGCCCTTTTGTTCGCTTACGTCTTCGCCCTGACGATCGGCGGGCTCGCCGTGGGGCGGGTGATGGGCTGGCGCGCGGCGACGTACTTTGCGGCCCTCGCCGCCCTCGGCTGGCCGGCGCTCGCGCTCGCGACGGGCATGAGCGGCGCCGCCGGGGCCCTCGCGGCGTACCTGCCGGCGATCTTTCTGGCCGCGGGGCTTGTCGCCGGCGACGCCGCCCGCGCGCCCATCGACCTCAGCGGCGGTCGGCGCGCGCTCGCCGCGCTCGCCCCGCCGCTCCAGGGCTTTGCGCTCATCGCCGTCGGCGCGCTGGCGATCCTCGTCCTCCTCGCGCTCGACGCAGGCGCGACGCCGACGGTGCTTGCGGCGCATCTCGCCGTCGCCGTCGCGGCCCTCGCGCTCGGGGTCTGGCGGCGCGGGCTCGCGCCGGTCTTCGCGGCGACGATCCCCGCGCCGGCGCTGGCGATGGCGTTCGCCGCGCCCGCCGCGCCGATCTTCGCCTGGGGCGGGGCTTTTGCGGCGCTTTACGGCGTCGGCGGCGACGTCGCCTCGGCGCGTCGGCCGGACCGCGGGGCCTTCGCCGCGGCGGCCGCGTTCGGGCCGCCGGCGGTTCTCGCCGCGCTCTTCAAGTCCGTCGGCGGGTTCGACCAGTCGCTCGCCTGGGGCGCCGGCGCCTTCGCGCTCGCCATGCTCTACCTCGCGATGCTGGAGCGCCTGCGCCGCGCGCCCGGCGGGCTTGACGCCGCGCCGGGCGCGGCGAGCGCCTACGCCCTCGGAACGTCCGTGAGCGCCGCGATGGCCGTCGCGATGGCCGCCGACGGGCTCGCCATGAGCGCCGGCCTTGCGTTGCAAGCCCCGGCGATCGCGTGGCTCTGGCGGCGCTTCCGGCTTCGGGCCCTGACGTTCAGCGCCGCGGCGCTCGCCACCCTGGCGACCGTTCGGCTCTGTCTGCCGTCGGCGTTTCTGGCGGCCGACGTCGGTCCGATCCCCGTCGTGAACTGGCTCCTGCCGGCATACCTGCTGCCGGCGATGGGCTTCTGGCTCGCCGCGCGCTGGTTCGAAGGCGGCGGCGCGGGGCGCGCAAGCCGGACCGTCCAGGCGCTCGAAGGCGCGGGCGTCGCGCTCTTCGTCGCGTTCCTCAGCCTTGAGATCCGCCACGCGCTCAACGAGGGCGATCTCGGCGCGGCGTATGGTTCGCTGGTTGAAATCAGCCTGCAAACGATTAGCTGGCTCGGCGTTGCGGCGTTCCTGCGATGGCGCTTCGGCGCCGGCCTCGCCCGGGTGCGGATCGTCGCCGAGCGCGCGCTCCTGGCGCTCGCCGCGGCGCAAACGGCCGTCGGCCCCGTCGCCTATCTGAACCCCTGGTGGGGGGAGAACGGCGCGACCGTCGGCGGCCCGCCAGTCGCGAACGCGCTTGTCCTGTTCTATCTCGCGCCGGCCGTCGCCTTCGCCCTCGCCGGGCTCGCCGCGCGGCGGGCGGGCGCGAAGATCCAGTCCCGGCTGTGCGCGCTCGCCGCGGCGTTCATGGCGTATGGCTATGCGATCCTCGCCGTGCGCCACGGGTTCCATGCGCCGGACTTGTCGGCGGGCCGCATCGTCGCGGCGGAATCCTGGGCCTATTCGATCATGACCATCGCGTTTTCGTCCTTGGTCCTCGTGGTCGGCGCGGTCCGGCGCGCGGACTTCTTTCGTTACGCCGGGCTCGCCGGCCTCGCCCTCGCCATCGCCAAGGTGTTCGTCGTCGACATGGCGAGCCTCGACGGCGTCTGGCGCGCCAGCGCCTTCCTCGGCCTCGGCGCGGCCCTCATCGGCGTCGCGGTATTCTATCGGCGGATTTTCGCCGGGCGCGACGGAGAGGGCGGCGCGGGGAGGGCGCTTCGTCGGCGAGCGACCACGCCTAGTGGTCGGCCCACAGAGCGCTGAGCGGCAAGCCGAAGCGACCCTCGCCGAACGAGTAGTTCCGCTCGCCGAAAGAAAGAACGATCTTGGTCATCCGCCGGCGGCGCCCGGGCCCCTCCCGTGCGAACCAGTCCAGGCTGCTGAAATCGGCGAGCCCGACGCGCGTCGACGCTTTTACTTCGATTCCAACGAGCCTCGACCCGGCGTCGGCGAGGATGTCGATCTCCCGTTGGTCGTGGTCGCGCCAGTGGAACAGTTTGACGTCGTTCGCGAGGGTCGGCGCCGCGCGCAGGAGTTCGTTCAGCGCGAAGGTCTCGGCAAGGCCGCCGAGCGCCGTCGGATCCGCGTTCGGTTGAAAGGACGTGGCGTTGAGGCGCCGCAGCGCCGCGGCGACGCCCGTATCGACGAAGTGCCATTTAGCGTTCTTGATCTCCCGCCGGCTCTCGCCGGACGACCACGCGCCGAGCCTGACGACCAGCGACAGGCGTAACAAAACATCCATATACTGATCTATGGTGACGCGCGTCAGGCCGATTAGTCTCGACAGCGCCGAGACGTTGACCTCGCCGGCGGTGCGGACGGCCGTCTGCTCGATCAGACGGCGTAAACGGTCCGTCTTTCTAATGCGGAGAACGTCGGCGACGTCCCGGTCGACGACGGCGTCGACATAGTCGCGGTAAAGCCGCTGCCTTGGCCGCAAGTCGAGCCTGAAGGCGTCGGGGAACCCGCCCGCGAGGATGAGGTCGATATAGTCCGCCCGTTCAAGCCGCGGCGACGGCGGGAGGCTGTCCAGCAACGGCGCGTCGCCGAGGGCCCAATCGAGCAGCCTCGGCGGGTCTCGGCGCTGCGCTTCCGCTTGCGTCAGCGGCCAGAGCTTCAGGGTGCGCATGCGGCCCGCGAGGGAGTCTGCGACGTCAGCCGTTGCGAACACGTTGGACGAACCCGTCAGGATGAACTGGCCCTTGCGCCGGTCGCGGTCGACGATCGCCTTGATGGCGAGGGCGACGCGCTTCGAGCGCTGAACTTCGTCGATCGCCACGGGGCGATCGCCCGCCTGACGGCGAACCGCCGTGAGCTGACCGTCGGGGTCCGCCTCGATCGCGTCGAGCGTCGCGGCGTCGTCGAGGGTCAGGTATGCGGCGTTCGCGAATAGATCGCGCGCCAGGGTCGTTTTGCCGACCTGCCGCGGGCCGATAAGATTGACGACGCGGGACGTCGCGACGGCTTCTTCGAGCTCGTCCGTCAGGTGGCGCGGATAGAGATCGTCGGGTTCGGTTTTCGACACGCCAGTGTCCGTCGTTTGCGCGCCAGAGCTGCCGGGGAATGCATAATAGGGTGCTCGGTATTTGTAAATTAGAAAGTCCGGCGAATGTTTGTTATTAAAGGGCGGCATCTACGGAGCGCGCCGACATGACCCGCCGCATCGCCGCCGGCCTCGCGATTTTGACCGCGCTTGTCCACACCGGGCTCGGCGCGTTCGATACGCTGTACCCGACGCTCGCGGCGGCGCCGTCTCTCGGCCTGGCGCGATCGGGGACGATCGAAGCGGCGTGGTACATTCTCGGCCTTTTCCTCGCCTGGTCGGCGCGGCCTTTCTGGCGCGGCGGCGCGCGGGCCGGCTCCCTCGGCTTCGTGTGGATCCTGTCGGGCGCCGTCGTCCTCGCGGTCGCGTTCCTGCGCGGCGGGCCGCCGGCCGCCCTCGCCATGCCGCAATGGATCCTCCTCATCCCCACCGGCGCCATCGCCATCGCCGGCTCGGGTCGATAGACGGAAAATCCGCGCGCGTGAGGACAGGCGAGCGGTTTCCGGCGTCCGCCCTACATGCCGCAAGCGGATCAAATCGCGGGGGAACGCGCAGCGCTCCCCTCAGTACCGCGGGAACGGCAGGGACCAGCCGCGGCGCATGGCGAGGACGCGAAGGGCGAGGGCCGCGGCGAGGCCGATGAGAAGACCCGCGTCGACGCCGGCGATCTCGAGGCCGCGCGGCGTCGCGACGTAGACGCCGGACCCGAAGAGCGCCGCGGTGACGTAGATCTCTTTGCGGAACAAGACCGGCTCTTCGTTGCAGATGACGTCGCGGATGATGCCGCCGAAAGTGGCGCTCATCGCGCCAAAAAGAACGCACACGAACGGATGGGCGTCGGCGTCCGCCGCCTTCGCCGCGCCGAGGACGGCGAAGAGCGCAAGCCCCGCCGCGTCGGCGTAGAGCAGCCAGGCGAGGCGCGCGCCCGTCAGCGCCCGGTTGAACGCCGAGACCGCGACGGCGCAAGCGACGCAGACGATGAGATCGGTCGGTTCGCGCACCCACCCGACAGGGGTCGCGCCCAAGAGCACGTCGCGCACCGTGCCGCCGCCGACGCCCGTCACCGCGGCGTTGTAGGAGACGCCGACGACGGCCATCCCCTGGCGCAGGGCCTGGAGCGCGCCGGAGACGGCGAAGACGGCCGTGCCCAGAAGCGCCAGAACGCCGAGCGCCGTCATCGCCGCCGAACCGCGGTTCGTCTCGATCGCCTCGCCATCGCTCGCGCCCGATCCCCCGAAAAACCCGGCGGACGATACCGGCGGCGCCCCGCGCGCGCCAAGCCGCGTTGCGCCAAGCCGCGTTGCGTTCGTTTGGCGCTTCGCGCGCCATGCGGCTAAAGTTTCCGGCGACAGCTGAAACGGCGACAGCCGAAACGGGGAGAGCCATGAAACGGGTTGCAGCGTTGGCCGCGGTCTTGGCGCTAGTCGGCGGGCCGGCGACGGCGCAGGTCGAGGACGACCTCAAGGCCGTCATCGCGTCATGGACGACGGGCGTCTGGTCAATCGAGCACACCGCCTCGCGCGACGAAACGGAGAACGGCGAGTGGATCTCCGCCGAGGTCAAGGAGCTCGCGTTCTAACGCACCGGCGATTTCTCCGCCGGCGGCTCGATCGACGGCGAGCCCGTTTTCAGCGTCTACCTTTCTAGCGGCTACTATGTCGCCGCCGGCTACGACGCCGACGGCGCTAAGGGCGAAGAGAGCGTAAGCGCGATCACGCGGCTTGACGTACAGGGCCCGGACGACTGGACGATGACCATCGACTTCGGCGCGAGCGAGGGCGAGAACGGCGAGACCGTGCGCGCGTACGGCGAAGCGGTGATGATGCGCGACGCCTATACGTGGACGGAGTACGACGTCGTCGACGACGGCGAGCGCGAGGTCTACGGGTTTAGCCTTTACTATCGAGCGAAGTAGCGCGGCGGGACGCGGGCTCGGCGGCGCAGCGCCGGCGAGGCCCTGGGCGACGCGCTTGTTCGCCGGTTTCGTCCGTCAGGGAACGGCCGGCGCGTCGGCGTCGGCATCGCCGCGGCCTCTTTTCCGCGGGCGGAGATTGCGCGCGCGCGCCGCGCCGGGCATGATGCGTCCGTCGATTGTGGGGAGAGACGGATGACAATCGCAAACGCGAGCGTTCGCTCGCCAGGGATAGCGCGCGCCGGGCCGCCGCCGCGCGCCGCGTCGTCCGCTGGGGCGACGTCTACTCGCGGACGCTCCACTGGTGGATCTTCAATTGGCGCGTCGACGCGCGAAGAGGCGCTGGAAGCCGCCATGCAATGCATGCGCGAGCCGGTTTACTATCAGTTCTGGCTGTTCGCCGTTCCGCTCGCCGTCGCGGCCCTTGCGTCGTGGGCGTATCTCGCCGGCCACGCCCCCGCCGCGCTGACGGCCGTCGTCAACGGCGTATGCCAGTTTTTCGCGTTCACCGTGGCCCACGACAGCGCCCACTCGGTCTATTGCCGCGAAAGCCGCGTCCTGAAGCGCCTCAACCTCATCCTGGCGCGGATCGTCAGCTTGCTCTACCTCATCCCGTTCTCATCGTTCAAATTCGCCCATCTCGGCCACCACCACCATTTCAACGACGCGACGCGCGATCCCGACCATTGGGTCGCGGGGCGAAACGTTTTTCTCGTCGCGGCGAAATGCGCGACGATGCACGCGCCCTATTACGGGATCATTCTGCGCAAGGCGCCGTTGCGCGTGCGCTCGGCGCTCGTCCTGTGGATCGTCTGTCTCGTGGGCCTTGTCGCGGCGTCGATCGTCTATGTGTTTTTCGTCGAACTCGCCGTCATGTGGCTGATCCCCGCCCACATTGCGATCTTCCTCGTCGCGTTCGTCTTCGATTGGGCGGCCCATCATCCGCACCATGAGAAGATGTTCGGCGACTCGCCGGCTTATCTCCTGCCGGAGGCGATCCGCCCGTTTGCGAGTTTTTGCGTCGCGAACCAGACGTTTCACCTTATCCACCATCTCTATCCGCGCGTGCCGTGGACGCGCGTCGAACGCCTCTATTGGGAGATCGAGCCCTGGCTCGCGAAAGAGGGCGTGCGTGTGGTCGACTGGCGCGGGCGCTAACGGGCGTTGAAAACGCTCGTCGGACCGCGCCCCGTCGTTTCTCGATCGTCGCCGCGCAGCCGTAAGCCTGCAGCCGTCAGCCCGCAGCTGTTTCGGGCCCGCCCTCCGGCGCGAGCCCGTCCATGCGCGCCTCTCCCGCCGGCGCCTCTTCGACAGTCGCCTCCAGGCTCGCCCCAACGCTCACCCCGGCGTTCGCCCCCGCGCTTGACTCAACGCCCGCCCTCGCACTGGTCTCGTCGCCCGCCTCATCGGCGATCTCCGCGGCCGCTTCCGCCCAGTAATCGCTGACGCCGACGGCGGCGGGGGCGTAGAGGAAGTCGTCCTGGCTCGTCGGACCGTCGGTCGCCATGATGCGGTACGCGGTGAAGCCGGCGACGACGATCAGCAGCACGCTGAGATAAAGCGCGAACCCTTGCGGCCCGAGGACGCCCATCAGGAGCCCGCCGCCGAGGGGCCCGAGCATGGCGCCCGCGCCGTAGATCGTCACGAGCCCGCTTGAGGCGGAGACCATCTGATCGGGTTCGAACCAGTCGTTCGCGTAGCTGAGGAACAACGGGTAAAGCGTCAGCGTCAGGCCGCCGACGACGAAGCCGACGACGGCGAAGAGCGCCGCGTCCCCCGTCGACGCTTCGAGCCGCGCGGCGGCGAGGGCGGCCGCGGCGGCGACGCCGAGGATGACGAAGCGCCGGTCGATCCGGTCGGAGAGCTTGCCGATCGGCCACTGGAACGCCGCGCCGCCGATCATGATCGCCGCCATGAAAACCGAGATCGCGCCGACGCCGAACCCGCTCTGGCGCGCGTAGACCGCGGCCATGCCGAGGAGGATGCCGTTGGCGATCCCGGCGAGGAAACACCCGGTCGCGCCAAGCGGGGTCGTGCGGAAGAGCGCCGAAAAGCTGAGGCGGGCCCCGTCGGGGCTGACGTGCGGCTGCGGCGCCGAGCTCAGGAGGATCGGCAACACCGCGACGGAGAGGAGCGCCGAGGCGAGGACGTAGATCGCAAGGCTCGAGGCCGGGGCCGCGTTCAGAAGAACCTGCCCGGACGCGAGGCCCGTATGGCTGACGACCATGTAGACCGCGAGGAGCCCGCCGCGGTTTTCGCGCGTCGTCTCGCGGTTGAGCCAGCTCTCGGTGACGACATAGAGCCCGGCGAAGCTGAAGCCCGTCGCGAAGCGCATCGCCGTCCACACGACCGGGTCGACGAAGAGCCCGTGGATCAGGATCGCGACGGAGCTCAGCGACGCGAGGGCGGCGAACGTGCGCACATGGCCGTCGCGGGAGATGAACGTCTCTGAGGCGTGCGAGCCGATAAGGAAGCCGGCGAAATAGGCGGTCATGACGAGGCCGGTGACGGCGCTCGAAAACCCGGCGTCCTCCGCGACGAGGCCGATCAGGGTGCCCTGCAGCCCGTTGCCGGCGAGGAGGAGCCCGACGCCGAGCAACAGCGCCCAGACGCGCGCCGCGGCCGAGCGGACGGTGTCGGTTTGGTCCAGTTGCGCCATGGCGCTTCGCCCTTCGACCGTGCGAGCGGACGCAATCATGATGCGGGCTTCGCGTCCATCGAAATAATGCGGCCGCCGGAAAGATGAAGGGATGAATTGGGATAAAGCAGACACCGCGGACTGATGGCTTCGATCCCGCGTTTTCTTGATGGAGCCCTTGCGGCCAGCTCGTGTGTTTCATCAGGACGATCGACAGGTCTTTCCCGGCGCTGCTTGTCGCCGGCGGGTTGCGCCGTCAGCGGATCGGCCCGCCGCCCTCGTGCGAAAACGCCGCCGACATCGCCTCGACGAACGTTCGCAGCCGCTTCGGCCGGCCGCGCTCCGGCGCGAAGGCCAGCGTCACGTCAAGCGACGGCGCGCGCAGCGGCGCGGCGGCGTCGACGAGCCGGCCCGCGTCCAGATCGTCGGCGACCATCCATCTCGGCAATACGGCGACGCCCGCCCCCTGGCGCGCCGCGCGGCGGACCGCCTCGATATTGTCCGTACGCATTGCAACGCGCGGCTCATGGCGATGGACGCCGCCGTCGGCGTCGACGAGTTCGACGAAGCCGGCGTGGAACGGCGTCAACGCGATCAGCGGCAAACCGCGCCAGTCCGCCGCGCGGGCGACCAGCGTTCCGTCGGCGACGATGAGGCGCTCGACCCGCGCCAGCCGCCGCACGGCGAGGCGGTCGTCGGCGACCGCGCCGATCTTGATCCAGACGTCCGCCTCGCCGGCCATCAGGTCGACCGCCCCGTCCGTCAAACGCCAATCCAGCTCGACCTTCGGGTGCGCCGCGAGGAAGGCCGCCGCCGCGTCGACGAGCGCCGCCTGGCCGAGGCCCACCGGCGCGGCGACGCGCAACAGTCCTTGGGGCTCGTCGTCGCGCACCTCGTCGAGCGCCGCCTCCCACCGCCCCACAATGTCCGCCGCGGCGAGCAGCAGACGGCGGCCCTCGTCAGTGACGCTGAGATCATGGGTCGTGCGGTGGACAAGCCGCGCGCCGACAAGGTCCTCAAGCTGCTTCAGGCGTCGGCTCACGCTCGGCTGGCTGACGCCGAGCCGGCCGGCGGCGCGGTTCAGCGAGCCCTCCGAAACGACGCGCGACAGGGTGCGCAGGAGGTCGATGCGGTCTGCATTGGTCATGCGCATGGTGCATAGCAGTATTTTATTTCAATGCGCTACACGCATGATCGCTGATCAACGAGATTGGGCTCGTCGACGGCGCTGGGCCGTCGGCGAGAAAGCCCGAAGGAGGCCCACCATGATCAAGCGTTTCATCCTCTCGGCCGCGTCGGCGGCCATCGTCATCGCCGCCGCGCCGGCCCTCGCCGAGAACGGCGCAGCCGAAGGGGCGGCGAGCCGCGCCGACGCCATGACCTTCGACCACATGTCGATCAACGTCGCCGACTACGACGTCGCCATCGAATGGTACACGGAGAAGCTCGGCTTCACGGTCGACGTCGCCTGGCGCGTCGACGCCCTCGACGGCAAGCGCCTCGCCTATCTTTCGCGCGGCGACGCGGTCATCGAAATCGTCGCGGCCGACGAGGGCGGCGCGGGGCTGCCCGCGGCGGCGTCCTTCCCGGACCATTTCGGCCGCACCGGCTACGGCCATTTGTGCTTCGAGGTCGCCGACGTCGACGCGGTCCTGAACCGGTTGGCGGCGAACGGCGTGCCGACCTTCGTGAGCGCGGAGACCTATGCGCTCGACGGAACCCGTTACGAACGCCGCGTCGGCTTCATCCAGGACCCTGAAGGCAACGTCATCGAGTTCGCTGAGCCGCTCCGCCAGCGCGGCTGACCGCCAGGCGGGTCGCCCGGGGCCTCGGGAACCGTCGCGAGACAGGGCCCGTGCGCGGGCGCCCGCTTGGCGGTCGCGGAAAAATCGCTAACCTCCGCGGTCATTGGGGGATCGCGGGGGTCAGTCATGCGGCGCGTCGGCGCGTTTCTTCGCGATGTTCTGTTCGGCCTCGGCTTCGCCGTGCGGGTGATCTGGCGCGGCACGAACCACGCCGCCGTCGTCGGTTTCGCCTATTTCTTCGCCGCCGCCGCGCTGGCGCTCGTGGCGCTGCTCGAAGTCGAGGGCCTGCGGGCCCGGTTTCCGTTCATGCCCGAGACGCCCCCGGCGGTGCTTCAGGCGGCGGTGTTCGCCACGGCGACGGTGGCGTTTTTCGTCTTCCTTCTGTTCATCGCCCGCCAGTTCCTGTCGCTAAGCCCGATTGCGGGCCTTACGAGCAGCGCCCTGCCGGACCAGATCGACGCCTATCTTGAACGCGTCCACGGATCCTTGAGGCGGGAGCTCGCGTTGCTGCGCGCCGAACGCGACCCCGACGCCGCGCTGGTTCCTCCGCACACGGAGGACGCCGGCGAAACGGCGGACGGCGACGCCGTTGCGGAGACCGCGGCCGACGACAGCCCGTTCGTCGACGGGGTCATCATTTTTCCGGCCCCGGAGAGCGGCGAAACGCTGGAGGACTGGCTTCTCCTCGACGAAGAAGCCGACGACGACGATGGGGCGCCCGACCCTTACCGCGATCTGATCCGCCGCTCGGCCCGCCTCCAGGTGCAGTACCGCCGGGCCCTGCGCGGCTTCGTCGAGACGATCGCCCCGTCGCGCAACGCCAACGTCTTCATCGCGGCGCTGATGACCGTTCTCCTCGGCGTCGTCATCGTCTATTACCACACAATCGCCTATGGCGCGGCGTTCGAGGCCGCGAGCGGCGCGACGACCGAGGCGAACCTCCTGCGCTACAGCGCGCTCGTCGTCTTCGACCAGTTGAGCAAGGGCGTCCTGATCGACGTTCTGGAGTTCTCCGAGACCGACGTTTTCGATTACTCGCTCGCCTATGAAAACTGGCTTGTCGTCGCGACGCTCTTCACCGTGCGCATGGCGCCGGCCGCCGTGTCGATCAAGCTGATCAACAACTTCCTCAACGGCCGCGCCCTCGCCAACCTCCTCCTCTCCCTGACGAGCCGCGAGGAGATCTTCGAGGACCGTCGGCGCGTTCGCGTTTAGCGCAGCGCCTTCTCCACCGCGCCCGTCAGTCGCGCCGACATCGGCTCCACGCTCGAGGGGAACGCCTCGATGAGCGCGCCGTCAGGGCCGACGAGGTATTTGTGGAAGTTCCATTTGGGCGCGTTTTCGGGCCCGAGCGCCGCGGCGGCCCAGGCGTAGAACGGGTGGGCGCCGGCGCCGCGCACCGCGATTTTCTCCGTCAGCGGAAAACGCACGTTGAAGTTCGCCTCGCAGAACTCTTTGATTTCGCCATTGGCGCCCGGCTCCTGGCCGCCGAAATCGTTCGATGGCGCGCCGAGGACGACGAGCCCCTCGTCCGCATAGGTCTCATAAAGCGTCTGCAGGCCGCCATATTGGTCGGTGAACCCGCATAACGAGGCGGTGTTGACGACGAGCACGGCCTTGCCGGCGAAACGATCCATGGGCAGGGGCGCGCCGTCGATCGCGACGAATTCGAAATCGTGGGCGTCGCGCGTTTCGACGGCGGGCGCCGTCTCGTTCGCGCCGGCCGGAAGGGCGACGAAGGCGGTGAGAAGGGCGGCGAGGGCGCTCGCAAATCGGGTCATGCTTTTCGCTCCGTTTAGAAGTCGTGACGCTTACGCGCGCGGGCGGCTGCGGGATCGGCGCCGCCCCGCGCCGCATATCCGCGATTCGCCAAACGCCAATATGCGAAGACGCCGATGTGTGACGCCGACCACAAGGAGACCGCCATGACGCCCGCCAGCCCCTCGACCGACGCAGTCGACCGCCGGCTTGCAGCCGACCTGCGCACCGACCACGCCGGGGAGACCGGCGCCGTCTGGATCTATCGCGGGGTTCTCGCCGTCGCCCGCGATCCGGATCTGCGCGCCTTCGCGACGCGCCATCTGGAGACAGAGGCGCGCCACCTCGAACTGATCGGCGGGCTGTGCCCGGCGAACGAGCGCTCGCTACTGACGCCGGTCTGGCGCGTCGCCGGCTGGATCACGGGCGCCGCGCCGGCGCTCTTCGGCCCGAGCGCCGTCTACCAGACGATCGAGGCCGTGGAGACGTTCGTCGACAAGCACTATCAAGAGCAGATCGATTATCTCGCCGACGCCGGAACGCGCGGCGACGTCCTCGCGATCCTGAAGGAATGCCAGGCCGACGAGGTGAGCCATCGCGACGAGGCCGCGGCGAAGGCGGGGTCGGCGGGGCCGCTGGCGCGGGCCTGGGCGGCGATCGTCGGCGCCGGCTCGAAGGCCGCCGTCGGCGCCGCCCGCTACGTTTGAGGCCGCCCCCATGGGAGCGAACGCGCTCTACGCCGTCGCGATCGGCGTCGGCCTCGTGGCCGGGCTCTACCTGCCGCTGAACAGTCGGTTCGGCGAGATCGTGGGCTCGCCGCTCCTTGCGACCGCGGTGTTCTTCGGCGTCGGCGCCTTTGTCGCCATCGCCGCGCAAGTCGCGTTGGGCGAACCCGGCGCGGCGTCGCGGCTCGCGGGCGCGCCCTGGCCTTATTTCGGGCTCGGCGTTCTCAGCTTCGCGATCATTTTGAGCTCGACGATTTTCATCCCGCTGATGGGGCCCGGCCCCTATTTCGTCTGTCTCGTCGCGGGACAGATCGCGGCGGGCATGGCGCTCAGCCATTTCGGCTTTTTCGCGCCGGCCCCGACGCCCCTGTCGTGGGCGCGGGTCGCCGGCGCGCTGCTCGTCGTCGCGGGCGTCGCCGTTATTCGCGCGACGGAGCCGGGCCCCACGCAGGACCCGCCGGCCGCGGGCGAGACTGCAGGACGCTAAGGGCGTATTTGTCGCGGCTTCCCATCATCCAGGGGCGCGCGACCCGCGAACTTGGGGCATGAGTGAAGCTGTTCTCACTCCCCCCGCCCCGTCCCTCCTGATCGTCGACGACGACGACGCCCTGCGCGCGCAATTGGTGCGCGCCATGGAGCGGCGCGGATTCGCCGCGCGCGCCGCCGGCACCGTCGACGAAGCCTTGCGCATCGTCGCGAACGACGCCCCCGCTTACGCGATCATCGATTTACGGGTGGGCGAGGGCAACGGCCTCGACGTCGCCGCGGCGCTGAACGATTTGCGCGGTGACGCGCGCGCCGTCGTCTTCAGCGGCTATGCGGACATTCCGACCGCTGTCGCCGCGGCGAAGGCCGGCGCTGTCGACTACCTGCCGAAGCCGGTCGACGCGGACGATCTGCACAAGGCGCTGACGGCGCCGCGCGACGCCTATCCCGCGCCGCCCGATAACGCGAAGTCGGTCGACGAGGTCCGCCTCGCCCATATCGGCCGCGTCTTTCTGGAGACGGATCGCAACGTTTCGGAAACCTCGCGCCGCCTCGGCATGCACCGGCGCACGCTGCAGCGCATCCTTGCGAAATACGATTTCCAGGCGCCGGACGGCGAGGTGGTCGCCATCGCCAAGGCTGACGCACCGGCGGATGACGACGCGCCGACCTACCTGACGCCGGCGAACGACTGATCGGCTTCCCCGCGTTTGACGGCCCGGGCGCGACGCGTGCTAGCGTTTCACCCGCTTGATGATCGTCAGACGCGGCGCGGCCCTTGACCGGCTTTTCCTTCTACGAATTTTTCGCGGGCGGCGGGCTCGTCCGCACTGGCCTGGGCCCGCATTGGCGGTGCGCGTTCGCTAACGACGTGTGCCCGAAAAAGGCCGGCGCCTACGCCCTCAACCATCCGATGGACGCGTTTCGCCTGGGCGACGTGGCTGACGTGCGCGCTGGCCATCTACCGGGTCGCGCCGATCTCGCGTGGGCGTCCTTTCCGTGCCAGGACCTATCCCTCGCGGGCGCCGGGGCCGGGCTTGGCGCGTCGCGCTCGGGCGCTTTCTGGCCATTTCATAGGCTGATCAGGGCGTTGAAGGCCGAGGGCCGGGCGCCGACGCTCGTCGTCCATGAAAACGTCGTCGGCGCCCAGTCGCGCCGCGGCGGCGCGGATTTCGCCGCGCTTTGTTCGGCGCTCGCCGCGCTCGACTACCGCGTCGGGGCGCTCGTCATCGACGCGGCGGCGTTCGTTCCGCAATCGCGGCCGCGCGTCTTCATCGTCGCCGCTTGCGCCTTCGCAGCCGCCCGGGCCGAGGCGCTCGGCCTCGCCGGCGCAGCGCCGCATGCGGACGATCCCTGGCGCACGCCGGCGCTCGACGCGGCCCGCGCCGCTGCGCCGCTGCCGATGATCTTCTGGCGGCTTGATCCGCCGCGCGTCCGGCGCGGGCGGCTCGTCGATCTCGTCGAGGCCGCGCCGAACGACGTCGCCCTCGACCCGCCGGCGATGACGGCGGCGCTCCTGGGGCTGATGACGCAGCGAAACCGCGCGAAGACGGCCGTCGCCCAAGCGGCCGCGCGCGCCAGCGGGGTTCGCGAAGTCGGCGCCCTTTACAGGCGTACACGGATCGAAGGTGGCGTGCGGGTCCAGCGGGCGGAGGCGCGGTTCGACGGCCTCGCCGGTTGCCTGCGCACGCCGGCGGGTGGTTCAAGCCGACAACGGCTCGTCATCGCAGAGCCCCATGAGACCCGCACGCGCCTCCTCTCCGCGCGCGAGGCGGCGCGGCTCATGGGCGCGCCCGACGGGTTTCAGCTGCCGGCGCGTTACAGCGAAGCGTACAAACTGATGGGCGATGGCGTCGCGATCCCCGTCGTGCGCCATTTGGCGCGGGGGCTGATCGAACCATTGTTGAGCGCCGCGCGCGAGGGCGTCGCGGCTTAAGCCTCAACCTTCGGGATCAACGGGTTCGGACGGGTGGGGCGCCATGCTCCAGGTCCAGCCGAAGAGGTTCTCCATAACGCGCGTACGGTGCTGGAAACGGTCCTCCGCCATTGAACCGACCGTTCCCGGCGCGCCGGTGAGCGCGCCGTCGACGTCGGTGAACGAGCCGAACGTCACGACGTGGCCCGGATCGATGGGCGCGAGGAGGTTCTCGGCGAGGCGCGGACCGCCAACGAAGCCCATTGGCGTCGCGATCAGCGTCACGTTCTCGATCGTCGCGTCTTCGAATTGCGAAAGCGTATCACGCTTGTTGTCCGCTGACTGAAAGCAGGCCGGAAGATTGACGCAGGTCAAGTTCGAGAACCGGCGACGACGGATGTTCTGGCCGCCATTGTTGCTTTGAGCGAAGCCGCCGCGATTGAGGCCCGGCCGGCTGTCGATCTCGGTCGTCGCGCCCTGAGGCAGGTCGTTCTCCGATTGTCCGACCACGACAACGTCGTTCAGAATGTCGCCGGAGACGACGCCGGTGTGGCTGTCGGTCACGATCGCGCCCATCAGCGCGGTGTCTTTTTCGATCCACACGCCTCCGTTCTGGGTTTTGTAGGCTTCGAAATCCTCGAAGGTGCAGACCGACCGTTCGGTTTTCTCTTTATTGAGCGGAAAACCGCTTCCTGACATGAAAAGGCCGAAGCCCTTTACCGCGGGCGTGTAAAAATCCGGCGAGCCGATACCGATAAAGGTGGAGTGGGCCGCGTTGCGTTTGAAGTCGCAGACCTCGCGATCTCCAGACGCTTCGTAAGCGAGCCGTTTGTGGATGCCGTTGAACCCTCCAGGATCAAGGAAGAAGCCCTGGCCGCCCATGGCCCCGGCCGCGCGATTGTCGTGGAGCGTGTTGAAAGTGTTCCGCATCCAGAAGACAGAGGCGCGTTGCTCCGACTGGCCCGACCGACTTTCGATTTCGCCGTCCTCGCTAAAGTTCTTGAACGCGAAGTCCTCCCGGCTCGGCGGGCGCTTTGACAGGATCCCCAGATTGCCGCGGAAGACGTTGCGCACCTCGTCGCCCTCTTCGGAGGGCACGAAGACATGGTTGAAGACGTTGTACGCGACGACATTCTCAACAAGCACGTCGTTCGTGCCGTGAACGTTGACGGCGCGTTGAAAACCATCGTGTACGGCGCTGTTGCGGATGTAGTCACCCGGTTTGTCGCCCATCAGGTGCCAGTGGAAAGAGTAGCGCCCTGCGCGGCCCATCTTGCCGAGGCGGCGCAACTCGACGCCCTGCACGCGCATGGTCGACTGGTTTCCATCCCATTCCGGCAAGACAAGGTTGCGCACGTCGTTTTCGGAGCCGCGGGAGACCTCGTCGTTCATCGCCATGATGTGGCCGCCGATACGGCTCTCATAGGACGCCTCGTCGCCCTGGATGACGATGTTGTGGCTCAGAAGCCCTACCTCGGCGCGAGTGTCGATCGTCTTGCCGGCGTATTTCTGTTTACGACCGAAATGGTTGTTCCGAAGCGGCGCTTCCAGGAAGATCGTTGCGCCTACGACGTTCGAGATCCGGAGGCGCTCCGCTTCGTCCGACCCCAGATTGGTCGAGGCGATGACAAGCTCGTCGCCGGCTTCCCAGCCCGCGGGCGGTTCGGAGAGTTCGATGAAGCCATCGCCGGCCCGCGCCGTCTCGCCGAGGAACGTCCATTGCGTTTTCGACGCCGTAGCGCCGTTGGCGATGAAGGTTCCGCCGTTCATGATCATGAGCTGGCGCTCTTCGATGTCGCCAGCCGCCGCCTCGCCCATATCGCCCGTCAGCGTGACGATGAGTTCTCCGTCGAAGGCTGCGTCCTCCGCGCCGAGGGAGAGGCGGGACGCCTGGCCCATGACCATGATGGAGTCAACCATCAGCGTCGCTACAGGGCACGCGGCGGCGAGTTCGGGCCCGACCTGCAGCGAGCCATGGATCATCAGGGTCGAGACCACGACGTCGCAGTCGTCAATCGTCAGGGCCTTGCCGGCGGGCACCATGACGTTCGCGCCGCTGCGGGGCTTTGCGTCGCCCTCCCAAGCGGCGTCGTCCGACCACAGACCGCTCCTGGAGACGACGAAGGCGCTGCCCGTGGCGGACGGCGTCGGCGTTGGCGTCGCCGTCGGGCTCGGCGTTCCAGGCGAAGGGGCCGGCGCGCCGGCCTCGCCCGTCCCGGCGCCGGGCCCCGTCGGAGATCCGCCATCGCTTGAGTCCGAACCCATGCACGCCGTCAGCATCAACGACGCGGCGACGCTCGATCGCCAATGCTTCCCTCGCCCAGCCATGCGTCCCGTCCTCCCAACGCGTCGCCGCCCGCTTGTCGGCGTAGGACGCAATTTTGAAGCCGTAACTAAAGGGAAGCGGCGAGTTTCAGTCTGATTAGACCGGCATTGTCGCGAAGCGAGCGAAGTCTTGAGCCGTTGCCCGTCCGCCAATATGGTTAACGAAAATGGGGCCGACGCCGTGGGGGCGCTGACTTGTGGCTGAACAACTGAAACTGTCGACGCCGCGGCGGTTGCGGCGCCGTCCTGCGCGCGTCCTGGACGTCGCGTTTTTTCTGCCGTTCATCTTTTTGCCCGCGGGCGCGGCGAGCTTGAACTGGCTGCGCGGCGAATGGCGGGCCGTGGTCGCCGTGGGCGCCGGGCTCGTCGTCGCTCTGGGGGCGGCGGTCTTCCTGCCGGCGATGTTCGGGGCCGGCGGCGACTGGGCGTGGGCCCGGGACCTGTCGACCGCGATCAGAGGCGGGATCGGCGACGCTCCGAAGGAAGCGCTCAAAAACTTCTGGCCCGCGCCGGCGATCGCGGCGGGGCTCTTCACGCTCTTGCAGCACATCGTCGACAAGCGCGGCTGGCATAAATCGTGGCGCGGGGCCAACTTCGATCGGTTCAGTCTGAACCTCTCGCGCCCGCATGGCGCCCTCGACTTCCCGATCCTCGTCTTCGGCGTCGGCGGCGCCGGCAAGACGACTCTCGCCGGCATAATGGAGACGGAGTTCCTTCGTCGACGGATCATCAAGCCGCGCGGGCTTTCCGAATTCGACAGCGAAGAGAGCCTCGTCGTGCGCAACGACGGCGGGCTCGGCGGGAGCGTGCGTAATTACGAGATCACCTGGCGGCCCGAACTCTACAAGGTCGGGCGGCTGGCTGAGGCCTATGATATGCCGGGCCAGATCATCGGCGACTGGGAGAGCGCCCTCAGCGCCAGCGCCGCCTCGCGACGCGTCGCGATTTTCAATGTGCTGACGAACGGCTACAGCGCCTCCTTGCGCAAATTCAACGCCGTCGAAAGACCCGCCGGCGAGATCTCGGACGACGACCTCCGCCGGCTCGTGCGCGAGGAGAAGCTGCTGCTTCAACCGCGCGAAGACGGCGTCAACGCCATCGATGAAAGGTATCTTGAACAGTACCGCGAGCATATTTTCGAGCGTGAAGCCGCGAGCTTCGACTGCGTCGCCGACTTTATCGTCCGCCATTGGGGGCGCGCGTCGAACCGGCCGAAACTCGTCGTCATGCACGTCGTCAACATGGCGGCGTTCTGGTGGGGCGTCGACGGCGGGTCCCCGGACGGCGGGTCCCTGGACGGCGGTCCGGTGGGATCGCGCCTCCGTCCAGGAGACTGGAACGAGACGCAAGCCGTCTATGAGCGTCTCTTCAAGGCTTCCTACGACAAGCTGAAGGGCGAGCTTGGCGACGACGTCTTCGTTCATTTCGCCCCTGTGAGCCTTCTCTTCGGCGACCTCGACCACGAATTCATTCCGGCGCGGGCGGCGGCCGGACCGAACGCGAAGAAGGCGACGATGAAGCTCTTTCGTATCGATGCGGACGCGGACGAGACCGATCCGGAGGCGACCAAAGTCCGGCGCGCCCACTATCAACGCGAGCTTGCCATCAGATCCGTCGAGGCGCTGCGCCGGCTGCGGTTTGAGATGTTCCGGCCCTATCGTGGCCCTTGGGGCGGCGCGCTTCCCGAGGGGGCGGACATGAAAGCGATGCATGGGGCGCCGTCATGAGCTCCTTCGCCCGGGACGCGTTCTTTCGCCACGAAGCCTACGTGCGCACGCTGTTGGCGCGCCGGCGCGCCTATCGGGCGGCGCATGTCGTCAGCGCCTACCTAGCGCTTGCGGCGCTCGGCTTGCTCGCCGCCGTCGCGGGCGGCGATCCGCGTTACGCCGTCTACGCCGCCGCGGCGGCCGTTGCGCTTTCCGCCGCCGGCGCGTTCTCGGCCGTGCGGCTTGGCGGCGTCGGCGACGCCCTTGAGGGCGCGATGGACGTGCTCGCCGCGACGCGCATGCTTGCAAGCGAGGCCGGCGCGCCCGCCGCCGTCAACGAGGAGCTCGCCGCGCGCTACGAGACCCTCAGCGTGCGCAAGACCCGCGGCGTCTTCGGCAAGCGGCGCGCGCTTTTTTGATCAGCCCCGCGCGTATCGCGCCCGCATCTCCGGCGCAGGGTCGGCGACCGCCTCGCCCGTCGCGGTAAGCCGTATCAGATGAGCGAAGACGTTGAGCGCCGCCGCGCCGTGGAGGCGCGGGTCGACGTCGGCGTAGACCTTCGCGACAATGTCGGCGATCGTCCGCGGGCCCCGGTCGAGCTCTGACAGGATCTGCCCGTCGCGCATGCGCCGATGCGCGCGCACCGCCCGCGCGAAGGCGTGGGGCTTCGCGATCGGCGCGCCGTGCGTCGGATAGTAAACGGCGTCGTCGCGGGCGAGGAGTTTTTCGAGGCTGTCGAAATAGTCCGCCATCGATCCGTCCGGCGGCAGAACGACCGTCGTCGCCCAGCCCATCAAATGGTCGCCGGTGAAGAGCGCACGCTCCTCGCGCAGGACGAAGCACAGATGGTTCGAGATGTGGCCCGGCGTGTGGACGGCCTCGAGCGTCCACCCCGCGCCTTTGACGATATCGCCGTCGGCGAGCGTCGCGTCGGGCGCGAAGTCGCGGTCGCCGCCTTCTTCGAGGGGCGGCGCGTCGTCTTCGGCGCGGGTCGCCGGGTGGGGCCCGAAGGCGAGAACCGGCGCGCCGACGGCGTCGGCGAAGCGTCGCGCGAGCCCGCAATGATCCTTGTGGGTATGGGTAACGAGAACGTGCGAGACGGGGGCGGCGTCGACGGCGGCGACGAGCGCGTCGAGGTGCGCGTCAAGGTTCGGACCCGGATCGATAACGGCGAGGGGGCCGGCGTCGGGGCCGACGAGATAGGTCCCGCTGCCCGTATAGGTGAAGGGCCCCGGATTTCGGGCGAGGACCCGCCGGATCAGCGGCGAGACGCGCGTTGGCGCGCCATAGACGGGGTCGTCGTCTTTAACGAAGGGAACGCCGCTCACGCGGCCTTGTCGCCGCCGCTGTCGGCCGTGACGGACGCCGGGACCGCGGTTGGATCGTTCGCGGCGAGGCGCGCCTCGACGAGTTCGCTGAAGGCGGCGGCAAGGCCGCGCATGGCCCTCAACTTGTCGCGGCCCGACAGCGCCGAGGGCGGGCCCATATCGGTTTTGTTGGTGTCGACGATGTAAATCCGCCCGTCGGTCCGGTCGCGCAATACGTCGAGTCCGCCGAAGTCGAGGCGCATGCCGCGGGCGAACGCGGCGATCTTCGCCTGCTCCTCGCGCGACAGAACCGTATCGGCCGGCATCAGGTCGACGCGGTGGTTCTCGTTGGAGAACCGCACGTCCTTCGAGCGGCGCTTGATGTAGACGAAAGGTATCCGGCCGCCGACGATCGGCGTGCGGATGTCTACGTAGTCCCGCCCGTCGAACGTGTTGTCGATCAGCCGTTGATAAACCCGGCCGGGCTTCGCGCGTTCGAGCGGGCAGGAGACGACGCGGCCGTCGTGCCTGCCGTTGCCCTCGGACTTTTCGACGGCGAGGCCTTCGTGCGTGCGCGGATCGACGGAGAGATCGTATCCGAACGTCTCTTCGAAAACCCGGGTGACGACGCTCTTGCGAATGTCGTGGCAGCCGACATTGAAGGCCGGCCGGTCCGACGGAGCGGCCTCGGGCCCGATGAGGAATTCGCGGTCCTCGAAGTAGAAGTGCAGGTCGGCTTCGTCATGGTCGTCGACGATCTTCAGGTCCGCCAACTGACAAACCGGCCAGATCGCGTAATAGGAGCGCGGCTTTTTCGGAAAAAACGAGATGCGCGCGCGGGGTCCGCGGCCGCGCAGGAAGCGGCCCGCGCGAACGCCTTGCACGACGCCGACGAAACTCGCCACGCGGATTGCTTCGCGCGCGAACGTCGTCGTCAACGGTATCTGCGCGCCGGTCTCCTTGGCCGTAATGAGGCCCGGCGAAAATTCAAAGTCGCTAAAGAACGCCATCGACGAAACTGCTCCCGCGAACGCCTCTCCTTCAAATCATGCCTTAACCATCGTCGTCAGGAAAATAAATTCGCCGCGATAAGGCGTGAAGCCCCTATGGGGCGAAACGGCGGCGCGCCGCTTGCGACGGCCGCGGCATGCGTCTCGGATCTAAACACTTTGTTTGCCATATCGCCGCCCTCGCGGCCTCGGCGCTCGCCGCCGCGCCGGCTTTGGGGCAGGGGCGGGACGGGAGCGCCCCCGACGTCCGCGGACCAGCCCTCCCCGGATCAGTTCTGGGCGGGTTGGCCCTCGGGGATAGTTTCGGCGGCGTCACGGACCGGGCCTTCGTCGCGGCGCCCGCGAACTACCGCTACGTCGTATCGCGCGAGCCCGGCAGCTTCATCGATTGCGGCTCCGGCGCCGAGGCCCGGGCGACCGACGCGTCGGGGCGGGACGAGGCGCACCTCGTTTGCGGGGTCACGCTGACCGAAACGGTCGTGGTGCCCGCCGCGTCAGCGAGCGCGCGGCTCACGATCCACTTTTAGCGGCTGCGTCCTCCGCGATCGCCTCGAGCATCGGACGCTGGCCGGAAAGGTCGAAGCCCGCCTCCGCGGCCGTGGCGACGAGGTCGGCGGGCGCTGCGCCCGCCGCCGCCGCGCCGATCGCCCAGAGCGCCGCCGAACGGAACCCGGTCTTGCAGTAGGCGAGGGCGGGCCCGCGGTCTTCGAGAATGGCGGCGAAGCGCGCCGGGTCGTCCTCGCGCAAGCCCCCCGGGCCGACCGGGATCGCCACATAGCCGAGGCCATGGCGCGCCGCGGCGGCGGCGATCGTCGCGCCGGCGGGCTGGCCGAGCTCTTCGTCGTCGAGCCGGTTGTTGACGATCGTCTTGACGCCCGCCGCCGCCGCCGCCGCAATGTCCGCCTCGTCGATTTGTCCGGCGACGTAGAGTTTGTCCGTCAGGCGGGCGAAAGGCGCGGTCATGGCGTCGTCCTCGAAAGCGCGGGGCTCGCGCGCCGCGGTCCCGCGGTTTAGGATGCCTCGTCGCGGTCGGCAATCGCCCGCGCCCGGCGGTTCGAAGGAGACGCGGGATCCATGGACGAAGCCTTGAGCGACGAAGCCGTGAGGGACGAGACCATGAAGGGCGACGCGGCGACGAAAGACGCGCGCGCCGGTCCGCCGCCGTTTCACCTGGCCTTCCCGGTGCACGATCTCGCCGCGGCGGACGCGTTCTACGGCGACGCCCTCGGCTGTCGGCGCGGGCGGCGGTCCGAGGCGTGGATCGACTACGACTTCTTCGGCCATCAGATCGTCGCGCACCTGTCGCCGGAGATCGCGCGCGCCGACGCAACGCGAACGAGCGCCACGAGCGCGGTCGACGGCGATGCGGTTCCCGTGCGTCATTTCGGCGTCGTTCTGTCACCGGACGAATGGCGCGATTTGGCGGCGCGCCTCGAGGCGGCGTCGGCCGATTTCATTATCCCGCCGCGCACGCGCTTCGCCGGCGAGCCCGGCGAACAGGGCACGTTCTTCGTGCGCGACCCGTCCGGCAACGCCCTCGAATTCAAGTGCTTCGCCGACATGGGCCGTCTGTTCGCGGCGGATTGAGCGC
Source organism: Parvularculaceae bacterium (assembly GCA_050331095.1). Lineage (GTDB taxonomy): Bacteria > Pseudomonadota > Alphaproteobacteria > Caulobacterales > Parvularculaceae > MED-G105. The sequence continues at coordinate 23,777 of JBHJHE010000007.1, forward strand.
CCTGGCTTCGGACGGCCCGCGCGCGCCTCAGGTCGCGCGGTCGAAGGCCGGCGCATATGCGAGCGTTCCTTTTGGCGCCGGCGCGCCGAGCGACAGCCATTGGACGTACCGGGCGGGGATGTCGCCATAGGCGAGCCCGCCGTCGCTGCGAAACCCGAACCGGCTATAATAGGCCGGGTCGCCGATCAACGCGCACCCGGCCGCGCCGAGATCTCGTATGCGGGAGAGACCACCTCTTATACGCCCGTCGCCGACGCCCCGTCGCTGGCGGTCGGGCCGAACGGCGACGGGCCCAAGCCCGAACCATCCGCCATGGACGCCGTTGACGCTGACGGGCGAGAACGCGACGTAGCCCACGACGTCGTCGCCGTCGGTCGAGACGAGCGAGAGCGTCAGGTCGCCATCGTCTCGAAGCTGATCGATGATCGCCGCTTCCGAACCGTCGCTGAACGGCATGGGCGCGAAGGCGTCGCGCGTCAGGCAGCGGATCGCGTCTTCGTCGCCGGCGCGTTCGGGCCTGATCTCCATCAGGGTGCGCCGGCGACGAGGTCCTCGCCATGGACGACGGCGCCGTCGACCATCGTGAAGACCGCCGCGCCTTGCGGGATCGCGTCGAGGGGCGCCGTCATCAGGTCGACGGAAAAGCCCGAGAGGTCCGCCCGCTTGCCCACGGCGATGTCGCCGAGCGCGGCTTCCTCGAAAGCGGCGAAAGCGGGCGCGCTTGTGAACATGGCGAGGGCCTCGGCGCGGGTCACCGCTTCGTCGGGGCGCCAATCGTCCGTGCTGAACCCGTCGAGGCTGCGGCGGGCGACGGCGGCGTAGAACTCGATCAGGGGGTCGCCGCGCTCCACCGGCGCATCGGAGCCGCCGACGATGACGGCGTCGGCGTCGAGTAGGCTGCGCCAGGCGTAGGCGCCGTCAAGCCGGTCCGATCCGAGGCGCGCCGGCGCGAAGAACAGATCGCCGATGGCGTGGCTCGGCTGCATGGAGGCCATGACCCCCAGTTCGGCGAAACGCGGAAAGTCCGCCGGCCGAACGATCTGCGCATGCTCGATGCGCCAGCGCGGGTCTGCGACGGCGCGTTCGGAGACGGGAGTCGCCGCGAAAACGTCTTCATACCAATCGAGGACGAGGCGGTTGCCGCGGTCGCCGATGGCGTGGGTGGCGATCTGGACGCCGCCGCGCAGCGCCTTCTCGTAGGCCGCCTTCGCCGCCGCCTCGTCGATGAGGAGGAGGCCGCGCTGTTCCGGCGCGTCGGCGTAAGGCGCCTCCAGCGCGGCCCCGCGCGAGCCGAGGGCGCCGTCGACGTACATTTTGACCGCGCGCGTCACCACGCGCCCGTTGGCCGCGGCCCGCGGGCCCGTTTCGATCAGGTCGTCGAGGCCCGCCGGGTCGATGGCGTTGTAGACGCGGATCGCGACGTCGCCCGCCGCCGCCGCGTCTTCGATGAGGCTCAGATCGTCCGGCGCGACGGACATGTTGTGGACGCCGGTCCAGCCCCGGCTGGCGTAGACGTCGCTCGCGACGGCGTAAGCTTCGGCCCGGCGCGCCGCGTCCGGCCTTTCGACGAGGCCGGCGACGAGGGACATGGCCGCGTCGACGAGGAGGCCGGTCGGCGCGCCGTCCGCGTCCGTCTCGATGCGCCCGCCGTCGGGGCTTTGCGTTCCGGCGTCGACGCTGGCGCGTTCAAGGGCGGCTGAATTGGCGAGGAGCGCGTGGCCGTCGGCGCGGTAGAGGATGACCGGGTTGTCGGGGCTCGCGGGGTCGATGTCCGCGCGGGTCGGGAAGCGTTCCTCGGGCCAGCCGGTCTCGATCCAACCGCGGCCCGTCACGGCGGCGCCGTCCGGCGTCTCCGCGACGGCCCCGGCGACCGCGTCCACGAGCGCTGCGACCGAGGCGACGCCTTCGAGATTGAGCGTGAGTTCGCGCAGGCCGACGCCGATCAGGTGGACGTGGCCGTCGACGAAGCCGGGAAAGAGCGCGCCGCCTTGAAGGTCGACCATTGCGGCGCCGCGGGCCGCCTCGGCGAGATCCGCGCGCGCGCCGAACCCCGCGATCCGCCCGTCTTCAACGAGAACGGCTTCGACGGCGGCGCTTTTGGCGTCAGGATAGATCGGCCCGCCGAAGATGAAGTAGGCGCCGGGCCGCGGGGCCTCGCCCGTCGCGGACGCGGCGTCGGCGGCGTCGCCCGGCGCGTCCGCGCCGGTTCGCCCGCAGGCGGCGAGACTCAAGGCGAGGGCGGCGGCGGCGGCCTTGGTCGCGAATGACGTCACTGAATTGTCCCCCACGTGGCCCGGCTTAGCGCCTTTCCATATTGTCATAATCGACAATGGCCGGCCCGCTCAAGGCGACCGGCGGTCGCCGGCGTCGCGATCCCTCGCGCGGCGCAGGAAGCCGTCCCAATACGGATCCGGCCCGAAACGATCCGCAAGGAAATCGATGAACCGGCGCGCGCGCGACGAGAGATGGCGCGTCGGCGGATAAACGACGAAAAGCGCCATGTCGTACCAGTCGTATTCGGTCAGCACAGGTTGCAGGAGCCCGCGTTCGACGGCCCCGTGGAGGATGAACGTCGGCTCGCAAAGGACCCCGTGGCCGGCGATCGCGACCTCGCGCAGGGCGTCGCCGTTCGTCGCCTCGAACCGCGTCGCGACGCGCACCGCCCCTTGCGACCCGTCGGGCCCGCGGAACGGCCACAAGGACGGATCGCGCAGATTGCCGTAGCAAAGCCCCGGCGCGCCTTCGAGATCGCGCGGGGTCCGCGGCGCGCCGCGCGCGTTGAAAAAACCCGGCGCAGCGCAAACGGCGTGGCGCACGTCGACGATCTTCCGGGCCATGAGCGCGGAATCGGTCAGCGAGCCGATGCGCACCGCGAGATCGACGCCCTCGTCGACGAGGTCGACGCGCGCGTCGCTCATGTCGAGTTCGATCTTCACCGCCGGGTGGGCGTGCATGAAGGCCGAGACGGCGCTCGCGAGGTGCGCCGCGCCGAAGCTCACCGGCGCGGCGATCTTCAACCGGCCCTTGAGGACCGCGCTGCGCTCGGCGATCTCGGCTTCGGCTTCGGCGAGGTCCGCGAGGAGGCGGCTCGCGCGCTCGTAGAAGACGCGCCCTTCCTCGGTGAGGCTCATCTTGCGCGTGGTGCGGTTCAGAAGCTGGGCCCCAAGGCGCGCCTCGAGGTCTTTCAGGCGTCGCGAAATCGCCGAGACGGCGACGCCGCGGCGCGCCGCGGCCCGCGTCGCCGTGCCCGCGTCGACCAGGGCGACGAAGCTGCGCAATTCGTCGATGTCGCTCATTTATTCTGAAAATCAGAAAAATCGTTTCCTGAAAAGGGTGTTTTTCCCGGATTTCGCAATTGCTAGTTTGGGGTCTGCGAGGGGCGGACACGCGTTCGACCCCCGGCGCGACAGAAGACGCGACAGAGAAAGGAAAAGGACATGACCAACCCAAGCGGCAGACTGGACGGCAAGGCCGTCGTCGTCACCGGCGGCACCACGGGGCTCGGCTTCGAGATCGCCCGCCGGTTCATCGCCGAGGGCGCGCGGGTCCTCATCACCGGCCGCAGCCAGGAGAAGGTGGACAAAGCCGTCGCCGAGCTTGGCGAGGGCGCGCGGGGGATCGCAAACGACGTCAGCGCGATCGGCGATCTCGACACGCTCGCCGCGGCGGCGGGCGACGCCTTCGGCAAGGTCGACGTTCTCGTCGCCAACGCCGGCGGCGGGGTCTTCGCGCCGGTCGCCGACGTCGATGAAGCGCTCTTCGACCGCCAGTTCGACGTCAACGTCAAAGGCCTTTTCTTCACGGTGCAGAAAATTCGGCCCCTGATGGGCGAGGGCGGCTCGATCGTGCTGACCGCCTCGGCCGTTTCGGCCAAGGGCGCGCCGGGCGGCAGTCTTTACTTCGCGTCGAAAGCCGCGGTGCGCTCCTTCGCGCGTTCCCTCGCCAGCGAGTTCGGCCGCGACGGAATCCGCGTCAATGCCTTGAGCCCGGGCATCGTGCCGACCCAGTTCTTCGCGAACTCCAACGTCGGCGACGACGCCTTCGCCAAGTTCGAGGAACTGGCCGGCAAGGCCGCCCCTCTCGGCCGGGCCGGCGCGCCCGCCGAAATCGCCAACGCCGCGGTCTTTCTGGCGAGCGATGAAAGCGCCTTCGCCACGGGCGCGGAGTTCACGATCGACGGCGGCTGGTCGCAGGTCTGACGGGCGGCGGGCCGACCGGCCGCGGACGAACGGCGCGCCACGGGCGGCTCAAGCCGCAAGCGGCGCGCCGTCGACAGACGAAAGGATGAAACCGATGACGACGAATCTGTTGCGCGTCGACGCCTCGATGCGCCGGCGCGGCTCGCGCAGCCGCGCGCTCGCCGATGCGCTTATCGACCGCCTGCGCGAGACGCGCGGGCCCCTCGCCGTGACCCGCCGCGACCTCGCCGACGGCGTTCCCTTCGTCGACGAAGCGTGGATCGCGGCGAACTTCGCCGCCCCGGCCGCGCGCACGGGCGAACAGCGCGCCGTCCTGGCGAGGTCCGACGCGCTCCTTGACGAAGTGCGGCGGGCGGACGTTCTGGTTCTGGCGACGCCGATCTATAACTTCGGTCCGCCCGCGGCGCTCAAGGCGTGGATCGACATGGTCGTGCGCGCCCGCGAGGCCTTCCGCTACGGCCCCGACGGCCCGGCGGGCCTGCTCACGGGAAAATCCGCCTACGTTGTCGTGACCTCGGGCGGCACGCGCGCCGACAGCGAGATCGACTTCGCGACGCCTTATCTGCGTCACATCCTGGGCTTCGTCGGCGTCGACGACGTCACGGTCGTCGCCAGCGACTTGAGCGGCGTCGACGCTGCGACGGCCGACGCAGCCGCCCGCCGCGACATCGCCCGCGCGGCCTGAGCGGCGCTATTGCGGCTCCCTCGCCGCTGCGCGGGGGGGCGGCGGCTATTGCGCCGCACGCGGACGGGCGCCGGCGAAAGCGAGCGCCAGGGCGATCGCCGCGGCGCCGACGATCATGACGATCGTCGGGTAGGGCGAGGCGGCCGTCTGGAAGAAGCTCACCGTCTGCGCGAGCGCGGCGCCGATCACGGACTGCATGAAGCCGAAACGGCTCGACCCCGACCCGGCGCGCGCGCCGGCGCTCGTCACCGCGCCGGCCTGCGCGCCGGGGATCGAGAGGCCGTTGCCGAGCGCCAGAACCGCCGCGGGGATGAAGAACGCCGCCGGGGTCCACACGCCGAGAAGCCCGAGCCCGAGGCCGGCCGCCGCCGCGAAAAACGAGACGGCGGCGCCGATCCGCACGAGGTTCATGTCGCCGAGCCGTTCGCCGACGCGCGAGGTGAGGCGCGCGCCGACAAAGAAACCGATCGGCAGGGTGGTGAACCAGACGCCGTAGACCCGCGCCGGGGCGTCCATGACCTCGGTGACGACGAAGGGCGCGCCCGCCATGAAGACGAAGAACGCGCCTTGCGCGAACGAGCCGAAAAGCCCGAAGCGCACGAAGCCCGGCGTCGCGAGGCGCGCGCCGAAGCCCTTGAGGATGCGCAAAGGGCCGGACGGGTCCGGCGCGCCTTTGCGCGTTTCGGGCAGGCGCGCCGTCAGCACAAAGAGGAGGATCGCCGCCGCCAGCGCGATCATGGCGAAGTTCGCGCGCCAGCTCACATGATCGGCGAAGAGCGCGCCGATCGTCGGGCCGATCATCGGCGCGACGATCATCGCCGAGGCGATGGCCCCGAGCTTCGCCGCGGCCTTCCTGCTGCCGAAGACGTCCTGAACGATGACGCGCGCGAGGACGATGCCTGAGGTCGCCCCGGCCGCCTGGAGAATGCGCGCGACGATGACCGTCTCGATCGTCGGGGCGAGGACGCCGAGCGCGCTCCCGACAAGGCCGAGGGCGACGCCGCCGATGAGGACCGGCCGCCGCCCGAACCGGTCCGACAGGGGCCCGTAGGCGAGGGTCGCGAAGGCCATGCCCACCATCGACAGGGAGAGGGTGAGGTTCGCGGTCGCCGTGTCGACGCCGAAGGCGTTCTTGATCGCCGGTATCGTCGGCACGAACGACGACATGGCGAGGGGCCCGATCGCCGTCGCGACGATGAGCACCGGCATGAGGGACTTTACGAGCGCGTCGTGTTCGTCGCTTTTGAGAGACGCTTCAGCGCTTTTCGGGCTTGCGACGCTATCCATGGGGCCTCGTATCGTTCAGGCCCCAGCGCCGGGAACGGCCAAGGCGAGCCCCGTGTCTTACCGCGCCCTCCGGGCCGATGTAATCGGGTTGAAACGGCGGGTTTCGGCCCCATTTCGGTTAATCAGGCTGGGGAAGGAATATGGCGAGCATCGTTACCGCGGAATGCCTCACGCGCGCCTGGCGGCGGGCGGACATCAAACTCAATCTCGACGGCCAAATGCACGTCTTGCGCTGGCGGCGGGGGCCGTTCGCCGACGAAGTCCTCTTCGACGAGCGGTGCGTCGCCCGCTCCACCGGGCTTTTCGGCCGCGAGACGATCTACGGCCTAGCGCCGATCGCGGAGAGCGGCGAGGAGATCCGGCTCCTCCTGACGATCGATCCCGAGCTCGACTGGAGCGATTGGTCCGGCGCGACGCGCATCCGCGGGGTGCGCCTTGAGACGGCGAGCGAGGTGCTCGTCGCCGAAGGCAGCTTCGGGCCAAGCCCGGTCGATCGCTTCGGCGAGTTTTTCGACCGCGCCGTCAAGGCGATGGGGCTCTAGTCACGGCGTCTTTCTCGTGCAGCGGCAGGGCGATCTCCGCCCTCAGGCCGCCATTGGCGCCGCGCGACAGCCCAAGCTCGCCGCCGGCGCCCTCGACGAGGGTCTTGGCGATGGCGAGGCCGAGACCCGAGCCTCCCGTGGCCCGCGAGCGGGAGTTCTCAACGCGATAGAACGGCTCGGTCAGGCGCGCGAGGGCGGCGTCGTCGACGCCGCGGCCCTCGTCCTCGACGATCGCGCGGGCCTTTCCGCCGCTCGCCTCGACGCGAATGTGCGCCGCCTCGCCGTACTTCGCGGCGTTGTCGGCGAGGTTGGCGAGCGCGCGACGCAAGGACAAGGCGTTGGCGCGCACGCGGACAAGGCCGTCGGTCGCGACGGTCGCGCTCTTGCCGGCGTCGCGCAGCCGGCTCGCCACGTCGCGGGCGAGGACGGAGAGGTCGATCGCTTCGGCGCGCGCCGGATCCTCCTGCTGGCGGGCGTACAGCAACGTATCGTCGATGAGCGCGGCCATCTCCTCGATGTCGGCGATCGCCTTGTCGCGCTGGACGTCGTCGACGATGAAATCCGCCCGCAGGCGAAGGCGGGTGAGATAGGTGCGGTAGTCATGGGCGACGGCGGCGAGGGCGACGGCGCGCTCGGAGACCAGGCGTTTCACGTCGCTCTGCATACGGTTGAAAGCGCGGGCGAGCTCGCGCACCGGGGCGGGGCCTTTCTCCTCGATGGGCGCCGCGTTCAGGTCGCCGGCGAGGCGCGCGGCGGCGCGGCCCACGTCGCGGATCGGCCGCGTCGTCGCAAGCGACGCGCGCGCAAGGCCGATGAGGAGCGCAACGCCGAGAACCGCGCTCCAGAACGAGGCGATGCCGAGCGCCTGTTGCTCGCGGTAGAGTCGGCTCGGCACGACGACGAGCGCCGTTCCGTCCCGCAACTCGACGATGACGACGACGTCGATCGGGGCGCGCAAGGGTTCGCGGTCCTTGCCGAGCGGCGGCAGGAAGCGCGGGCGGCGCGCATAGATGCGGAAGCGGCGCTCGCCGAGGGCCCGCGCATAGGCGCGGCCGAGGGGGCGCGCCGACTGCGGCACGGCGCCGAAACTCTCCGGATCCTCCGTATAAGATCTTCTCAGCGAAAAGCGCATGAGCGGCGTGCTCACTGCGCGCAGGGCGTTCTCGCGCCATTCCTCCGGCAGGCTCTCGATCAGCGTCGCCGCCGCGGCGACGTGTTCGACGGTGCGCGGCCGGGCCGGATAGCCGAGCTCTTTCGTGCGCACGAGATAGGCGAGGCCCGTCGCGCTGATCTGTAGGCCGATCAACACGGTGAGGCCGATGATGACGAGGCGCAGGCCCCGGCCGTCCGACAACGTCATCGCGCGCGCTCCCGGCGCGCGTCGGCGGCGAAGAGGTAGCCGTCGCCGCGCACGGTCTTAATCAGCGCCGGGTTGCGCGGATCGTCGCCGAGCTTCTTGCGCAGGCGCGAGAGCTGCACGTCGATGGCGCGGTCGACGGGCGCGGAATCCTCCCCGCGCGTCCAGTCGAGCAGTTGGTCGCGCGTCAGCGTGCGGCGCGGCCGGCGGGCGAACGCAACGAGCAGGGAGAATTCGCCTGCTGACAAAACCACCGGCGCCCCGTCGGGGTCGGCGAGGGCCCGCCCGTCGACGTCGAGCCGCCAGCCCGCGAAGCGATAGACCTCCGCGTCGTCGGCAGCCCCCGCCGTCGCCCCTATCGTCGTTGGCGCGCCGCCGACGCGCCGCAACACCGAGCGGATGCGCGCGCTCAACTCGCGCGGGTTAAAGGGTTTGGCGAGGTAGTCGTCGGCGCCGATCTCCAGCCCGACAATGCGGTCGACGTCGTCGCCGCGCGCCGAGGCGACGATGATCGGCGGCCCCCCGCTGGCGGACAGCCGCCGGCAAATGGAAAGGCCGTCCTCGCCCGGCATCATGACGTCTAGGACGATGAGGTCGACGCGGCGTTCGGCGAGAAGGGCGTCGAGCGCCGCCCCGTCGGCGCAGGGGGCGGGGTCGAAGCCGTCGGCTTCAAGGCGCGCGGCGACAAGCTCGCGGATCTCCACATCGTCCTCGACGACCGCGATGACGGGCGACGGCGGATCGGCGCTCTGTTTCTCGGCGCTTGGCATGGCGGCGAGAATAGGCCGGGTTTGTGGCCCCACGACAAGCGTTCGTAACGCTTCGTAACAGGCGGGCCCAAGGCGTTACGCAAGCGACATGCGCCGCTAATCGCCCCGCAACGCGGCCGCGCCATGGTGCGCTCCGTCGGACGTCGGCGGGTCCCCGCCGGCGTCTCACCAGACAAACAGGAGCACTCGACCATGAAGACAATTCTTCTTATCGCCGCCGCCGCCATTCTGCCCGCGACCGCCTTCGCCCAGGACGCGCCCGACGCCGCCCGCGACGCCGGGGAGGGCGCGCGGAGCCGGGGCCTGACGAAGGAGCGCTTCGTCGCCGGCGCCGAACGGCGCTTCGACAAGGCCGACGCCAATGGCGACGGCGTCTGGTCGCTCGAGGAGTACTCCGACCTGCGCCTCGCCGAATTCGACGCCGGCGACCGCGACGGCAACGGCGTCATCTCCCGCGGCGAGTTGCGCCGTTTGCAGTCGGACGACGTCTCGGCGGGCCTTTCGCGCGAGGACTTCGAGAGCGCCTTCACGACGCGGTTCGACAAGATCGCCGGCGGCGACGGCGAAGCAACGCGCGAGGAATACATCGCCGCCAGCGAAGCGGCCTTCGAGCGCGCCGACCGCAACGACGACGGACGGGTCGTCCGCGGCGAACTGCGCGGCCTCTCTCCGCTTTAAGCCTTTCGAGGTTGGGCGGCGCCCCTGCCCCTCTCTCCCCCGGCGCCGCCCGACAGGAGCCGGCGGCGCGCCGTCGGCTCCGCCTTTCTTCAGCTTCCATAAAGAGACGACCCGCCATGCCGTCGAGCCTCGCCTCGCCCCACTTTTTTCTCTTCGTCGTCATCGCCGTCGCGGTCGAGTTCGCGTGGCGCAGATGCGTTCAGCGACGGCGCTATGACGCCGGCGAGGCGGCCGCCTCGTTCGGCGTCGCGATCGGTCAGAACCTCGTGAAATCGCACAACGCGTTGGTCACTGTCACGACCTACATGGCCGTTCACGCCGCGGCGCCCGCCCGCCTTCCGATGGACGATCCGTTCGTCTGGGTCGCAGGCTTTTTCGCCGTTGAGTTCGCGTATTACTGGATGCACCGCTGGAGCCACACGATCCGGTGGATGTGGGCGAGCCACTCGGTCCACCATTCAAGCGAAACGTTCGCGTTGCCGGCGGCGGTCCGCCTCGGGTGGACCGGCCTGATCTCGGGCGCTTGGCTTGTCTTCCTGCCGCTCGTTCTCGTCGGCTTTCACCCCTTCATGGTGATCGCGCTTCTGGCGGCGAACCTGAAGTACCAGTTTCTTCTCCATACGGAGGCGGTCGGCCGTCTCGGCCCGCTGGAGCTCGTCTTCAACACGCCGGCGCACCACCGCGTCCACCATGCATCCAACCCGGACTATCTCGACAAGAATTTCGGCGGCGTCTTGATCGTCTTCGACCGCTTGTTCGGCACCTTCGCCGAAGAGCGCCCCGACGCGCCCCTGCGCTACGGGCTGACGCGGCCGTTGCGCTCCAACAACCCCTTCGTCATCGCTTTCAGCGAGTGGGGCGCGATGGTCGCGAACCTCCGCGCCGCGCGCAGCCTCGGCGACGTCCTCTCCGCCACGCTCGGTCGGCCGAACGACGCCGTCACGCCGGCGACGGCCCGAACGTCGCTTCGGCTTTGTCCGGCAGCGGAAAGAACGTCGCGAACCGCCTGAGCGCGTCCTCGTCGCCGCGGATCGCAAGTCCTGCGGCCCTGGCGTCCTCGAGCGGCAACCCGCCATAGACGATCCCGGCGAGGAGGTTTGGATCGCCCTCGACCACGACGTCCGGCGCCGCGATTTCGCCAAGCTCGACCGTCAGGCCGCTGTCGGCGACCTCCGCGCGGCAGGGCGTCTCGCCGAGGACGAGGGACAAAGACATGCGGGCGTCGCCCGCCCGCTCTTCCGAAAACATCGTCCGTAAAGAGAGCATGACCGACGCCGCGCTCATCGGCTTTCCGGGCGCGAGCCCCGGCGAGCGGGCCGCCCATCGGCCGATGTCCTTGATCAGCGGCTCGAGGTCGGCGCCCCAGGCCGTGAGTTCGTAGACTTGCGAGCCGGCCGGCGGCGGCAGCTTCCGGCGGACGAGAATGTGGCCGGCTTCGAGTTCGGCGAGGCGCGTCGTCAGAATGTTGGTGCTGATCCCGGGGAGCGCGCCCTTCAGATCGCTGAACCGTTTCGGCCCGGGCACGAGCTCGCGCACGATCAGGAGCGCCCAGCGCTCGCCGATGAGATCGAGAGCGTGGGCGGTGGCGCACCCGTCGTCATATGGCTTTTTTCGAGGCATCGACGAAAAATAACTTGCTTCGCTGAATTTTCCAGTTGCTTTTTTGAAGTTAGTGCGACACGCTGTCATCTCCGCCCCGAAAACGGCGGCCCGAAAACGGCCGCCCAAGACAGCGAGTGGACCAGTGATCGAAAAAATCTTCGTCAATCTGCCGGTCGCCGATCTTGAGCGCGCCAAGCGCTTCTATGCGGCGATCGGCTTCACGATAAACGAGCAGTTTACGGATGAAGCGGCCGCGGCGGTGAGCGTCAACGACGCCATCAACGTGATGCTCTTGACCCACGCGAAGTTCGCCGAGTTTTCGCCGCTGCCGATCGCCGACGCGGGCGCTGCGACGGCGGTCCTCAACTGCCTTTCAGTCGCCAGTCGCGAGGCGGTCGACGCCATCATTGCGAAAGCCGGGGCCGCTGGCGGCAAGACCGGCTGGCGCGCGCCTCAAGACCACGGGTTCATGTACGGCGAAGGCTTTCAAGACCCGGACGGCCACGTGTGGGAAATCATGTGGATCGACGAGGCGGCCATGGCCGGCGACGGCGTCGCCGCCTGACGTACGCAAACGAAACGCAAAACAGGAGAGAACGGATGACCTATGTCGACGGCTTCGTGGCGCCGGTGCCCACGGCCAACAAAGACGCCTACCTGAAACACGCTGAGCTCGCCGCCAGCGTCTTTAAAGAGCACGGCGCCGTCAGCGTCGTCGAGAGCTGGGGCGACGACGTGCCGAAGGGTGAGGTCACCGACTTTCACCGCGCCGTCGCGGCGAAGGACGACGAGGCGGTCGTTTTCTCCTGGGTGACGTGGCCGGACAAAGCCGCGCGCGACGCCGGCTGGAAGAAAGTCATGGACGACCCGCGCATGAGCCCGGAGCAGAACCCCATGCCCCTTGACGGCAAACGCCTCATCTATGGCGGCTTCGAACGGATCCTCGAACGGTGAGCGACGACGGCAAAATCGACATCGAGAACGTCAACACGCCGGGGCGGACGGAGCGGCTGCGCCGCGACAAGTACGAGGCGATGCGCGGGGCCCTGCTTCCCGTGCTCCCGGCCGAGGCGCCGGGGATCAGCGTCGCCGACGCGAAGAGGGCGTTGGCGCCGGCTCTGCCGGAGGATCTTTTTCCGGGCGGCGCGACCCTCGGCTGGTGGCAAAAGACCGTCCAACTCGACCTCGAAGCGAAGGGCCTCGTCGCACGCAGCCCTACGAAGCCCATGCGCATCTACCGTACAAAGAATTAGTATATATTCGTTCGTAAACGACCGAAAACGAAGGAGAGCCGAATGGAGTTCAAGTCGAAAGTCCGCACTTGCCTCTGGTTCGAGACGGGCGGCCGCGACGCCGCCGACTTCTACGTCTCGCTCTTGCCGGACAGCGAGATCGAAAACGTCCTTGAGCATGGCCGGCCGGACGACCCCATGATCGTCGAGTTCACGCTCGCCGGCGCGCCGATGATGATCCTCACCGCCGGCCCGCACTACAAGCTGACGCCGGCGGCGTCGATCAGCGTCCTCACCGAGGATCAGGCGGAGACGGATCGCCTCTGGGAGGCGCTTCTAGCGAACGGCGGGGAGGAGATGCAGTGCGGTTGGCTCACGGACCGTTTCGGCGTTTCCTGGCAGATCGTGCCGAAGGCCCTGCCGCGCCTTATGGGCCAGCCCGACCGCGAGGCCGGCGCGCGCGTCCAGGCGGCGATGATGCGCATGCGCAAGATCGACATAGCCGAACTTGAAAGCGCCGCGCGCGCGGCGTAACGGCGGAGGCGCTCTAAGTGGTCGTGCTCCTCATCAATCCGTTTACGGTCAGGGACGGGGCCGAAGCCCGGTTTCTGGAGCTCTGGGACGAGACGAGCCGCCTCTTCGAGGCCTCGCCCGGTTTCGTCTCCGCGCGCCTCGGCCGGGCGGCGGCGGCTCAGGCGCCTGGCCAATCGGCGCCGTTCACCCACGTCAACGTCGCGGAATGGGCGAGCGCGGACCATTACGCCGACGCCCTTCGAAACGACGCATTGCGCAAGTTCGGGCCGCTCTATCGGGAGGTGAGCGCGTTCGACCCGGCGCTCTACGAAATCGTCCGCGACGTCGGAGCCTTGTCCGATCGATCCGGCCGAAAGAGCTAAGCGCCGTAGCGCTTCAGGATCGTCTCGACGGCGCTCGCGACGGCTTTTTCGACGTCGGCGTCACTCACCTCCATATCGACGTTGAGGAGGCGCGGCCAGAAGATCTGGTCATTGATCATGCCGAGGAATTCGCGCTCGGCGGTGGCGATCTGGTCCGGTTCGATGGCGAGGGCGCCGGCCGCGATCTCCGCCTCGAGATAAACCCGAAGGCGCGCGAGGTAAGGCGCTTTGCCGCGCTCGTAGAGTTCCCGGCCAAGCTCGGGGAAACGCGGGGCCTCGGCGATCACGACACGGAATAGCGGAACGGTGCTCGGCGCGCGCAAAAGCCGGGCGTAATCCGCCCCGATCCAGGCGAGGCACCGCCGCGGGTCGCCCGGCGCGGGCCCGACCGGCTCCCGTTTCGGCGCCGGTTTCGGCTCCAGGGTCGGCTCATTGTCCCAGACGCGCGCCATGATGGCGCCGAAGAGCGCCGCCTTCGTCGGGAAGTGCTTGAAGAGCGTGCCCGTCGAAACGTCGGCGCCCTTCGCGATCTGTTCCAGCGTCGTGCGGTCATAGCCGTCCTTAAGGAACGCGCGCGTCGCCGCGTCGAGGATGTCGGCGCGTTTCTCCGCCGCGATCCGCGCCTGCCAGGTGGGGGATTTTCGCTCGGTCATCGCCGCGAAGCTAAGTTGAGTTGCTCGCCTTGACTAGCGGCGTCCGCGGCGAATATGAGTGCACGGACTTGGCGTCAAGTTGATCAACTTGGTTTGCGCGAAAATCAGCGCGTCTTCGAAGGAGGCCCCGATGATCCGATTTCCAAGACCGGTCGCGCTTGCCGGCGCGTTCTGCGCCCTGGCGGCGGCGAGCCTCGCCCAGACGGCCGACGCCCAGACGGCATACGCCCAGACGGCGGGCGCCCAGACGGCGGGCCCTCGCGACCGCCACGGAGCGATGGACTTCAAGGGCCGCTATCTCGTGTCCGTTCAGGATGCGGACATGTTGGCGTCGGCTTATGTCGACGGGGTCCTCGGCCCGCGGGAGGGCAGGGACACGCTCGCGGTCGTCCCGCTAGACGGCGATCCGCGGGACTGGAAAGCGGCGGAGATCTTCGCGTCGAACTCGGTCGCGGGGCCGCCTGCGTCCGTCGACGTGGCGCGCGACGGGCGGTTCGCCTACGTCGTTGAAACCTTCACGCCGCGACCCGACGACGACGGTCCGCATACGTTCGCGGATCTGACCCCGGGCGGCAAGCTGACGATCGTCGACCTTGGAAAGCCCGCAGAGCCGAGGACGATCGACGTGATCGAGATCCCGGCGCGGCCGCTTGCGGTGCGCGCCGATCCGAAAGGCGAGTTTCTCGCGGTCACCTATTCGATCGAGGGCGGCGCCGGCGCGCGGACGCCGCTTCAGCTCTTCCGCATCCGTCGGAACGGGACGCTAAGCGATCCCGTGGCGCCGGAGATCGCGGGTTACCCCCTCGGCGAAGACAACATCCTCGATCTCGACTGGCATCCGACCGAGCGGATACTCGTCATGATCGATCAGTTTCAGAACAAAATGCGCTTCGCGCGCGTAACGCGCGACCTCGCCGTGGAGCCGTTCGGCAACGTCGTCGACATCGAGCGCGCGCCGTACCGCGTTTTCTTCACCCCCGACGGCAGGCACGCCGTGACGAACGCTCTCTATTGGGGGCCGGACATCGCGGGCCGATGGAGCGAGGCGCCGCGCGGTTCGGTCCTCGCCGTCCGGATGAACGCCGAAGTTCGTCGGGATGGGACGGCGCGCCACGCCTTCGTCGATCGCGTCACGACCGGCGTGTCGCCGGAGGGGCTCGCCGTTTCGCCGGACGGAAAGTGGGTCGCGACGACCAATCTCGAACGCAGCTACCTGCGCTATGACGATGAGCGGATCACCTGGTGGAGTTCGCTGACGCTTGCGCGGCTCGATCAGGCCACGGGCCAACTGGCGGAAGTCGGAACCTTCAGTTTCGACGGCGTTCTGCCGGAGGCGGCGGTTTTCGACAATTCCGGCCGCTACCTCGCCGTCGCCGTGTACGATCATTTCGACGATCGTCGCGAGGGGTCGAGCATCGATTTTTGGCGCATCCAGGCCGATCCCCTGAACACGGAGAACGTTCAGCTCGTGAGAACGGAGCATTCCGTGCCCGTTGCTCGCGGCGCCCATTCCATGACGATCGCGCGCTGACCGACGGACGGGCGTCGCCCACAAGAAAAAGCGCGCAAGCCGTTGGCGGCTTGCGCGCTTCTTGGGCGAAAGTCGCGGGCGCGCGCAAGGGGGGTGAGGGGGAGAGAAACCGACCCGACGCGCGCGCCCGCTTTCAAGCGTCTGCGAATTCGCCGATCACAGCGCTTGTTCCGTCTCCGCATCGCCGCGGACGGACGAAAGCGGATCGTCGTCGCGTTCGGGCGCCCAGCCGGCGCCGAGCGCGCGGTGCACGTCGGCGAAGTTCCGGGTGACGGCCGTGCGGCTTTCGGCGAGAGCGGCCTCTGCGGCGAGCTGGCGGGCCTCTGCGTCCAGGACGTCGATGAAGTCGTCGACGCCGTCGTCATAGCGCAGGCGCGCAAGCTCGGCCGCTTCGGCCGCCTTGGCCGCTGCGTCCACCAGCGCGTCGAAGCGGACTTTCTCCCGGCCATAGGCGGCGAGCGCGGTCTGCGTCTCTTCGATGGCGAGAAGCACGGACTGTTCGTAGGCGGCGAAGGCGGCTTCGGCTTCCGCGCCCGCGGCCTTCACCTGGGCCCGGATGCGCGGGACGTCGATGCCGGCCCATGAGAGCGACGGGCCGACGCCGTAGCCGAGGGCCCCTTCGTCGCCGACGCCGGCGAGCGATTGCGCCGAGGCCGACACCGCGCCCACGAGGGAGATGCGCGGATAGTACTCGGCTTTGGCGCCGCCGATGCGCGCCGTGGCGGCGGCGAGGGCGCGCTCGGCGACGCGCACGTCCGGCCGGCGGTCGATCAGGGCGCCGGGATCGGCGATCGCGAGAACGTCCGGCGGCGCGGGCAGGGTCGCCTCGTCATCGGCGAGGCGACGTTCGACCGTCGCGACGTCGGACCCTGTGAGCGTCGCGAGGCGGTTCGCCGCCGCGTTCTTCGCGGCCTGCAGCGGCGGGATCGCGGCTTCGGTCGATTTCGCCTGGGAGGCGGCGCGGGCGACGTCGAGCTGCGAGCCGAGGCCTTCGGCCAGCCGGGTCTCGGTCAGCTCGAGGGTCTGGCGTTGCACCTTAAGGTTTTGCCGGGCGACGGCGAGCTGAACGTCGGCCCCGCGATAATCGGTGTAAGCGCGCACGGTCTCCGCCGCGACGAGAACCTGCGCGTCGCGGCGCAGCGCCTCGGCGCCGCCGGCCTCGGCGTACGCGGCCTCGCCGCCGCGGCGGACGCGGCCGAAAAAGTCGAGCTCCCAGGAGGCGCTCGCGCCGACGTCGAAGAAGTCCGTATCGGGAAAGACCTGGTCGTCGATCCCGAAGCCGGCCCCGGCGATGCGCCGGCGCTGATAGTCGGCGCCGAGCGCGCCCTCGGGCCGCAGGTTCACCCGTTCAAGGCGCAGGAGCGCGCGGGCCGCCTCGACGTTGGCGGCGGCCTGGCGGATGTCGCGGTTCTCCGCGAAGGCCGCGGCGACAAGGCCGTCGAGCGTTTCGTCGCCGAGGCTCGTCCACCACCGCTGCGCGGGTTCGGCGGCTTCGGCCGTTGCGGCCGCGTCGGTCTCGTAGGCGTCGGCGACGAAGCCGGGGGCGGAGGGCGCGTCGTAGTCGGGGCCGGTGGCGCAGGCGGCGATCGTCAGGGCGGAGGCGGAAGCGATGAGGGTTTTGAAGAAGGGCATTTGGGTCTCTCCAGTCGTTTGACGTTGGCGAATTTCGAAGTCGGGGGCGGCGACGCTTCCGGGGCGCGAGGCCCTCGGAAGCGTCGCCGTTCGATCAGGCGGCCTTGGGGGCGTCGCCGTCGGCTTGCGGGTCGGCCTTCGTGAAGATCCCGCTGACGCCGCGGGTGACGACATAGAAGACCGGCGTGAAGAGGAGGCCGAAGGCGGTGACGCCCAGCATCCCGGAGAAGACGGCGGTCCCGAGGGACTGGCGCATCTCATAGCCGGCGCCCGTGCCGAGCATCAGCGGGACGACGCCAAGGATGAAGGCGAACGACGTCATCACGATCGGCCGTAGGCGGAGTTTTGCCGCCTCCACCGCCGCGTCGAAGCGCGACATGCCGCGGTCCTCGGCCTGCTTGGCGAACTCCACGATCAGGATCGCGTTCTTGGCGGCGAGGCCGATGAGGACGACGAAGCCGATCTGGACAAGGATGTTCATGTCCATGCCGCGGGCGAGGACGCCCGTGAGCGAGGCGAGGAGCGACATCGGCACGATGAGGATGACGCTCAAAGGCAGCGTCAGGCTCTCGTACTGGGCCGCGAGGAGGAGGAAGACGAAGACCACGGCCATCGTAAAGGCGATGATCGCCGTCCCGCCGGCGAGACGTTCCTGGAGCGCGAGTTCGGTCCATTCGAAGCCGAAGCCGGGCGCGAGCTCGGCGCCGGCGAGCCCTTCGACGGCGTCAAGGGCCGCGCCGGTGGAGAAGCCGGCCGCCACGTCCCCTTGCACGGCCGCGGCCGGATAGAGGTTGTAGCGGGCGACGCGGTTCGGGCCGGTGACGTTCTCAAACGTCGCCACCGAGCCGATGGGCGCCATCTCGCCGTCAGCGCTCCGGGTGCGGAGGCGGGCGATGTCCTCCGGCGAACGGCGGAACGTCTCGTCGGCCTGGGCGGTCACACGGAAGGTGCGGCCGAAGGCGTTGCAGTCGTTGACGTAAGCCGAGCCGAGATAGACCTCGAGGGGCGAGAACACGTCCTCGATATTGACCCCGAGCTGCTCCGCCTTCACCCGGTCGATGTCGGTGAAGAGCTGCGGCGTCTTGGTGTTGAAGGTGGTGAAGGCCGAAGTGGCCGCGTCCGAGGCGTTGGCCGCGCCGGCGCGGGCCCAGGCCTGGGCCTCGAGCGCCTCGTAGCCGACCCCGGCGCGGTCCTGGACATAGCCTTTGAAGCCGCCGGCGTTGCCGACGCCGCGCACGGACGGCGGGGGCACCATCAGAATGAAGGCGTCCTGATACTGACCGTAAACGGCGCGCATGTCGGAAAGGATGCGGTCCCGGTCGAAGCCGTGTTTCACGCGTTCGCCGATCTCGCCCATGGTGAAGAACACAGCGGCCGAGTTCGAGGCGGTGGTGAAGGTCGCGCCGTCGAAGCCGGCGAAGGCCGCGGCGTGCTCGATGTGCTCATGGGCGAGGCCGTCCTTGATGACCCGGTCCATGACCTCCTGGGTGCGGGCGAGCGAGGAGCCGGCCGGCAGCTGAATGACCGTGATCAGATAGTTCTGGTCGACGGGCGGGACGAAGCCCCGCGGCGCGTTGTTGAATTGCGCGCCGGTGAGGAGGATGAGCCCGCCGTAAACGCCGAGGACGGCGATCGACATGCGGGTCAGTTTGCGCACGACGCCCGCGTAGCCTTTTGAGGCGGCGTCGAAACCGGCGTCGAATTTGCGGAAGAAGAAAGCGAGGGGCTTCTCCCAGGCCTTGAGCGCGCCCGCGTCCTTGCGCGGCTTCAGAAGCAGCGCGGACAGCGCCGGCGAGAGGGTCAGGGAGACGCCCGCCGAGATCACCGTCGCCGAGGCGACCGTAATCGCGAACTGGCGATAGAACTCGCCGGAAATGCCTTCGAGGAACGCCGTCGGGATGAACACCGCCGAGAGAACGAGGGCGATGGAGACGAGCGCGCCGCCGACCTCGTCCATGGTGGCGTAGGCCGCGTCTTTCGGGGAGAGGCCCTCGTGGATCTTCCGCTCGACGTTTTCGACGACGACGATGGCGTCGTCGACGACGATGCCGATGGCGAGGACGAGACCGAAGAGCGAGAGGTTGTTCAGCGAAAAACCGAACATCTGCATGACGGCGAACGTGCCGACGAGCGAGATCGGGATCGCGACGATCGGAATGATCGAGGCGCGCAAGGACTGCAGGAAGACGAAGACCACGATCGAGACGAGGAGCACCGCCTCGTAGATCGTCTTCTCGACCTCGTGGATCGATTCGGCGACGAACTCCGTGGGGTTCCAGATCACTTCATAGTCAAGGCCTTCGGGGAAGTCGTGCGACATCTCCTCGACGGTCTCGAGGATGCGCTCCGCCGTGGAGAGGGCGTTTGAGCCCGGCTGCTGGTTGAAGAGCATGGCGAGCGCCGGGCTCTCGTCGAGCTGGGCGTTGGTGTTGTAGTCCCGCGCGCCAAGCTCGACGCGGGCCACGTCGGAGAGGCGCACCTGGCGGCCGTCCTCGCCGGACTTGACGATGACGTCCTCGAACTGTTCGGGGTCGGAGAGACGGCCGAGCGTCTGGATCGACACCTCGAAGGCCGGCTGGTCGGCGGTCGGAGGAGCGCCGAGGACGCCGCCGGCGATCTCAACGTTCTGCCCGCGGAGCGCTTGCACGATGTCGGCGCCCGTCAGGCCGAACGACGCGGCCCGCTCCGGATCGATCCACACGCGCATGGAGAACTCGCGGAAGCCGAAGGCCTGGATCTGACCGACGCCTTCGAGCCGCTGCAACTGGTCGCGCATCTGCAGGCGGGCGTAGTTCGAGATGTAGAGATTGTCCCGGCTGTCGTCCGGCGAATAAAGATGGACGACGAGGAGCGCGTCCGGGTTCGCCTTGATCGTGGAGACCCCGAGACGGCGCACCGGCTCCGGCAGGCGGGGCTCGGCGAGGGCGACCCGGGTCTGGACGAGCACCTGCGCGGTGGCGAGGTCGGTCCCCGGCTCGAAGGTCACGGTGATCGTGGCCGTTCCGGCCGAGGTCGACTGCGAGGTGATGTAGAGCATGTTCTCGACGCCGTTGATCTCTTCTTCGATCGTGGCGGCGACGGTGTCGGCGATGGTTTCGGCGTTGGCGCCCGGATAGGACGCGCTGACCTGGATGGTGGGCGGCGCGATGTCCGGATACTGAGCGATGGGCAGCGACTTGTAGGCGATGGCGCCGACAAGCACGACGATCGTCCAGATGACGCTGGCGAAGATCGGCCGTGAGATGAAGAAATGGGCGAATTTCATGGTTCTCTCTCCCTGACGGGCGTGACGTCTAGTTGAGGTTCAGTTGGGCGAGGCGCTGGTCGTCCGCTTCGCTTGGGGTGACGGCGGCGTTCGCCTGCACGAACTGGGCGCCGGAGACGATGACCCTTGCGGCGGGGTCGAGGCCGTCGCGCACGACGCGCAGGCCCTCGACCATCGGGCCGAGCTCGACCGGCGTGCGCACGGCGACGTTCTCAACCGATGCGGTCCACACGAACTTTTCCGACTGGTCGGTCTGGACCGCCGAGTCCGGGATCATGATCGCGGTGTATTCGCCGGAGCCCAGCAATTGCAGCCGGCCGAACATGCCTGGCGCGAAAACCCCGTCCGGATTGTCGAAGGTGGCGCGCCCGCGCATCGTGCCGGTTGAGCGGTCAAGCTGGTTGTCGACGAAGCTCATACGGCCCTCATGGGCGAAGGCGTCTTCGTCGATCAGCTTGAGCCGCACCGGGTTCGCTTCGTCTCGCGAGCTCGCGCGCGAGCCTTCGGCGTTGAGGCGCGTGTATTTGAGGTAGTCCGCCTCGCTCGCCGTGAACTCGAAGTAGATCGGATCGGTCGAGACGACGGAGGTGAGGAGCGTGCCGCCCGCCGCGCCGCCGACGATCAGGTTCCCGTTACTGACGAAATTGTCCGAGATGCGCCCCGAGATCGGCGCGCGGACCTCGGTGAACTCAAGGTCGAGCTCGGCGGCGGTCACCTGCGCCTTGGCCGCGGCCCAGGCCGCTTCGGCCTGGCGCAAGGTCCGCGTGCGGCGGTCGGCTTCTTCTTTGGAGATCGCGTTGCGCTCAAGGAGGCGCTCGCCGCGGACGTTTTCGGCCTTGGCGTTGCGGAACGCGGCCGAGGCGCTCGCGAGGTCCGCTTTCGCCGCGGCGAGCGCGGCTTCGAAAGGACGCGGATCGATCTTGAAGAGCAGGTCGCCCGCCTGAACGATATCGCCGTCCTTGAAGGCGACGTCGGTCAGGTAGCCGGAGACCCGCGCGCGGATCTCGACGTCGTCGACCGCTTCGAAGCGGCCCGTGTATTCGTCCCATTCGACGATCGGCTTCACGACCGGCGCGGCGACAGTGACCTTCGGTCCGGGGGCCGCTTCGGCCTCGGCGATCGTCTCGTCCGCGCTCGCTTCGGCGGCGAACCGGTCCGCCGCGACAAGCGCCGCGGCCGCCCCCGCGCTCGCTAGGGCGAGGAAACGGAAGCGTTTTGTCCTGAGGGGGTTGGCTTTAGGTGCAAGGGCCATGAGTCAAATCTCCAGTGTTCGCCCGTCGCGCGTCTTTCGCGGGCGTCGGTTGCGTTCGGATTTCGGTCGTCTTTCGCGGCGGGCCGTCTCCCTGCCCGCCTGTTGACGTTCGCAAGCTAGCCACGGGCGATCCTTTTGATTAGATCGCCAGTGCTTGTTTCTTTCGATAGCCGAGCTTTTGAATGAGGAGGGCGCCGCGGATGGGGGCGATGACGGCCCGGCTCGTCGTCTTCCGGCGCGCGACGCCGGCCAACACGGGGCTTGGAGCGCCTAACTTACAGCGCCGCGCCCTCGGCCTGGCGCGGGCGGCGATCATCTCTGGCGCTCAACAGGGGAGCGCCGGAACGTCGGACTTATTCAATCGGAAAACGGGACACGCTGGCTTCTGCGTAAAGCGAGACTTTTGAGCGTCTCGGCGCGTCCCCCGCTCGCGATCGTTGAACCGCCAGCGGGGCCGCGGACGGCGTTGGCGCGGGATCGCGATCCGCCCACCGCACAGGCTGCGCGCTTTGTCGCATCTTCCGTGCGGTCCCGGGCGACCCGCGCCATAAGGCGGGCGCGCCAAGTGGGTTTTGCGGGAGATCGCGCGCATGGGCCTGACGACGTTGTGCCTGAAGAATCCGGCCGCCGTCGCGGTCGGCGTCGCGCTGGTCTTCCTCCTCGGCGCGATGTCGGTCCTGCGCCTGCCGGTGCAGCTGTTTCCCAACATCGACCGGCCGGTGATCAGCGTCCAGGCGGGCTGGCGCGCGGCGAGCCCGCGGGAGATCGAAAGCGAGATCGTCGAGCCGATCGAGCGCGAATTGCGCGGGCTCCCGGGCATCGTCTCGATGGAATCCTGGTCGAACGCCGGCGGCGCGTGGATCAACCTCGAATTCGACCTCGGCGCCGACATGCAGACGGCCTTCGCCGAGGTGAACGCGCGGCTGCAACGGGTTCGGGGCCTGCCGGCGGAGGCGGACCGGCCGCGGATCATGAACGGCGGCGGCGGCGATTCCGGCGAGACGCTGATCTTCCTCTTTCTGCAGCGCCTGCCGGGCGCCGAGAACGCCGACGGCGCGCTTAGCGACTTCGCCGAGCGCGTCATCGCCCCGGCGCTCGAAGCGATCGACGGCGTCGGCGGCGTCGAGATCAACTCCGACGATGGCGAACGCATCGTGCGCATCGCCTTCGATCCGTTCCACGCCGCCCAGCTCGGCGTGTCGATCGACGACATCGCGCAGAACGTGAACCGCTCCGCCGACGTCACGGGCGGCGCGGTGGAGGTCGGCCGGCGCTCCTACACCTTGCGGTTCGAGGGGCGCTTCTCGGCCGCGCAACTCGGCGAGACCGTGCTCGCCTGGCGCGACGGCGCGCCGGTGCGCCTCTCCGACATCGCCAGCGTCTCCGTCGACCGGTCGCCGAGCGAGGGCGTCGTCTACCAGAACGGCAATCCGGCCCTTGGCATGCGCGTCCTGCGCTCGCCGGGGGCCAACACCCTCGACGCCATCGACGCCCTGACCGATGTCGTCGACGCCCTGAACGCCGGACCGCTCGCGGAGCGAGGCTACGCCATCGGCAAGAGCTTCGACCCGTCGGTCTTCATCAAGCGGGCGATCCGCCTCCTGACGGGCAACCTCGTTCTCGGCGTCGTCCTGGCGATCGTCGCCCTGTGGGCGTTCCTGCGGCGCGCGCGGGCGACGGCCATCATCGCGTCGGCGATCCCCGTCTGCCTGATCGGCACGGTCGTCGTCCTCAATCTTTTCGACCGCTCGATCAACGTGATCTCGCTCGCCGGCCTCGCCTTCGCGACGGGGATGGTGCTCGACGCGGCGATCGTCGTTCTGGAGAACTTCGTGCGTCTGCGCGAGGAGGGGACGGCGCGCTTCGAGGCTGCGCGCGAGGCCGTCGCGCAGGTGTTCGGCGCGCTCTTCGCCTCGCCCGTGACGACGGTCGCGATCTTTGTGCCGATCATCTTCTTCGAGGACGTGGAGGGTCAGCTCTTCGCCGACCTCGCCCTGACGATCGCGATCGCCGTCATGCTGAGCATGGTCGTCGCCGTGACGCTCCTGCCGACGGCGGCGAACCTGTTCCTGAAGGCGGAGACGACGCCGACGGAGAAGGGGCGGGCGAGCTTCGTCGACCGGCTCGCGGATCGCATCATGGCGATCACGCAGACGCCGCGTCGTCGGACGATCGCCATCGCGGGCCTGATCATCGCGCCGATCGTCGTCAGCGCGGCGCTGTGGCCGCAGCTGAACTATCTGCCGCCGGTCAAACGCGACGCCGTCGACGCGTTCATATCGTTTCCGTCGGGCGCGAGCCGGTCGGTGATCCGCGAGGAGTTCGCCGAGATCGTCGTCGAGCGGCTCCAGCCTTACATGGATGGCGAAAAAGAGCCGGCGTTGCGGAACTACTACCTCTTCACCGGCTCCTGGGGCGGCAACGCCGGCATTCGCGTGCAAGACCAGTCCCGCGTCGGCGAGATGGAGCGGATCGTCAACGACGAGATTCTCGCCGGCTTTCCCGACACGCGCGTTTTCGCGCGCCAGGGCGATCTTTTCGGCGGCTTCGGCGGCGGCGCATCGATCAGCCTTCAGTTGCAGGCCGACGATTACGACGCGCTCGCCGCGGCGATCCCGGCGATCATCGACGTGGTCGATACCGCGCTGCCGGGCGCCAACGTCAATCCCAATCCCGATCCGCAGATCGTCAGCCCGGAACTGCGCATCGTGCCGAACGACCGGCGCATCGCCGAAGTGGGCCTCACCCGCGACGCGGTCGCCCGGGCCGTGCGCGCCTTCGGCGACGGGCTCTGGCTGGGCGAGTTCTTCCACGAAGACGGCCGCGTCGACCTGATCCTCGAGACCGCCGCCGACGTGGCGCCGGAGCGCATCGAGACGGCGCTCGTGACGACGCCGAGCGGGGCGGCCGTGCCGCTCGGCGAGCTCGCCACGGTCGTGCGCAATGTCGGGCCGCAGCAACTGCGCCACTGGAACGCGCGCCGCACGATCGCCCTCGGCGTCGATCCGCCCGCGGACATGGCGCTCGGGCCCGCCGTCGCGGCGCTCAAGGCGGACGCCGAAGACGAGATCCGCGCTCTCCTGCCGCCCGGCGCGACGATCGTCTATGGCGGCGACGCCGACAGCCTCGCGCGCGCGGTCAAAAACCTCGGCGGCAATTTCACGCTGGCGATCGCCATTCTATTTTTGATCCTCGCTGCGCTCTTCCGCTCGGTGAAGGACGCCGGCGTCGTCATCATCACGCTGCCGATGGCCGCGTCGGGGGGCGTCCTCGCCCTGCAGGCGCTGAACCTCGTCAATCCGACGCCGCTCGATCTCCTCGGCATGATCGGCTTCATCATTTTGCTGGGGCTCGTCGTCAACAACGCGATCCTTCTCGTCGCCCAAACCCGCGCGTCGGAGAGGGCCGGCGCAAGCCGCTCCGAGGCCGTGCGCGAAGCGCTGACGCTACGCATCCGGCCGATCTTCATGTCGACGACGACGTCGCTTATGGGGATGCTGCCGCTCGTCCTCTCGCCGGGCGCAGGCTCGATGATCTATCGCGGCCTCGCGACGGTGATCGTCGGCGGCATGGCCGTCTCGACCGTCTTCATGCTTATTTTACTGCCGGCCCTGTTGAGGGTGGGCGCCGCGGCGCGCGATCCGCGCGGGCTTGCGGGCGGGCCTGAACTTCAGATGGCGAACTAACGGAGGCGTTTGTGGACGTGCGACGACGACTGATCCCGATGCTTCTCGCCGGCGCCGCGACGCTCGCGAGCGCCGCCTATCTTTTGGTCAACGTCATCGGCGCGCCGGGAACCGCCGCCAACGCCGCGGCGGCGGGCGAGGGGGACGACGCCGCGCGTCGCGGGCCCCCCGCCCTCGTCGAACTCGCCCGCGCGGAAACCCGCACCTTCGCCCCGCTCGCCGAGACGCCGGGCTCGGTCGTCTCCATGCGCGACAGCCTCATCGCCGCGGAGACGAACGGCAGGATCGTCTGGATCGCCGACGTTGGCGACGAAATCGAAGAAGGCGGCGTCATCGCCCGGATCGACAAGGACAACGCGCAGCTGCGCCACGACGATCAGGCCGCGGAGGTCGCGCGCCTGCGCTCGCGATCTTCTTATCTCGACCGCAATTTCGAGCGCTTCGCCGAGGCGGGCGACGAGCTCGGCGAATCCGACGCCTCGCTCGACGAGATGCGGGCGAACCGCGACGAAGCGCGCAACGCGCTCGCCCGCGCCGTCGTCGCCCTAAAGCAGGCCGCGCTCGATCTTGAACGCACCGACGTCCGCGCGCCGTTCGGCGGACGGATCGTCACCCGCGAGATCGAGATCGGCGAGTTCGCCAATCCCGGCGCCGCGATCGTCCGGCTCGTCGACGCCAACAATGTGGAGGTGACGGCGCGCGCGCCGGCGAGCCTCGCGCGCAACGTGGCGCCCGGCGCCAAGGTCGAGGTGCGCAACGGCGCGGAGACGGTGGACGCCGCCGTGCGCGCCGTCGTTCCGGTGGGAGATGAACTGAGCCGGATGCTGGAGTTGCGCCTCGAACTGCCGGACGTCGGCTGGTACATCGGCTCGCCGGTGCGCGCGATGATGCCGACGGACGCTCCGCGCAAGGCGATCGCGGCGCCGCGCGACGCGCTCATCCTGCGCGCCTCGGGCGTCAGCGTGTTCGTCGTCGACGCCGGGAACGTCGCCCGGCGCGTCACGGTCGAAACCGGCGTCGCGGACGGCGATTTCATCGAAATCATCGGCGATCTGAAACCGGGCCAGAACGTCGTCGTGCGCGGCGGCGAGCGCCTGCGCGACGGCCAGGCGGTCACGACGTCGGACGAGGAAGATCTCTCGTCCTGACGCCGCGCTTCGGCGTCGCGCGTCGTTGCGGCGCCGAACAGCGCCTTCCCATCGCCCGCGACCGGCGCCATCCTGAAGGTTCTCACGAGACCTCGGGAGCTGATCAATGACCGACGCATCCGGTGCGCCACCCGCCGACGTTGAAGGCCTCAAAAGTTGGTGTGCCGAGCGCCTTGGGCCTTCGGCGACCGAAGCGAGCGTCGACCCCCTCGGCAACGGCGTGCGCCGACTTTCCTTCGCGCTCGCCCACGGCCTCGACGATGGCGAGCTTGCGCTTCCCGCCCTTGCGGACCTCGTCGCCGGCCTCTGCCGCACGGCCTGTCTTGGCCGCGCGCAGCGGTTGCGCGCCCTGCATCAGCGCGCCGACGCGGACCCGGCGTCGGACGTCGCGGCGATGCTGGCGCCTTTCGAGGGCGCGTCTTTCGCCGAGTTCAAGGCCGCCGTCGAACGCTCGCGCGCCGGCGTCGTCTTCACCGCGCACCCGACCTTCGCCAACCCGAAGCCGCTGCGCGACGCGATGGCGGCGTTCGCCTCGCCTGACGGTCCGGGCGACGAGGCGGCGTTCGTGCGCGCGATCGCCGGAGCGCCCCAGGCCTCGACGGGCGGGGTCACGCTATTCCACGAACACGCCGAGGCGATGGACGCGCTCGCCCGGGCGCAGGACGCGATCGGCGCGCTAACGGAGGAGATCCTGCGCTGGGCGCGGGGTCGGTGGCCCGGCCGCTGGCGGGAGCTGGCGCCGATCCCGATCAGCCTCGCCACCTGGGTCGGGTACGATCTTGACGGGCGCACGGACATTCATTGGGCTCAGACGTTCCGCTTGCGCCTCGAGGAGAAGGCCGCGCAGCTTGCGCGCTACGTCGACGCCATATCGGCGGCGAGCGACACCTCCGGGCTCGCCGCGCTCAGCGTCCGACTCGATGCGGCTGCGCGGCTGACGCGCGAACAGGCCGCGCTTTTCGCGGAGAACCTCGACGACCCGGCGACGGTTGTGGCGGCGGCGAACCATCTGACAGCGGAGCATCCCGATCGGCTGGTGACGCTCGAACCCGCGATCGAAACCCTGACCCGCGAGATCGCCGACGCGGCCGACGACGAGGCGGCGCTCGCGCTGTGCGCCGTGCGCGCGTCGATGCGCAATTACGGGCTCGGCGTCGGCCGCATTCACCTGCGCGTCAACGCCGCGCAGGTGCGCTCGACGCTCGCGAGCGACCTCGGCGTCGCGCCGGAGGGCGGCTTTTTGAACCGCACGACGCTCGCCGCCGCCGCCGAAGCCGCGAAGGACGCCGATGCGACGGCGCGGCGGATCAATTTCGCGTCCGTCTTCACCGAGAAGATGACGGCGCGCCGCCAACTGATGTTGTGCGCGCAGTTCCTGAAGCACGTGGACGCCGACGCGCCGATCCGCTTTCTGATCGCCGAGTGCGAGGCGCCGGCGACGGTGATGGGCGCGGTCTTTCTCGCGCGCCACTATGGCGTCGATCATCGCGTCGACGTCTCGCCCCTGTTTGAAACGCCCGACGCGCTGGAAAGCGGCGGGCGGTTCATGGAGCGTCTCCTCGACGAACCGGCGTATCGGGACTACATCGAACGGCGAGGGCGCGTCGCGATCCAGCTCGGTTTCTCCGACAGCGGACGGTTCATGGGCCAGATCGCCGCCGACATGGCGATCGAACGCGTCCACGTGCTCCTCGCCCGCGAGATGGGCAAGCGCGGGATCCGCAACGTCGAAGCTCTGCTCTTCAATACCCACGGCGAGTCCATGGGCCGCGGGGGCTTTCCCGGCGACTTTAAAGGGCGTTTCGACCTTTTGCTGTCGCCCTGGGCGCGCGCGCGCTGCGAGCATGAGGGCGTCGCGACGAACGCGGAGAGCAGCTTTCAGGGCGGGGACGGGTTCATGCATTTCGCGACGCCGGCGCTCGCCGCGTCCACCGTCGGCGCCATGGCGCGGTGGGCCTTCGCGCCGATCGAGCGTGACGCCGAAGCCCGTTTTTACACGGATCTGAATTTCTCATGGGACGTCTACAGAACGATCAAGTCGTGGCAGGAGGATCTTTACGAGGCGCCGGCTTACCAGACGGCGTTGTCGGCGTTCGCGCCGAACCTCCTGCTTGCGAGCGGGTCGCGCAAAACCCGCCGCCAGAGCGGCGCCTCGGCCGGGGACGTGGCGCGCTCCCTGCGCGCGATCCCGAACAACGCGATCCTGCAACAGCTCGCCGCGCCGGCGAACGTCTTCGGCGGGCTCGGCGCCGGGGCTGGACGGGACGTCGACCGGTTCCGCGCGCTCGTTGCGTCGTCGGCGCGCATGGGCGGGCTCATGACGATGGCGCGGACGGCCCGCGACCTCACGAGCCTCGCGATCCTGAGGGCGTATGCGGACATGTACGATCCGGCGTTCTGGACGATCCGCGCCCGGCATGCGGGTCAGGAGAGCGACGTCGAGGCCTTCAACCGCGTCGCGTCGCGCCTTGCCGCGTTCGACCACGACGTCGCCCTGTCGCGCCTTGCGAACCACCTCTCCGTCGACCGCCGCCGATTCGACCGCGCGGGCGAGGAGGGCGGTCCTGGCGGGCCGGCGCGCGAGCCGGCGCCGCAGGATCTCTATCTTCTGCATGCGGCGCGCATGGCCGCGATGATGCACGGCGTGGCGCTCGTCGCCGGACTGCCGGCGTTCTCAGGCCGCCACGAGGTGACCCATGACGACCTTGTTGACCGCTGCCTCGCCATGCGTTTCGACGACGTCGCGGACCTCATCGCCGAGATTTTCCCGATGGCGGGGGCGCGCGACGCGACGTTCGACGGACTGACGGAGCCGAGCGATCCGGTGAAAGACGCCGACGACGGCGGATATCCCGACGTCCACGCGTCGGTCGTCGCGCCGTTGCGCGCCTGCGCCGCGCTCATTCGCGAGATCACCGCCGGCGTCGCGCACTTTTACGGCGCATACGGATAAGAGGCGGATTGCGTCGGCGCGCCCTTACGGCGAGGGCGCAGGATCGCCGCCCGCCACGTCGATCATGACGCTCGCGGCGCCGACGCCGCCGGGGCCGGTGCACGTCAATCGGTATTCGCCGTCGAACCGGGCGGGGAACGTCTGTTCGCCAACGACGTTTCGGAAACCGCTCCAGCCGCCCGACGCGACGCATTCGCCCGCGTCGGCCTCGATCAGCGTCTGCGTGTCGCCGCTGCCAGTCGTTTGCGTCGTCGTCGAGCCGGAGAACCATTGCAGCGTGACGGGGTCGCCGGCGCTCACCGACGCGTCGTCGACGGAGAGATTGACGTTCGGGACGGGCGCGGTTCCGGTCGCGTTGACGAAAACGATCTCCGCCTCCACATCCTCGATATTGCTGTCGATGCAGTTAAAGACGATGTCGGACGTTTCGGAGAACGTCACTACGCTCCGCCCAGAGATCGTTGAGGGATCGAGATCCTCCCATGTGTGGTCGCATGCGTCGGCGTTCGCGTCGAAATCGATCGTCACGGGCTGGCCCGGCTGAACCGCCGCCGGCGTCACCGTGAGTTCGTTCACGCCGACGTCGAGGGAAGGGTCGATCGACAAGCCGCACGTGGGGTCCGGCGCGTCGCCCGTTCCCGTTCCCTGCAAAAAGCCGGCGTCGTCGCCCGCAAGGAAGTTCAGGTACTCCTCAAGCGCGGTGAAGCCGTCGCCGTCGGCGTCGCTGTTGCGGTCGTCCGGGTTCGATGGATCGAGCCCGTTCGCCGCTTCGAACGCGTCCGATATGCCGTCGCGGTCGGCGTCGGCGGGCGCTGCGCCGCCCGCAAGCGTCGGGAAGCCGCCAACCTCGCTGACGCTGTCGATGACCCCGCCGCTGCACGCGCGCACGTCGCCGACGACGCGCGCGTCGACGACGCCGCGGCCGTTGGCGTTGGCGCCGGCGAAGGCGAGCACGTCGCGATAGGCCTGGTTGGCGTCGGTGACCGAGTTCGCCGGCAATGACAGGACGCCGCAGCCGACCGGCGCGTCGGAGACGAACTCCAGATCGCGCGGGTTCAGCGCCAGCTCGTCGGGGTCGGCGTCCGATCGTCTGTTCACGTCGATATTGCCGTCGAGATAGACGCGGAACGTCGCCAGGCCCTCGTTCCGGAAGAGGTTCAAGGAGTAGTTGTCGAGGCGGCGGCGCGTGTCGTCGCCGAAGATCGCGACGTTGCCGACCCAGTTAAGGTTCGAGGTGCCGTTGCGGTTGAAGACGTCGCCGAAGACCTGGCCGGCGTTGTAGGTGACGTTGTTGACGAAATCGAACTGCCCCGTGACGATTAGGTTGGGGTTCCGTTCGACGCCGTGGGCGAGCAGGTTGTGGTGGAACGTCACGTCTCGCGGGCCGCCGACGAAGAACACGCCGAAACCGTGCGGTCCGCTCGTGTGGGTCGAGAAATCGAGGGGCTCGGTGAACATCGACCACTGAATGGTGATGTTGGTCGAGTTCGGCTGCGTGAACGTCGCGTCCGTGCCGTTATTGCCGATGATGTTGACGATTTCGTCCGTGCTCCACGACATCGACACATGATCGAGGATGATGTTCGAGCCTTCGATCAGGATGGCGTCGACGTTGCCCGAGGGCTGCGCTGAGGGGCCCGGCCGTATGCTGATGTACCGCATGATTACATGGTCGGCGTTGATCAGGATAGGCGAGGAGAGATTGGGCCCGGGGCCTGAGCCGTTGCGGTTCGTCAGCGTTATCCCGTCGCCCGGCGCCGTTTGGCCGGCGATCGTTAGGAAGGGTTCGTCGACGCGGATGCGCGACTGCGTCTGGATTTCGCCGCCGACGGAGAAAACGCACGTGCGCGGTCCGGAGGCTTCGGCGCATTCGCGCAACGTGCCGGGCCCGCTGTCGGCGAGGCTGTCGACGATGAAGACGTCGCCGCCGCGCCCGCCGACGGCGCACGCGCCGCAGCCTTCCGCCGTCGGAAACGAGAGCTGCGTTCCCGTCGCCGGCGGAATGGGCGGCGGGGTCGGCGGCGGCGTGGGGGCGGGCGCAGGCGCAGGCGTCGGCGTTGGAGCGGGAGACGGAGCCGGGCTCGGGGCCGGGCTCGGCGCCGGCGCGGAACTTGACGAGCCGCCGCCTGAGCCGGCGGCCGCCGCGAGGCCCAACGCCAAGACGATCGCCCGCGCGCCGGCGCGCCCGGTCAACAAAGCCTTCAGACGCATCTTCGCCACTCCCACTCTCGCGTCCGTGATTAGTCGGGAAACGCGGCGTTACAAAGACACATCCCGGTAAGCGAACTATGTGCGCGACACGCCGCATCGTCGGCGCGGGCCGGCGCATGTCGGAATTGTAATATTTTGGCCGGCTTGAAAAAAAATCGCGACGAAACAATACCCGACGACGCGGAGACGGATGGTCCGAGCGACCGGTCGACGTCGCCGCGCTTCACGTGACCGACACGAGACAACAACCTGCATTCGGGGGATCCGCGCGTGCTTGTCGCTGAAAATCTGACGCGAAAATACGGCGATTTCACCGCCGTCTCGGACGTTTCCTTCGAGATCGGCGCCGGCGAGATCGTCGGGCTTCTCGGCCACACCGGCGCCGGCAAGCCCACCGTCATGAAAATGCTGACGGGGTACCTTGAGCCGACCGCGGGCCGGGTGCGCGTCGACGGCGTCGACATTGAGGACGACCTCGACGGCGTTCAAGCGACGATCGGCTACTTGCCGGAAAACTGCCCGGTCTATCCCGAGATGACGGTTCTCGATTATCTCGATTTCGCCGCGGAGTTGCGGCGCGTGTCGGCGGAGAGGCGCCCCGCGGCGATCCGCGCGGCGCTCGAGGCGACGGACCTCTTCGAGAAGGCGGCTTCGCCGATCGCCGATCTCTCCCGCGGCCTGCGACAACGCGTCGGCGTCGCCCAGGCGATCATCCACGAGCCGAAGATCGTCATCCTCGACGAGCCGACGAACGGCCTCGACCCGTCGCAGATCCGCCAGATGCGCGCGCTCATCAAGCGCCTCGCGGAGAACGCCACGGTGATCCTGTCGACCCATATTCTTCAGGAAGTGCAGGCGGTGTGCGAGCGGGCGATCATCATCAATCGGGGCCGGTTGGCGCACGATTCCAGACTGGCCGACATCGACGCAGGCGGACGGTTGCGGCTTGTCTCTAACCTTGACGCCGCCGCGGCGCGCGCAGCGACGCCGTCCGGATACGGCCTGTCTCCGGCGGCCGACGGCGCGGCGAACGGCGCGCACGCCTACGACGTCGCGGTGAACGGCGCTGATCTTGGCGCCGCCGCCACCGAGACCGCGCGCGCGATCATTGAAAAAGGCGGCGAGGTGCGCGCGATTTATCCGATCGCCCGCGATCTCGAGACGCTGTTCGCGGAGGTCTCCTCCGGCAAGCTCGACAATGAGGCGGCTTCCCATGCCTAACGTTCTGCGCATCGCGCGCAAAGAAATCGGCGCGTACTTCAGCTCGCTCGCGGCGCTAATGTTCATCGGCGTCTTCCTCGCCGCGTGCCTCTTCGCATTTTTCTGGGTGGAGACGTTCTTCGCCCGCAACGTCGCGGACGTGCGCCCCCTTTTCGAGTGGATGCCGCTGCTGCTCATCTTCCTCATCTCGGCGATCACGATGCGGATGTGGAGCGAGGAGCGGCGCAGCGGCACGCTCGAATTCCTGATGACGACGCCGGCGCGCCCTGCGGAACTGATCTTCGGAAAGTTCCTCGCCTGCCTCGCCCTCGTCGGCGTCGCCCTGGCGCTGACGCTGCCCCTGCCGTTCACGGTCGCCGCCCTCGGGCCGCTTGACTGGGGCCCCGTCGTCGGGGGCTATTTCGCGACCCTTTGCGTCGCCGCCGCCTATATCGCCATCGGTCTGTTCGTCAGCGCCCGCACGGACAGCCAGATCGTCAGCCTGATCGTCACGGCGCTTGTGTGCGGCGCGTTCTACGTCGTCGGCTCGCCGGCCGTGACGTCGCTCGTCGGCAACGCCGGCGGAGAGGCGCTGCGCCTTCTCGGGGCCGGCTCGCGGTTCCAATCGATCGCCCGGGGCGTCCTCGATCTCCGCGACGTCTATTATTATCTCAGCGTTTTCGGCGCCTTCACGGTCCTCAACGTTTTCTCGCTGGAGCGCCTGCGCTGGTCCGACGCGCGCAAGTCCGACCGGCATTTTCGCTGGCGGGCGTTCGCCGGGCTGGCCGTCGCCAATCTGATCGCCGCCAACTTCTGGCTGCACCACGCGGACCGCGCCCGGATCGACCTCACCGAAGGCCGCATTTACTCGATTTCGCAGGCGACCCGCGGCTATCTCGCTCGACTTGAAGAGCCGCTTTTGATCCGTGGCTACTTCTCCGCCGAGACCCATCCCGAACTCGCGCCCCTCGCGCCGCGCCTTCAGGATCTGATGCGCGAATACGACATCGCCGGCGGCGACGCGGTGCGCGTGGAGATCGTCGATCCCATTGAGGAGCCGGCGCTGGAAGAAGAGGCGGGGCGGCGCTTCGGCATCCGGCCGGTGCCGTTCCAGACCGCCAGCCGATACCAGTCCTCTGTGACGAACTCCTATTTCGACGTCGTCGTTCAGTATGGCGACGAGTTCGAGACGCTGAGCTACGCCGATCTCATCGAGATCAAACAGGCCGGCGCGAGCCTCGAGGTCGAATTGAAGAACCCCGAATACGACATCACCCGCGCGATCAAGAAAGTCGTGACTAGCTACCGCGCCGCCGGCGACCTGTGGGCGAGCCTTGACGCTCCGGTGACGTTGCGCGCCTACGCGTCGGACCCGGCGGAACTGCCGGAGCCCTTGCCTCAACTGCGCGACGACCTCGAAGCGCTCGTCGGCGAGTACGAACTGGAGGCCGGCGACAAGTTCAGCGCCGAAATCGCCGACCCGACGGCCGGCGACGGCGCCCTCGCCGAGCGCTTGCAGTCCGATTACGGATTGCAGCCGCTCGCCGTCGGCCTCTTCGATCCGGCGCGTTTCTGGTTCCACCTCGTCCTGGAGCACAAGGGCCGGCTGATTCAGGTCCCGCTGCCGGAGACGCTCGACAAGGACGCGTTGAAGCGGGCGATCGCCGCCGAACTGAAGCGCTTCTCCCCCGGCGCCTTGCGGACGATCGCGCTCAACGCGCCGTCGGCGCCGCCGCCGCGCCAGTTCGGCCCGCCGCCCACGGGCTTGCGGTTCGAGGGGCTTCGCGTCCAACTCGAGCAGAACGCGGACGTTCGCGACGCGACGTTCGAGGGCGGCCGCGCGCCGGCGCAGTCGGACGCGTTGATCGTGGTGGGGCCGGAGCGGCTGAGCGATGTCGACGTTTTCGCGATCGACCAGTTCCTCATGCGCGGGGGCACGGTCGTCCTCGCCGCCTCGCGTTTCCGGCCGCAACTCCAGAACGACCTGTCGATCGCGGAGAACGAGACGGGGCTCGAAGACTGGCTCGGCCATTATGGCGTGACGCTCGAGCCGTCGCTTGTGCTCGATCCGCAGAACACGCCGTTCCCGGTGCCGGTGACGCGTGACGTCGGCGGCTTCCAGGTGCGCGAGTTCCGATTGTTGCCGTACACCCATTTCGTCGACGTGCGCGACGGTCTTGCCGAGGGCGACGCGCCGACGGCCGGGCTCGGACAATTGACGTTGACCTGGGCGTCGCCGATCGCCGTCGACGAGGAGAAGCTTGGAGCGCTCAAAGCGACGACGCTCGTCGAGAGCTCCGAGGCGTCTTGGGCGAGCGCGGACCGGACCATCGTCCCCGACCTCGACCGGTTTCCGGAGTACGGCTATCCGATCCCTGACGAAACGGGCCGACAGACGCTCGGGCTCATGCTTGAGGGATCTTTCGGCTCGTTCTTCGCCGGCAAAGACAATCCCGTGCTCGCGGCGGCGGCGGAAGAAGCAGCCGCCGATGAAGAGGCGGCGGACGCGGCAGGCGAGGACGAGGCGGCCGAAGCCGAACCGCCGGCCAGCGGCGGGATCATCGAGCGCTCGCCGCAGAGCGCGCGCCTCGTGGTGTTCGGTTCGTCGAGCTTCCTCTCCGACGAAGCGCTGGGCCTCGCGGCGGGCGTCGACCGCGCCGACTACGCTGCGCCGCTCGTGCTGATGGAGAACGTCGTCGACTGGTCGCTAGAGGACCGGGCGCTGCTGGAGATCCGAAGCCGCCAGGGGCGCTTTTCGCGCAGCCTCGCCGCCGTGGACGAAGCGGGTCGGGCGTTTTGGGAGACCGCGAACTACGTCCTCGCGCTCCTCGGGCTTGTCGCGGTCTTCTTCGTCCACCGTATCCTGCGTCGGCGCGCCGACGCTCGCCGCCTCGTCTCGCTTGGCCCCGCGCCCGCCGCGGCGGAATAATCACCGGAGTTTGATCCCGCCATGCAACGCCTGCTGATCGGATTGTCCGTACTCCTCCTGATTCAGGCGGGGCTCGCCGGCCTCCTGTTGACGACGTCCGGGAGCGACGGCGCCTTCGAAGCGCGCGAGCCGCTCCTCGCTTTCGACGTCGACGCCGCGACCCGCCTCGTCGTCAGCGACGGCGAAAACGAGGCGGTTGTCGAGCGGGGCGACGGCGGATGGACGATGCCGGCGCTTGGCGGGTTTCCGGCGGACGCCGAGAAAGTCGCGCGGCTCTTGGACCGGCTCGCGGACCTGAAGCGCGGCTGGCCCGTGGCGCAAACGCGCGCCAACGCCGGCCGATACAAAGTCGCGGAGGACGACTTCGAGCGTCGACTGACGATCGAGGGCGCGGACGGGCCGATCGCCGAACTGTTCCTCGGGGACGCTCCCACGTTCAAACGCGTCTATGCGCGCAGCGGCGCCGACGCGGA
The DNA here is from genome assembly GCA_050331095.1 of Parvularculaceae bacterium. GTDB lineage: Bacteria > Pseudomonadota > Alphaproteobacteria > Caulobacterales > Parvularculaceae > MED-G105. The sequence continues at coordinate 59,958 of JBHJHE010000007.1, forward strand.
CGTCTACAATATCGAGTTCGCCGCCTTCGACGCGCCGGCGACGGTGCGCGAGTGGACGGACAAGAACGCCCTCGCGATCGACGCCGCCGAGGTGGCGGAAATCCGCGTCGCCGACGTCGTGCTCGCGAACGGCGAGGACGGTTTTGCGCTCGCCGGCCTTGGCGACGAGGAACGCGCGAGGGCGGCGGAGGTGCGCGGTCTCGCCGACGATGCGCTGCAGCTTCCTTTCGACGAAATCGCCATGGGCGAGGAGGCGGCGGGCGGCGGCGGCGCGCCGGACGAAGACGGGCCGTTGGCGGACGAGGAAGAAGAAGCCGACGCGGCGGCGAGCGCGGTCTTGGCGCCGTTGGAGGTGCGCATCGTCCGGAAGGAGGGCGCCCCCCGCGTCTATACGATCTCGCCGCCGACGGACGACGGAGGTCAATACGCCGTCGCCAGCTCCGAGCACGACCAGACGTTCATGGTCGCGAAGTACCGCATCGCCAGCTTGCTGAACGCGTCGCGCGACGCGCTGACGGAAATGGCGGCCGCGCAGGACACTGATCCCGCTACCGAGGAAGACCCCGCGACGGCGTTGGCCGAACCGGACGCGGAGGCCAGCGCAGCCGCATCGACGCCCCCGTCGTCAACGCCCCCGTCGTCAACGCCGTCATCCGCCGACGTCGCCGAACCGGTCGCGTCCGAAGCGACGGATGCGGAGGCCCCTCCCGGCGCGGAGCCCCCTGTCGAAGAGCCCCCTGTCGAAGAGCTAAGCGAAACGCCGTCTGCTATGGCCGAAGGCGCCGCCGCCGCGCCCCCCGTCAGCGACGAGCGGCGCTAGTCGGCGTCGAGCGCGCGCACCTGGCGGACGACGAAGGGCGCCAGGTCTTCCGCGATCATCTCGACCCCGGCCGCCGTCGGGTGCAGGCCGTCGCTCTGGATCAGCGCCGGCTTGTTGCGCACGGACCGCAGCATCGCGTCGAACAGCGGCACGCCGTAGGCCTCCGCGAGCGCCGGATAGATCGCCGCGAAAGCGGCCGCGCGGGCGCCGCCCGTCGGCGGCTTCAAGCCGATGAGCGCCACGGGCGCGCCGTCCGCCTGCGCTGCTTCGATAATTGCAGCGAGGTTTTCCTTAGCGATCTCCGGCGCCAGCCCCCGCAGAAAATCGTTGGCCCCAAGCGCCACCAGAACGAGGTCCGCGTCTGCGCCGCGCACGGAGAAATCGTAGCGGTCGCTTCCGCCGCCGGTGGTGTCGCCCGAAACCCCGGCGTTCACGAAGACGGCGCTGACGCCAATCTCGGCGAGACGGCGCTCCAGCGCCGCGGGCAGCGCCTCCTCGGCGGCGAGGCCGACCCCGGCCGTGAGGCTGTCCCCCAGCATGACGACGGTCGGCCCGCGCTGTGTGGTCTCGGTCTCGGCGGCCTCTTCCACCCGCGCCGCGGACGGCGAGGCCGACGGGCCCGCGTCGCCGCCGCAGCCGGCGAGGGCGAACGCGGCGAGAACTGACGCGGATTTGAAAACTTCGCGCGGCATTACAGCGTACTCCCTTCATCAGCGATCGGCGCGGGATCGGCGCGGGATCGGCGCAATTCGAGGCGAGTGATAGGCGATGGGCGCAACGGTGACGAGGCTTGAGACGCGGCGCGCGCGGTCCGACGACGCCGCGGCCGGTCGGGAAACGCTGGCGCTTGAAGACGTCCGGCTGACCTTGGGTCAGGCGGCGCTGCCGGTCGACGTTCTGCGCGGCGTCGACCTGTCGGTGCGCGCCGGCGAGGCGATCGCCATCGTCGGGCCGTCGGGGTCGGGCAAGTCGTCCCTCATCAGCGTCGCCGCCGGGCTGGAGGCCGCGACCAGCGGGTCGGTTCGGTTGCTCGGCCGTACGATCGACGGCATGGGCGAGGACGACCTTGCGCGATTGCGCCGGGGCCGCGTCGGCCTCGTCTTCCAGTCTTTTCATCTGCTGCCGACGATGACGGCGCTCGACAATGTCCGCGCGCCGCTCGAGATCGCCGGCGTCGACGAGGTCGCCGCACGCGCCGAGGCGGCGCTTGACGCCGTGGGCCTCACCGAGCGCGCCGCCCACTATCCGGCGCAGCTTTCCGGCGGCGAGCGCCAGCGGGTCGCCGTGGCCCGGGCGCTCGCGAGCGAACCGGAAATCGTCTTCGCCGACGAACCCACCGGCAATCTCGACGCCGCTTCGGGCCGCGCCGTCGCCGATCTGCTCTTCAAGCTGGCCGCCGAGCGCGGCGCCACGCTGGTCCTCGTCACCCATGATGCGGAGCTCGCCGCGCGCGCCGCCCGCACGGTCGAAATGCGCGACGGACGTCTCGCGGCGCGGGACAAGGCGTGAGCCCGGCGACCGCGTTCGCCATCGCGCGGCGCGAGTTCGTCGGCGGCTTTTCCTCGTTCGCGATCTACCTCGCGTGCCTCGCGCTCGGGGCGTTCGCCATCGCGGCGTCGGGCTCGGCGACGGAGAGCTTCAAGCGCGGGCTCGACGCCCAGTCGCGCCTTCTCCTCGGCGGCGACGGCGCGTTCACCGCGGCGCAGCGCCGGGCGAGCGACGCCGAACGCGCCTTCATGGACGCGCGGGGGACGACGTCCGAAACCGTCGAGCTCAATCTTATGGGCGAGGCGCTCGTCGACGGCGAAAAAGTCCGTGCGCAGGTGAGCCTGCGGGGCGTCGACGCATCGTTCCCGCTGCTCGGCGCGGCGGCGCTCAGCGGCGCCGAAACCGATGCGACGCTTCAGGACGTTCTCGCGGAGCGCGGCGGTCGGTGGGGCGTCGCCGCGCGCGCCTCCTTGCTTGAGCGCTTCGGGATCGAGGTCGGCGACGCGATCGACCTCGGCCCGGTCAAGGGGCGCGTCGCCGCCCGGCTCGACAGGGAGCCCGACGGGCTCGGCGCGGCGGGGACATTCGGTCCGTCGGCCATCGTCGCGATCGACGGCCTCGTCGAGGCGGGGCGCCTGACCAACGGCCAGTTGTTCCGCGCGACCTATCTTCTCGCCTTCGACCGCGGCGTTTCCGGCGACGACGTCGCCGAAGCCGCGAAGGCCGAATTCGGCCCCGCCGGCCTTAGCTACCGCGCGCCCGTCGACGCCGTCGACGGCCTTGGCGATCTTCTTGATCTGTTGACGTCGTTTCTGGCGGTGGTGGGCGTCGCCGCGCTCGTGGCCGGCGGCGTCGGCGTCGCCCAGGCCGCGGGGGCGTTCCTCGAAAGCCGCACCGACGCCATCGCCGCTCTGAAGGCTTTCGGCGCGGACGCCGCCGGCGTGCGTCTCGTTTACGGCTTTCAGTTGGGCGCGCTTGCGCTCACCGGCGCCGCGGCGGGCGGTTTCCTCGGGGCCCTCGCGCCGTTGGCGCTCGACGTCTTCGTCGGCGAGCGCATTCCGCTGCCCCAGGCGCTCGGATTTTATCCGGGGCCGGTCTTTCGCGCGATCGTGCTGTCAAGCCTCGCCGCCGTCATGTTCGCCGCACCCGCGCTCGGGCGCGCCCGGGCGACGTCGCCGGCGGCCCTTTTTCGTTCGGAGGCGGACGACTGCCCATCGCGCGCCCCGCAGGCCGAAGCGCTGGCGGCGCTCGTCGCGGCGCTGGCGCTCGTCGCGCTCGCCGTGTTCTGGAGCCCGCGGCCAGCGGCGACAGCGGCGTTGCTCGCCGGGGCAGGGGGCGCTTTCCTCGTCCTGCGCGGCGCGGCGGCGCTCACCCGCCGGCTGGCCCGCGGCGCGATCGCCGGGACGAGCGGAGTCGGCCGCATCGCCGTCGCCAACCTCGCCGGACCCGGCTCGCTCGCGCCGACGACGGCGCCGGCGCTTGGGCTCGGCCTTGCGCTTCTGACGCTCGTCGCGGCGGTCCAGAGCAATCTTCTGCGCCAGATCTCGCAAACGGCGCCGCAGGAGGCGCCGTCGCTTGTCTTCTCGCAAATCCCCGACGCCGAAACCGACCTTTTCGACGCGACCCTCAGAGCCCACGGCGTCGCGATCAACGACCCTGAAGCCTATCGCCGTGCGCCGTTCATGCTCGGCCGCGTCATCGAACTCGACGGCGCGCCGATCGACCGCGACGAGGTCGCGCCGTCCGAGCGTTGGGTCGTCGACGGCGAGGTCGCCCTCACCTATGTCGCCGGCCAGCCGCCGGAGGCGTCGCTCACGGCCGGCGACTGGTGGCCCGCCGACTATGACGGACCGTTGCTCGCGTCGGTCGAGGCCGACGCGGCGAAAGGGCTCGGCCTCGACGTCGGATCGCGCGTCGGGTTCCGGATTTTCGGCCGCGAGATCGAGGCGCGCGTCGCTTCCCTGCGCGAGGTCGACTGGGGCGGCTTCGGCGTCAATTCCGCCTTCATCCTGTCGCCGGGCGAGCTTGAAGCCGCCGCGCCGCGCCATTTCGCCATCGCCATGGCGCCGCTCGACGCGGAGGTTCCGATCATCAAGTCGCTGGGCGAGGCGTTGCCGGAAGTCGTCGTCTTTCAGACCCGCGGGGCGCTCGCCGCGGCGGCGCGGATCTTCGCCAATGTGGGGCTCGCGGTGAACGCGGCGGCCGGCGTCGTGACGCTCGCGGGGCTCCTCGTCCTCGCCGGGGCCCTCGCGGCGATCGTCCGTAAACGGCGCACCGAGGCGGCGCTTCTAAAGTGTTTCGGCGCGACGCGCGGGCGCGTCCTCGCGCTCTACGCCGCGGAGTTCGGCGCGGCGGGCGGCGTCGCCGCGATCCTCGGCGTCGCCATGGGCCTCGCCGGCGCCTACCCGGTCGTGACGCAGGTTTTCGAGGCGCAATGGGCGTTGCCCGTCGGCCCTGTTCTGACGATCGCCGTCGTCGCCTGTCTCGTGGCGAGCGCCGGCGGCGCGGCCGTGGGCGCGGCCCTGTTGTCGGAGCGGCCGGCGCCGGCGCTGAAGGCCGCCTGACGGCCTCGGGCGCGAGTTGCCGTTGCGCCGCGCTTTGCGCCATACCTCGGCGATCGTCGTTCGTTGCGTCGCGCGCCGGTCGGCCTCGGTGCGCCATCGGGGGCCTTTTGCGTTGAGCCGCGCCGTCATCTCCCTCGCCATTGTCGCCGCGCTCGCGCCGACCCTGGCGCGCGCCGCCGTCGAGCGAATCGTCGTCACGGCGTCGGGCCGGGCGGACGCGCTTGACGAGACCCCCGTCGCGATCGCCGTCGTTGACGGCGACGCCGTGCGCGCGCTCGGCGCCTTGCGCATCGGCGAGGCTTTGGAGGCCGCGCCCGGCGTCTTCTTCAGCGGCCTCAACGGCCCGCGCGAGATCGCCCAGATCCGCCAACCGCTCGCCTTCGACAATCGCACGCTGTTTCTGGAGGACGGCGCGCCGCTGCAGTCGTCCGTCTTCTTTGACCAGTCCGCCCTCGGATACTCCGTCGCGCTCGCCTCGCCCGGCTCGATCGAAGTCCTGCGCGGTCCGGGCACGGCGCTTTACGGCTCTGACGCTTTTTCGGGCGTCGTCCATGCGCGGTCCGTCGCCGCGCCGGCCTCGTTCGAGGCGGGGCTCGACGCGCGCGTCGGCGCCTTCGAGGCGTACGATCTGCGCGCCACGGTCGGCGGTCCGTTGTCGGAGGGACAGCGCGCGCGCGTAACCGCGGCCTTCGCCGGCGAGGACGGCTTTCGCGAGGAAACGGCGTTCAACCGCGGCCAGGCCGTCGCCCGCCACGAGGTCGACGGGACAGCGCTCGATGCGACGTCGATCTTCGCCTTCGCGCGCTACGAGACCGAATCGGCGACGGCGATACCCCTCGACGACCTGCTGGCGGGCTCGCGCGCTTCGGGCCTCTCGCCGCTTGTCGATCCGGAAGCCGCCGTCGAGCGCGGCGTCTACGCCCGGGCCCAGACGCGCCTCGTTTGGACGCCCTCGGAGCGTTTCAGCCTGGAGGCGACGCCCTATTACCGTCGCCAGGACATCGAGGCGACGGCGACGTTTCAGCCCGCGACGACGCCGCGCACCGACGCGCTCGTGCGGACCTTCGGCGCGCTGCCGCGGCTCTACTGGACCCACGATGACGACGCGCGGACGATCGCCGGGCTCGACGTCGAGCTGACGCACTTCGATCGCCTGACGACGCAGGATGCGCCGGATACGGTGGTCTTCGGCGCGCTGTTTCCGCAAGGCGTCCAATACGATTACCGCGTCGGCTTCCGCGCCTTGTCGCCCTATCTCCAACACGAGCGCGGGGTCGGGCCCGTTCGGCTGACCCTCGGCCTTCGCTATGACGATCTGCGCTATGACTTCGACAACGCGCTTCCCGAGATCCCCGGCGACGCGCTCCTGCAGGTCGAGGATCGGGTCGACCGCTTCGACGCCTTGAGCCCCAAGGCCGGCGCGGTGTGGCCGCTCGGGGGCGGCCACAGCCTCTTCGCGCGCTATGCGCGGGGTTTCCGCATCCCGCGGGAAAGCGACCTCTACGAACTGACGGCGGAGCAGGCCGAGTTCGAATTAACGCCGGAGCGGGTCGACAGCGGCGAGGCGGCCTGGCGTTTTTCAGGCGACCGCGTGCGTACGGAGCTTCTCGGCTATTGGGCCGTCTCGCGCGACGGGGTGATTACGGACGTTCAAACGGCGGCGGGCGCGATCTCCATCAACGCCGGCTCGTCGCGGTTCGCGGGGCTCGAAGCGTCGATGTCGGCGGAGCTGGGCGGCGGCCTCAGCGCGTCGGCGAGCTTCGCGTTTCAGGATTTTCGCTTTCGTCGGCGCGCCGCCGACGGGCCGGACCCGTTCGACGGCAATCTGATCGCCGAAGCGCCGCGCACAATCGGCCTTCTTCAGCTCAATTGGCGCCCGCCGTCGGCGTCCGACCTCAATCTGACGGCGCGCCTGCGCCATATCGGTCCGTGGGCGCTCAATGACGCCAACACACTGTTTACGGACAATGAGTTCATCCTGACGCTGCTCGGCGAGTGGCGCTTGACCGACCGGCTCGTTGTGGACGCCAGGCTCGAGAACGTCGCTGACGCGGTCTATCCCGCGTTCGCCGACGCGCCCGTCTTCGCGCCAAACGGCCGCGGGCGCCCGGGCCGCCCGCGCGCCTTCTCCGCGGGCGCGCGCATCGTCTTCTAGAGCATCCCGCTTACTGATTGAATCAGCTGGATGCTCGAAATTCTTTGTTGTGAGCGCCTGAGACGGTCTTCGCCCGATCCAAGCTGAACGCCTGGCGCTCTAGCGGCGCGCGCGCCCGGCGTCGGCGAGGAGGCGCGCCGCCGCGAGGCGGCCCGACATCGTCGCCATAGGGACGCCGGGCCCCGGATGGGCCGATCCGCCGGCGAGATAAAGTCCGGGCACGCGCGTGCGCGCGCCGGGGCGGGCGAGGGTCGCGCCGGGCCCATGGCTGTTGCGGCCATAGATCGCGCCGCCGGCGCCGGGGAACGCCGTCGCGAAATCCGTGGGCGTCGCAATGGCGGCGTCCTCGACGGCGGCCGGCTCAAGCCGGAGCCCGCACGCCTCAAGGCGTGCGACCATCCGCGCCGTCGCCTCGTCCCGCGAAATCACCGCAGAGGGATCGTCGCCGGTCGACGGCGTGTTCGTGAGCGCGAAGAGGCGCTCCGGCCCGGTCGCATCGCCGTCGGCGAAGGCGTCGCGATCCTGCGCGCAGACATAGACGGTGGGATCGGCCGGGGCTTCGCGGCGGGTGAAGATCGCGTCGAATTCGCCACGGTAATCGTCGTTGAAAAAGACGTTGTGGAAGGCGAGCGGAAAGCCCTCCGTACGCGTCTTCATGCACCAGGTGACGGCCGACAGCGCGCGTTGCTTGTGCGCCAGCGCATCCGCCGCGCGGCGGGCGCCGTCGCCCAGAAGGCCCTGGCCGAGGGCCGACGCGTCGCCGTTGAAGACGACGGCGTCGGCGTCCACGCGCTCGCCGCCGGCGAGGCGCACGCCGGCGGCGCGCCCGCAATCGACCACGATCTCAACGACGCGCGCGGCGTAGCGGATGGCGGCGCCGAGGCGTTCGGCGAGCCCGGCCACGGCGCGCGGGACAGCCGCCATGCCGCCCTCGACGGTCCACACGCCCGACTGCTCCACATGGGCGACGAGCATGATCGTCGCGGGCGTCTCGAACGGCGAGGAGCCCACATAGGTCGCATACCGCGCGAAAAGCTGACGCAGCCGCGGGTTCCGGAACCGCGCGCAAAGCGCCGACCACAATGTGGTCAGGGGCCGCGTGCGCGCGAGGAACGCCGGCATGTTCAGCGCTCCCACGCGCGCGACGACTTCAAGCGGCGAAGGTCGTTCGCGGACGATGAATGGATCGCGCAGCGTTTGGAAGATCGATGCGCTCTCCGCGCAAAAGGCGCGATAGGCGTCGGCGTCGCGCGCGTCGGCGAAGGCGGCGATCGCGTCTACGGATCGCTCGATGTCGGCGAAAAGGTCGAGCCGCGCGCCGTCGCCCCAGGCGTGGCGCGCAAGAAGGTCGGCGGATCGCAAGACCATGCTGTCGTCAAGCTTGGCGCCGGCGTCCTCGAAGAGAGCGTCGAAAATCCACCGCATGGTGAAGACCGTTGGGCCGGCGTCGAGCGATGCGTCGCCGGCGCGTGCGCGCCGGATCTTGCCGCCGGGCGCGACGGCGCGCTCGAAGACCGTGACGTCCGCGCCGTTGCGGGCGAGGTCGACCGCGGCGGCGAGGCCGCCTGCGCCGGCGCCGACGATCGCGACTTTCACGCGCCGAGCGCCGTCAGCGGGCGAAGCGCGCGAATTCGCGCGCGCTTGCGTCGATCAAGTCTCGTGCGCTCGCGCCGAGGCCGACGTCCGCCCCGCGTCGGCCGGCCCGGCGCGCGACGGCGCGCTGATGGTGGATGATGAGCCAGACGCCGGTGACGAGCGGCGCGGCCCAAAGTATCGGCGCGAGCGCGAGCTCCGGCACCAGGCGCACCGCGCCGAAGGCGAGAAACGCCGTATAGACGGAAATCCCCGTGCCGACAAAGCCCTTGATGTGCTCCAGAAGCCAATCGATCGGGCTCGGATTTTTCTTGTAGATGAACATGAGGTTCGTCGCGACGGTGGCGAAGCCGACGAACGAAACGCCGATCATCATCGGTTGGCCGATTAACGCCCCGCGCACCGCACAGTTGACCGACGCTTCGGCGAGAACGGCCTGAAGCGCGAGCGCGCCCCAGCCGGCGTTTCGGGCGTGGTCGCGTTTGTTGACGGCGCAGCGCCAGCCGTACCAGGAGAGATTGATCGTCAGGATCGCGAGATAAAGCATCATCCAGCCGAAGATCCCGCGCACGAGCGTCGGATCGGAGAATTGCGGATGATCGACGAGGTGGGGGTGGGTCGCCATCGGCGCGGCGAGCGTGAACGTCGACATCGTCGCTGCGACCGCGCCGGTGAAGAGCATGGCGCTTGCGAAGAAGCGCCCGGAGAGCCGGTGCGCCCGCCCGCCCTTGCGCGCGGCGATCGGCGCCCAGAACGTCAGGAGCCCCGGCGCGCCCGCCGCGATATGCAGCGCGATCAGGACTTCGAAGAGATGGTGGGTCGACATCGCTTAACGCCCGCTTGATAGTCCGGCCCGGACGCTCGCCTGCAAGGCCGCCGGGACCGCCGCCGGGACAACCGTATGAAGACGAACTCGCCGCCGCTTTACGTTCCACCGCGCCCGGCGCCCCTGCCGGCGCTCGCCTCGCTCGCGCGCACCGTCTGGCGCGGCGACGGCGACCTTCTGAGCCTGTTGCCGGCGGAGGCCTACCGCATGAAGGCCGGCGAGCTCGGCTATTCCCGCCGGTCGATCAAGCTTTTCAACGACCCCGCGCTCGTTCGCGAGGCGATGTTCGACGCGGACGGAATGTTCCCGAAGAGCGACCTCATGGTCGGCGCCCTCGAGCCCTTGATCGGCGATTCGATCTTCGTCTCCGACGGCGAGAAATGGCGCCGCCAGCGGGCGATGATCGATCCGGCTTTCTCGCTGATGCGGCTCAATCTCGCGTTCGACCAGATGGCCGCCGCCGTCGACGACTACGAAGCGCGGCTCGACGCCGTCGCCGCCTCGGGCGAAGCGATCTCGCTCGACCTCGCCATGAGCCACCTGACGGCCGACATTATCTGTCGAACGGTTTTCTCCGTTTCTCTCGAAAGCGCCGTCGCGCGCGACGTGTTCGACGACTTCGCCGTCTTCGAGCGCGGCGTCGCGCAGGTCCGCATCTGGCGCTTGATCGTCGATCCGGCGTGGACGGAGGTCCGCCAGGAGCCGGAGGTGCTCGCCGCCTGCGAGCGCATTCGCGGCCATCTCGGCGCGCTCGTCGACACCCATCTCGAAGCGCCCGGTTGCTATGACGACATCGCGAGCGCCGTCATCGCCGCCCGCGACGCCGACACGGGCGCGGCGTTCACGCGTGAAGAACTGATCGACCAGCTCGGGGTTTTCTTTCTCGCCGGCCACGAGACGACGGCGAGCGCGCTCATCTGGGCGATCTTTATGCTGACGGCGGACGACCGTTCCCTCGCGCGCTTGCGCGAGGAGATCGCGAGCGTCGTCGGCGAGGGCGAGGTCTCGTTCGACGCCGTCAAGAAAACGCCCTTCGCCCGCGCCGTCTTCCGCGAAGCCCTGCGGCTCTATCCGCCGATCACGTTCATGCCGCGGGTCGCCTTGCGCGACGGCGAGGTCGGCGGGCGCAAGGTGCGCAAAGGCGCGCTCATCATGATTTCGCCGTGGACGACCCATCGGCACAAGGAATATTGGCCGGACCCGGACGCATTCGATCCCGACCGTTTTCTGTCGCCGCGCGAGGCGGAGATCCCGACAGGCGCCTACATACCCTTCGGCCTCGGGCCCCACACCTGTATCGGCGCCGGCTTCGCGGCCGTGGAAAGCGCGCTTATCCTGACGCGCCTGATGCGGCGCTATGATTTCGAAGTCCTGGACCGCGCCTCCGTGCGGCCGGCGGCGCGCCTGACGACGCGGCCGGCCGAGCAGGTCATGGTCCGCGTCAATCGTCACTGCGCCTGAACGGTTTCCGCAGCGCGCCTGTGCGGCGCGAACGCCGGCGCGGGCGCTACTTCGCGCGCGATCTCCAGACGATGCGGCGGCTCCAGATCGCGGGTCGCGGCCTCGCCGAAGGTGACGCCGTCAAAAAGCACGGGCCGCAGCACATCCCACGACATCGGCGTCATCATCAAGAACGGCGCCGGGTCGCGCAACGACCAGAGAACGTCGCGGGCGCCGGCCATGGCGCGCACGCGTCGGACGAATTCGCGCGGCCGGCCGATGCTGGCGTAGGCGAGGGAGAGCGTCGTGTGGCCCTCCTGAAAGGCCTTCTGGCGTTTCAGCCGCAGCTTCCCTGTCGGGAGCTTCTCGCCGAGGACGCACGCCGCGAGGTCGTCCGGCTGAAAGAAATGAACGCCGCTCGTCAGACGCGGATTGCACTCGATCGGCTTCGCCTCGCCGTAGGGGTCGACGATCAGGTCGAAGGCGACGAACCCGTCATAGTTCGTCCGCGCCACAAATTCCTTCACCCAGGCTTCGGCGGCCGGCGCGTCGTCGACCCGCCGGAAACAGGTCGCTACGGTGCCCGCGAAGACGAGGCCCTCGTAAAGCACGCCGCCCAGAACCTCGCCGTTGCGGCAAATAGCGAAGGAGCTGACCTCGCGGCCGCGCAATCGGCGCTGGACCACATGGTTCTCCGACCGGTCGGAAGGGGAGAGCGGCGCGCCGCGCGGGCGCATGCTGAGGCCGACGCCGGAACAGCCGCGGCGACGCTTGACGACATAGTCGCCGCTGCGCGCGATTTCGAGCGCCGCCGGCTCGTCCGCACGCGCCGTTTCCGGGGCGGCGAGGCCCGCCTCGTGGGCGGTCTCGATAAAGCCGAGTTTGTCGTGGAGGGCGTCGATGCCGACGATCGCCGGTCCGTAGACGCGCGCGCGGCCGGCGACGACGGGGCCCAGGGGCGCGACGTGGATCGCCTCCTCGGAAACCGGTACGACAAGATCGATTTTTTCGCGCCGGACAAGCTCGCGCAGCGCAGCGCGGTAAGCTTCGGGACCGTCCCGGGGCGCGGGCGTCTGAAAATAGCCGGCGACCGCGCGCGAAGGTTTGCACAGGCTGCGCGCGAACGGATCGGCGACAAAGACCCTCGCGCCGGCGTCGTGCAGCGCTCGGGCGAGCTCCAGGGCCTTCGGCAGTCGGCCAAGGGTCAAAAGGACGGATAAACTCATTGTTTTCTCTCGACCTTGTTTTGTCTCGACCTTTTGAGCCCGCCAGGGCCTGCCGGCGCGCTTCGGGAGGCGGCCGCGCGCGGCCGCCGCTCGCCCACTGTAAATTCCGTTTGACGATACTGGAAGTAAAGTCGAATTCACAGTACCAACGCTCCTCGCAAGCGTCACGCCGGGCGCGTGCGGCGAGGGAGCCGTCGATGATGCGAGCCCGCGCGGTTTGCGCGAACGAACCGGCTGCGGCGGGTCGCTGATGAAGGCGGACGTCGCGATCGCCGGCGGCGGCCTGTCCGGGGCGCTTATCGCATGGCGTCTGCGCCAGGCGCGGCCTGACCTGCGGGTCGCGGTCGTCGAGCGCGGGCCCGCCCTTGGCGGCAACCACACCTGGTCGTTCCACGACAGCGACCTGCCGCCGGAGCGCGCAGCGTGGATGGCGCCGCTCGTCGTCCACCATTGGCCGCGCCAGGAGGTGCGGTTTCCCTCCCATGAGCGCGTCCTCGAGACCGGCTACAATTCGGCGACGTCGCATCGGCTCCACGAGGTGGTTGCGCCGGTGGTCGGCGACGGCCTCGTCCTTGGCGCCGGCGTCAGCGACGTCGCGGCGGACGGATTGCGCCTCGACGACGGCCAGCGCGTCTCGGCCGGCGCGGTCATCGACGCGCGCGGGCAACGCGAGGCCGAGGCGCTGACGATCGGCTATCAGAAGTTTTTTGGCCAGGAGGTGCGCTTCGCCGAACCCCACGGCCTCGCCGCGCCGATCATCATGGACGCGACGATCTCCCAGGCCGACGGCTATCGGTTCGTCTATGTCCTACCGTTCGCCGAGGACGCGGCGCTTGTGGAGGATACGTACTATTCCGACGGGGCGGCGCTCGACGCCGACGCGTTGCGCGGAGAGATCGCGGCCTATTGCGCGCGGGCCGGATGGCGCGTCGCCGAAATCGTGCGCGAAGAGGCGGGCGTTCTGCCCATCGCCCTCGCCGGCGACATCCGCGCCCACCTCGCGGCGTCGCCCGAGGGCGTCGGCGTCGCCGGCTTGCGCGCCGGACTGTTTCATCCGTTGACGGGATACTCTCTGCCGGACGCGGCGGCGCTCGCCGACGAGGTCGCCGCGGCGGCCGATTTCTCCGGCCCGGCGATCGCGCGCTTGACGCGCGGCTACGCTGAGCGGCGTTGGCGCGAGCGGGGGTATTACCGCCTTTTGTCGCGGCTCTTGTATTACGCGTCGACGCCCGAGGGCCGATACAAAGTGCTCGGACGATTTTACCGATTGTCGCGTCCGTTGATCGAGCGGTTTTACGCGAGCCGCATGAGCGCCCAGGACAAGGCGCGGGTGCTCGTCGGCAAGCCGCCGGTGAGTTTTAGGCGCGCTCTCGAATGCGTCGACGAGGAGCAGTGGCTGGCGCGATGCTGGCGGCCCCGCGTCGCTGGCGAGTAAGGCGCCCGGTCAGCGGTACGGTCAGCCGTCCAGTTCCCGATACCAGGCGCGGAACGCCGTCTCATAGTATCGGGGGTTGAAAAGCGTCCAGGGGCCCAGCGTTTCCGGTACGGAGAAATCCGCCGCGCCGTCTTCGACGCTTTTGCCCGCCCCGTGGGCTGCGCGCGCCTTTTCTTCGACATGGTCCAGAAGATCGAGATAGGGCGCGAGATTGCGCGCCGTGTCGAGGCGTCCATGCCCGGTGACGATCGTCCGCTTGCGGTCTTTAAGGAGATCGCCGGCGGAGCGCCGCAAATCGCTGGGGATGGCGTCGACATAGTTATGGAAGTAGTCGGCCCAGACGAGATCGCCAGCGAACACCGTGTCGTCGACATGGACGGCGAGGTCGCTCGGCGTGTGGCCGCGCTTGTGATCGAGCGTCAACGTCCGTCCGCCAATGTCGAAGGGAAGCGTTTTCGCCTCGTCGCTGAGGATTTGGGTCGGCAACACGGGCGGCCTGATCGACGGCGCCGCGAACGGCGAGCCGTCGATGTCGTTCGGCGCTGAGAGCCGCTCGATGATCAGCTTGCGCGTCGTCTCGGTCGCAATGATCTGGGGGCCCTCGCCGCCGTCGAAGAAGCCGGCGAGCCCGCCGGTATGGTCCGCATGGAAATGGGTCACGACGACGTCGGTGACGCGCCGGCCCGCGAGTTTCTCAGCCTGCGCCTGGAGCCATGCGGCGCCGGCGGGTTGAAAGTAGCCGTCGATGGCGACGACGCGGTCCTCGCCGGCGACGAGCCCGCCATTGCAGAGCGTTTGCGGGTTGAACGACCCATCCGGGTTCACCGGCGAGGATATCACCGCCCAGACGCCGGGCGCCAATCGCTCGATCCGGGCGAACGGCGTCGTCGCGACGACGTCAGCGGCGCGCGCGCGGGGCGCGGCCGCCGCGGCGCCGAGCGACGCCGCGCCGGCGAGAAAACGCCGCCGGTCGACGGCGGTCAGTCTGTCAGTCATCGCGCAAGGCCCCTTCGCTACGAGATTGTCGGCCGGGCGAGGCCAATGGCGCGTGCCCGGCCCGGCGCCAAGAGATAAGCCGAAACGATAAGTGGCGGCCAGCGCGCGCAAGAAGGCCGTCGTGTAATGTGATTGACCGCCCCGGACATGGATGACGGATCGCACCGGACCATAGGCAACGCTTTTCCCGGGGGGTGTTGACGCCGTTGGGGGGACACGGAACCGTTGAAGAGGAGCGCTTGCGATCGGTCGCCCGGCTTTTGGAGGGCGAGCGCATCAGCGAGATGCGCCGGCCCTTCGGGTTACCCCGAAGTACCGGCCGCCAGATCTGAAACAGAAGCCAGGAGGACGGCGCGCTTGGCCCTGTCGGACGGGCCCTGTCGGACGGGGCGCGGCGGCCGGCGCGCTATTGACCGGACGCCTTTGAACGTAGCCGCGTACGACGGGAGCGGACCGCCGCCCTCCTATCCGTAGGCTGACAAACTTAACTGACTTGCGGCTTTATCGCGGCAAGGGGTTGGCCCGCCTAGACGCCGAAATTCTCCACACGGCCGTCCGCTGCTCTCGCCCGGCCTTGCGGAGCGAAGGCGACTAGGCCAGGGGCGGCGCTTTGCGCTTTTTTTGGTTTTGGCGTTGGCGCATTTCGCCGTTTCGGGCCATGTCGATGACGCCCGGCGATCCGGCGCGAGGAGAGGATCACATGCCCGAAGCACGGGTCTTCGATGCGCTGAGGCGCTCGCTCATGGAAACGTCTCGTGGCGCGAAGGCGACAATATTGCGGGCCAGTCCGGCGAAGCTGCTCGTTTTCGGCTACACGCTCTACATGATGGTCGGGTTCGCTTTGTTGTCCCTGCCAATAATGCAGTCGGAACCTGTTCGCACCATCGACAATCTCTTCATCGCCGTATCGGCGGTCTCCACAACCGGGCTTGTGACGATCGATCCCGGATCGACGTATTCCTTCTGGGGCGAACTGGTGATCTTCCTCCTCATTCAGGCTGGCGGCGTCGGATACATGACGATCGGATCTTTCGCCGTGCTCGCGACCCAAGAGCGTCTCTCGCCCCTGCGCGAGAAGGTCACGAAGGCGGCGTTCAGCCTGCCCAAAGATGTGAAGCCCGCCCAATTCATCCGCACCGTCATCCTGTTCACCCTCATCTGCGAGGCGATCGGGGCGGTCCTGCTCTATTTTACGTTTGTGGGCGCAGGCGTGGACAACCCGGCTTGGAGCGCGATCTTTCATTCGATCTCGGCGTTCTGCACCGCGGGTTTCAGCCTCAACGCCAACAGTTTTGAAGATTTCCGGGACCATGCCGGGATCAACATCATAATCTCAGCGCTCAGCCTTTTCGGGGCGATGGGGTTCCTGATCGTCTGGGACATGTGGCGGAACCTGACGTCCCGCGCCTTCCATCTCGGCTTCACGAGCAAGGTCATCATCCGCCTCACGCTGACCTTTCTGACCCTCGGAACGTTGATCATGTTCGTCATCGAACCGACAATCGCGGCCTTGCCGCCATCTGAGCGCCTGTTGGCGGCGTTCTTCCAAACCATGACAGCCTCGACCACGGTCGGTTTTAACACGCATCCGATTGGATCAATGGGCTACGCCGCCATGTTGATCCTGTTTTTCCTGATGGCCATTGGCGCGTCGCCATCAGGCACGGGCGGAGGGCTGAAAACAACAACGTTCGCGGCCATGCTCGGACTGCTTCGCTCGACGCTGAAACAGCGCGACACCGTGCGCTTCTTCAAGCGGCCTATTCCGCCCGCCAGGCTGCAATCCGCCGGGGCCAGCGTCTTCTACTTTGTGGTTCTACTGTTTTTCGCGCTCTTTCTCCTCGCGCTGACGGAGCCGGGAGTGGCGTTTGAGCGCCTTGTTTTCGAATGCGTCTCGGCGCTCGGAACGGTTGGGCTTTCGACGGGCGTCACTGGCGATCTGTCGACGCTCGGCAAGCTGATCATTATAGTTTTGATGACCGCGGGGCGGGTCGGCATCCTGACCTTCGGTATCGCGATTGTCATGCACGATGAAACCGATGACGAAGTCGAAGACAACGAGCTCCTGCTTTGACGTTTGCAGCGACCCCCGGCGATCGGCGAGCGTGATCCAGAGTCGGCGATTGTATATCGCTCGTTCGGGCGTTGTCGGCGACGGGATGGCGCGCGGAGCCGTCCGGCGGCCGAGGCGCGTCATCCCGTTGCGGGCGTAAAGCTGCTGCGTATGCGGCCGGGGTGAGATGTCCGAGCGCTGAGCGCGGGCGGCGCTGATTGCCGTCACGTTCACACGGCCGATGTTCGGTACCGTGACGGCGCCGTTGACGCATCCCTGATGGGGCGTCGTGCGCAGACGGGTCGTCGACCGCGCCTTCTCTTCAAGAAGCATTTCGATACCGTGTTGAGGGGAGGGGGCGCGTGGTGCCCAGGGGCGGATTCGAACCACCGACACGCGGATTTTCAATCCGCTGCTCTACCAACTGAGCTACCTGGGCGGGCGGGCGCGGCGGCGCTCGCGAAGCGAAGTCGATAAGGGACCGGCGCGGGCTTGTCCAGAAGCCGCTTGGCGGCGCGCCGGCAAGAAGCTTCGGTGTCGCGCCGGCGCGAACGACGCTACTGTTGCGCCGATGCAGCCTGATGACGACCAACCATTGGGAACCGCGACGACGCTGGGCCGGCCGGCGGCGGCGCCCGCGTCGCCCGACGCGGCGCGGCTCGACGTCGTGGCCAACCCCCACGGCGACGCGCTTTATCTGGCGCGTTTCGTCTGCCCGGAGTTCACCTCGCTTTGTCCCGTGACGGGCCAGCCGGACTTCGCCCACCTCGTCATCGATTACGCCCCCGCCGAACGTCTCGTCGAATCGAAGTCGCTGAAGCTGTTCCTCGGATCGTTTCGCAACCACGGGGCCTTCCACGAGAACTGCACGGTCGAGATCGCCAAACGCCTCGTCGCGGCCGCCGACCCGCTTTGGCTGCGCATCGCCGGCTACTGGTATCCGCGCGGCGGCATCCCCATAGACGTTTTCTATCAGACGGGCGCGCCGCCCGACGGGCTGTGGCTGCCCGACCCCGGCGTGCCGGCCTATCGCGGCCGCGGTTGACGCGTCGCCCGCGTCAACGGCCGGGTTAGGAGAAGGGAGGCGGGCGAATGGCGGCTTCGCGAGACGCGCTGACGTTTCCTTACGACAACGGCCCATGGACCGTTCGCGGCGCGCGGACCGTATTCGACAATCCTTGGATCCGCGTCGTCGATCACGACGCCGGCGGCCCCGACGGCGCGCCCCGAAACTACGGCGTCGTGCGGTTCAAGAACCGCGCGATCGGCGTCCTGCCGATCGACGCCGACGGCCGCGTGCCGCTCGTCGGCCAGCACCGCTTTCCGCTCGAGCGCTATAGCTGGGAGCTGCCGGAGGGCGGCGGACCGCTGGACGAGGCGCCGCTCGCCGCGGCGCAGCGCGAGCTGGCGGAGGAAACCGGGGCCCGAGCCGACAAGTGGCTGGAGCTCGCCGCGTTCGATTTATCGAACGCGGTAACCGACGAGGTTTCCATTTGTTATCTTGCGTGGGATTTAACATGGGGGCCGGCGGATCCGGATCCCGATGAGCGCTTGCAGGTCGAACTCGCGCCGTTCGCCGAGCTTCACGAGCGCGTGCTGGCCGGCGACGTGCGGGACGCGTTGACGATAGTCATGGCGTTGACCGCGCGGGAGAAGGCGGCGCGGGGTGCGCTGCCGGCGGACGTGGCGGCCCTTTTGCTGGGCGGCTCAAAATAAGCGAATGGCCTTCGAGGAGGGCGACGCGGACGATGTCTCAGAGCTCGAAAATTCTCCCGCTTGCGTCGGACCAGACCTGGCCGCGCATCCGCGTCGAGGCGGCGACGGCGGCCGCCCGGGAGCCGGCGCTTGCGAGCTTCCTCCATGCGACGGTTCTCAACCACGAGTCCTTCGAACAGGCGCTCTCCTATCGCCTGGCGCAAAAGCTCTCCGACGCCGAAATGGGCGCGATGCTCTGGCGGGAGGTCTGCACCGAGGCCTACAGCGCCGAACGGACGATTTGCGAGTCAGCGCTCGCGGACATTCTCGCGGTCTATGAGCGGGATCCCGCCTGCAGCGAATACGTCCAGCCGTTTCTCTATTTTAAGGGCTATCTCGCGATCCAGGGGCATCGGGTCGCCAACTGGCTCTGGCGGCATGACCGGCGGCCGCTAGCGCTCTATCTCCAGAGCCGTATGTCCGAGCTTTTCCAAGTGGACATCCACCCCGCGACGACCATCGGCAAGGGCGTCCATATCGACCATGCGACGGGCGTCGTCATCGGCGAGACGGCCGTGGTCGAGGATGACGTCTCGATTTTCCAGGACGTGACCCTCGGCGGCACGGGCAAGGAGACAGGCGACCGTCACCCGAAAATCCGCCGCGGCGCGCTCATCAGCGTCGGCGCGAAGGTGCTCGGCAACATCGAGGTGGGGGCGAGCGCCAAGGTCGCCGCCGGCAGCGTCGTGCTCCACTCGGTGCCGGCGGGATGCACGGTGGCGGGCGTGCCGGCGAAGCCCGTCGGCGGCTGCCCGCAGGCGTCGTCGACGATGGACCAGCGCTTCGACGGCTGACCCTCGCGCGGCTAAATGGACGCCGTGGGCCGCTTCGCCCGGCGCGCGCGCCACGGCGGTCGCGTTCGTCGACGAGCCGTCCTCGAACGTAAGCTTCAGCCCCACTTCGTCGCCAGCGGCGATCGGTCCTTCAAGGGCGAAGAGCATGATGTGGCGCCCGCCCGGCGCGAGCGCCGCGGCCCCGGCCGCCGGCACGTCGACGGACGGGATCGGCGACATTTTGACGACGCCGTCGGCGCTGCGTTCGGTTTCGTGAAGCTCGGTGCGCGCGGCGATGGACGCGGAGACCGAGACGAGCTTCGCCGCCGCGTCGCGGCCGTTGCAAATCGTCATGAAGGCGGCGCTCGGCGCGCTCGCGTCGGCGACGCTGCGCACCCATGGGTCGACGACCGTGACGGCGCCCTCGGCCGCGTCGGCGCAGGCGGCGGTATGGTCCCCGGCGGCCGCGTCGTGACGCGCGGCGTCGTCGTCGGCGCCGCCGCACGCGGCGAGCAGGCTCGCTGCGGTCAAAATCGTGAGGTCGCGCAACGCCTTCGTCCGCATCTTGATCTCTCCTTGATTGGCCATGGGCCGCTTTGTCGGCGACAGTCGTACAGCGACGCGCGGGATCCGCAATGCCGAGATCGCCTTGAGGTCGGGCGCGGCCGCGCTGGGGTCGTCGGTTGCCTGCGCCGGCCGGCCGCCGCTATGACGAAGGATCTGAAGCGACACAATGGGAGCGGCGCGATGGACGCGTTGGAGATCCGCCGTCTTGAGCAGTATTTTCGCACGAAATTCGGTGTAGAGACGATAACGGTGCGCGGTCGACCGAAAAAGGACGACTCGGTCGAGCTGTATCTTGGCGACGAATTTCTCGGCGTCATTTTCCGCGACGATGAGGACGGCGATCTTAGCTACCAGTTCAACATGGCGATCCTCGACGAAGATTTGCCGCCGACGGACTGATCGGCTCGCCGTCTTTGCGTCGGGTTGAGGCGCGCCCTTGAGCGCGCGGCGCGCGCCGGTCGCCGGGATCGAGGAGCCGCGCGCGAGATCGCTGGGCGAGCGCGGCGCTGCGCGGCCCGTTCTGGCGTGCTCGGCGGCCGCGGCCGCCGCTGCGGCCCTGACCGCCCGCGGCTTCGACCCGGCCGTCGCGCCGCTCGCCGCGGTGGCGAGCGCGAAGGCCCATCTCTCAACGTTTCTCACGGCCGTCGTCGCGCCGGTCGCGGTCGTCGCGGCCGTGGTCGCGGGCCCGACGCGGCAGGCGCGATTGTTCGCCGTCGCCACTGTCGCCGTGCTCGCCTTCGAAACGACCCGCGGCGCGGCGCTCCTTCCGCCCGCTCACGGCGGCGCCCTCCGCGCAGCGCTCGCGGTCGCCGGCGCGTTGGCGTTCGCCGGACCGCTTTGGCGCGGCGAGGCCCGGGGGCTGGCGCTTGGCATGGGCGGCGTCGCCGTCGCGCTCCCCGCCAGCCACGCCGGCGCCGCTCTGGCCCTTGCATCGACGACGGTTCCGTCCGCGAACGGCGCGCTGGCGACCGCGGTCGCGTTCGGCGCGGCGGCGTGCGCGCACGCCGCTGCGCGCGGCGCGGCGGCGCGTGCGGCC
>JBHJHE010000008.1:0-103728 GCA_050331095.1 Parvularculaceae bacterium
GCTACGCTGGCATGGCGACCGCCGGCGCCCGGCGCGGCGCGGCCGCGGGCCCGGCGGCGGTCGCGCGCCTGCCGGCGCGGGTCGACGCGCCTGGCTGGCTGTGGCGGAGCTGGGAGCGCGCCTACGGCGCGGCCACGGCGCGCGCCATCGCCGCCGCCCACCGGCTGGAAGCGCCCCTCGACGTCACCTTGAAAGACCCGTCGGAGACCGCGCGCTGGGCCGAGGCTCTCGACGCCGCGCCGATCGGCGTCGGGTCGTTGCGTCTAAACGCGCGCCGCGACGTCGCAAGCGCGCCGGGGTTCGGCGCCGGCGCTTGGTGGGTGCAGGACGCCGCCGCGGCGATGCCGGCGGCCGCCCTTCGGGCGGCGATGGGCGGCGACATCGCCGGCAAGCGCGTCGTCGACCTTTGCGCGGCGCCGGGCGGCAAGACGATGCAGCTCGCCTCAATGGGCGCGGACGTCATCGCCGTCGACGTTTCGGGGCCGCGTCTGAAGCGCGTCGCGGAGAACCTTCAGCGCGTCGGGCTCAAAGCGACGACGGTAAAGGCGGACGCCCTCGACTGGTCGCCGGAGACGCCGGCGGACGCGGTGCTGCTCGACGCGCCCTGCGCCGCGACCGGCACCATTCGACGCCATCCGGACGTCGCCTGGTCCAAGACCGAGGACGACGTCGCCGCGCTCGCCAAGATCCAGACGCGCCTGCTCGCGCGCGCCGCCGAGATGACGGCGCCGGGCGGCATCGTCGTCTATTGCGTTTGCTCGCTGCAGCGCGACGAGGGCGAGGCCCGGATCGAAGCGGCGCTGAAGGCCGAGGCGCGCTATGCGCGGGTTCCCATTGACCCGGCGACGCTCGGCGATTTCGCCGACGCCGTCACGCGGCGCGGCGACGTGCGCACGACGCCGGCGAGCCTCGCATCGCGCGGCGGCTGTGACGGGTTCTACGTCGCCGCCCTGCGCGTCGGCGACGTAGATTAAGGTTGACGCGAAGTATGCGCCGAAAGGTTGCGCCGGGATTCAGCGAACCGGCGCGGCGACGCCTTGAACGCAGCGCCCGAGCGATCGATATTTACCTCCGGATCAAAGCAGCAAAGGGCTGACCAATATGAACGACATTCGCCCCGGCCACGGCGCGACGACTGCGCGGACCGGCGCCGCCGTCGACGCGGGCCTTCGCCAATACATGCTCGGCGTCTACAACTACATGGCGCTAGCGGTCGCCGCGACGGGGGTCATGTCCCTGTTCGTCGCCTCGCAGCCGCAGATCGTCATGGCGATCGCCGGCACGCCGCTGAAATGGGTTCTCTTCGTCGGACTGCTCGGCCTCGGCTGGTTCTCGCCGAAAGTGATGTTCTCCGGCTCCAAAACCGCCGCCCACGCCATGTTCTGGGCCTACGCCGCCCTCTGGGGCCTTCTGATCGCGCCGATGTTGTTCGCGTTCCAGCAAAGCGGCGCGGCCGTCGACATCTACCGGGCGTTCTTCATCACCGCGAGCGTCTTCGGCGCGCTCAGCCTTTACGGCTACACGACGAAGCGCGACCTGTCCGGCATGGCGAGCTTCCTCTTCATGGCCTCGGTCGGGCTTCTGATCGCGATCGTCGTCAACGCGCTCATCTTCCAGAGCACGATGATGAGCCTTTTGACGTCTTGCGCCGTCGTCCTCGTGTTTTCCGGGGTCACGGCCTACGAAACCCAGATGATCAAGTCGCTCTACCAGGAGGGCGGCGCGGCGAACGATCGCTCGGCGATCTTCGGCGCCTTCGCGCTCTACGGCTCGTTCGTGACGCTCTTCATCCATATCCTGAACATTCTCGGGATCATGCGCAGCGAATAAGTCCAGCTGCGGACGAACGCTTGAAGCCCCGCGCCCGCCGGCGCGGGGTTTTTCGTTTGGCCCTCCGGCGGTCTTCCGGGTCTCGCCGGGCCGTGATGCCGCCAGCGCGACTTGTGCGTTTGCGAACGCCGCGACCCGCGCTATCGATGGGCGTTATGAAATCTAACGACCAGCACGACCAGCACGACCTCTCGATCGCCGGCGCGGACGCCGCCGCGGCCCGCGGCTACGACGCCTATGTGGACGCCTTCCTCGCCTACCGCGCGACCCTGCGCGACCTTTTCCCCATCGCCGACGCGGCGCCGGAGAGCGCGCTCCTCACCGCCCCCGCCGCGGCGCTGCACCTCGCCTTCGAGGGCGCTGAGGGCTGGGAGAACGCTAAGCCGTATCTTCGGCGCATGCGCGCCGCGCCGCGGCCCTCGCCGCGCGAGGCGGCGTTCTGTGACGCCGTCGAGCGCTGGTCCCGACGCGACTTCCACGGCGCCCTCGCTCGGCTCGACGATCTCACCGTGCGTTGGCCGGCGGACCTGTGCGCGCTCAAGTGGGCGCAGTACCACGCCTTCAATCTCGGCGACCAGACGGCGCTCATGCGCCTCGGCGAGCGCGTGCGGATCGTCCACGACGGCCGGCCATACGCGCACGGCCTGATCGCGTTCGCCCTCGAACAGAACCACTGCGTCGACGAGGCCGAAGAGGAAGGCCTGCGAGCGGTCGAGGTCGCCCTCGACGACGCCTGGGCGCACCACGCCGTCGCCCACGTCCATGAAACGCGCGGACGCGCTGAAGACGGCGCGCGCTGGCTCGACCGCTGCGCACACACATGGGACGCCAAGGGCGTCTTCATCCGCGAGCACAATTGGTGGCACGCGGCGCTCTTCCGGCTGGCGCTCGGCGCGCCGGACGAGGCGCTGGCGATCTTTGACGAACGCCTGTGGGGATCGTGGCCGGAGTTCCCGCAGGAACAGATCGGCGCGATTTCGATGCTGTGGCGTCTCGAGATGCGCGGCGTCGATTTGGGCGAACGCTGGTCGCCGGTCGTCGAACAGGCGCGCGTGCGCGCCGGCGAGCACATTCTGCCGTTCCACGACCTACACTACGCCTACGCTCTCGCGCGCGCCGGCGCGCCCGGCGAAGCGGACGCGTTCCTTGACTCAATGGCCGACCACGCCGAAGGCCTCGCCGGCGAAGCCGCGGGGGTCTGGGCTGACGTCGCTCTTCCCGCCGCGCACGGCGTCGTCGCCGTCGCCCGCGGCGCGCATGAAGACGCCGCCGCAGCCCTTGCCGACATCGCGCCGACGCTGCACCTCGTCGGCGGCAGCCACGCTCAGCGTCACCTTTTCGCGGAAGCCTCGCGCTACGCCCGAGCGCGCCTCTCCAAGGCCGGCTGACGCGTCCTCTTCCCACGACATCGCGATCACCGACGCGCGCGCCGGGCCGTGATTTCGCTTGACCCGGCCAGAACAACCGTTCTAACCAGAACGCTGGTTCTAGAACGCGCGTTTCAAAGGCGGTCGATCGACGTGATCCAAGACGAAGCGAAACACGCGACGGCGGTGTCGGCGGCGAAAGAGCTGTTCTGGGCGCGCGGCTATGACGAGGCGTCGATCGACGACGTCGTCAAAGCGACGGGGCTCAACCGCTACGCGATTTATTCGGCCTTCGGCGGCAAGCGCGATCTGTTTCTGGCGACCCTTCAGGCCTACCATGAAGAGCGGCGCAGCGTGTTCCTGCGCCATTTCGACGACCCGGCGCGCCCGCCGCTCGACGCGGTCCGCAAGGTCGCCGAATTCTGTATCGCGGAGATGACGGAGCGTCGCACGGGCTGCCTCGTCTGCAATCTGGCGATGGACGTGGGGCGCGACGACCCGGTCGTCGCCGAACGTGTCGACGCTTACCTGCAAGAGATCAACTCGGCCTTCACCGCAGCGCTCGCGCGCGCCGCCGAGCGCGGCGAACTGAACGACACGGTTTCGCCCGCCGAGGCCGCCCAGGTGCTCGTCGCGCTGATCCTCGGCGTCGGTGCGCTCGCCCGCGCCGGCGCCAGCCGCGAAGCGCTGCAATCGACGTTTCTCGCGGCAGTCGACGGCTTGTGCGCGAAACCGGGCGCGGCGCCGGCGCGGCCCGCGGCCCCGCCTATCGAAATCAACGACAACGACGTCTGCGGACGGCGCGCCCGCGCCGAACCGCGTCGCGACGAGACCGAGTAACGCAACGCGTACGAACGACGTCGCGAGAGGCTGGCCGCCGGCCGCCCCGCGAAGATGAGGGAACACGTCGATGTCCGATACCGAAGCGCCGTCCGGCGCGTCCGCCGAGCAGCGAGGCCGCCTAGACGGCGTCGCCGTCGGCCTCGCCAATTTCGTCATCCGCTTCCGCTGGCTGATCATTCTCGCCGCCGTCGCCGGCGCGATCGCCACGGGCTCCGGCGCCCAGCGCCTCGCCTACGACAACAATTACCGGGCGTTCTTTTCGGAGGACAATCCCGAATTGCGGAACTTCGAGGAGTTCCAGGCGACCTACACGAAGTCGGACAATTTCGTGTTTCTCATGGTGCCAAACGACGGCTCGGAGATTTTCACGAACGAAAACCTCGCAGCCATCGCCGAGCTGACGGAGGCGGGCTGGCAGATCCCGTTCGCGACGCGCGTCGATTCAGTCACAAATTTTCAGTACACGTATGCAAATGGCGACGAACTGATCGTTGAGGATCTGATCCTCGAGCCAGGCGAAAGCTTGCCCGAAACGCTCGCCGAACGCAAAGCCGCCGCCCTCGCCGAACCGATCCTCAACGGCCAGCTCTTGACGCCAGACGGCGGCGTCACGGCGGTGACGGTGACGACGGTCTATCCCGGCGAAGCGCTCGACGAGATCCCCATCGCCGTCGCGGAAGCCCGCGCCCTGCGCGACCGCATCGAGGAGGCTTACCCGCAGTTCGACATCTATATCAGCGGCACGTCGATGCTGAACAACGCCTTCTCCGAGGCGATCGCGGCGGACTTCCAAAGCCTCATTCCGCTGATGATCGCGGTCATCGTCATCGTCACGATCATCGCCGTGCGGTCGGTGTCGGCGACGCTGACGACCGTCGCGCTCGTCGTCCTCGCGACCATGTTCGGCATGGGCTGGGCGGGCTTCGTCGGCATCAAGCTCGCCGGACCGAGCCCCAGCGCCGTCATCGTCATCCTGACGCTGGCGATCGCCGATTCGGTGCACATTCTGATCTCCGCCCGAACGGCCATGCGCGCCGGGCTCGACCAGCGCGCGGCGATCGTCGAGGCGATCCGCATCAACTTCCTGGCGGTGTCGGTGACGTCGATCACGACGATCGTCGGCTTCATGGCGCTGAACTTTTCCGACGCGCCGCCGTTCCGCGATTTCGGCAACATCTCCGCCGTCGGCATCGCCGCGGCGTGGATCCTGTCGCTGACGTTCCTGCCGGCCGTCCTCTCCATCGTGAGGTTCCGCGCGACGGCTAGCGAGACGCGCGGGCTTCAGGAGCGCGCTCTTGCGGGGCTCGGCGACGTCGTCGTCGCCCGTGCGCGCACGCTGATGATCGCCCTCGGGCTCGGCGTCGTCGCCCTGGTCGCGTTCATCCCGCGCATCGAACTCACCGACCAGTTCCGGGAGTACTTCTCGGAGAAGATCGAGTTCCGCCGCGACTCCGACGAACTCATCAAGCATTTCGGTTTCTACACGATCGAATTTTCGGCGAAGGCGCCCGGGCCGGGCGCCGTCAGCGATCCGGAGTTCCTGAAGAACCTCGAAGCCTTCTCCGAGTGGCTCCGCGATCAGGAGGGCGTGACCCACGTTTTCACGCTTTCCGACATCATGAAGCGGCTCAACAAGAACCTGAACCAGGACGACCCGGACTTTTATCGCCTGCCGGAGGACCGCGACCTCGCCGCGCAGTACCTGTTCCTCTACGAACTGTCGCTGCCCTACGGGCTGGATCTCAACGACCGGATCGACATCGACAAGTCGCAAACCCGCGTCACGGCGCAGTTCGACGGCCAGTACTCGACGAAAAAGATACGCGAGCTCCTCGCGAAGACCGAGGCCTGGTTCGACGCCAACGCGCCGGAGATGAGCGCGCCCGCGACGGGCCCGCAGGTGATGTTCACCTTCATCGCCCAGCGGAACGTGGAGAGCATGGTGACGGGCACGCTCGCAGCCATCGCCATGATCGCCGTCATCATGATGATCGCCCTGCGCTCCGTCGCCCTGGGGCTTCTCAGCGTCGTGCCGAACGGGCTGCCGATCCTCGCGGCCTTCGGCGTATGGGCGATCCTTGTCGGCGAGGTGGGCTTCTCCGTCGCCGCGGTCGCGTCTTTGTCGCTCGGCATCGTCATCGACGACACCGTCCACTTCCTTGTGAAATACGTGCGCGCGCGACGCGAACGCGGGCTGGCCGCCGGGCCCTCGATCAAATACGCCTTCGAAACCGTAGGGGCGGCGATCGTGACGAACACCGTCGTCCTTCTCGCCGGCTTCCTGGTGATCTCGATGTCGAGCTTCAAAATCAATCAGGAGATGGGCCTGTTGACGTCGCTGACGATCGGCCTCGCCCTCATTCTCGACTTCTTCTTGTTGCCCGGCCTCTTGCTCCTTGGCGCCAAGCGCCAGGACGACCGCGCCGCCGCCCTACAGCCGCAAGCCGCGTCCGCCTAACCGCCCGGCGCACAACAAGCGCCCACCAAGCGCCGAAAGGAGACCATCCATGACCCGCAATTTCGCATCCGCGCTCTGCGCCGCGCTTCTCGCCACAAGCGGCCTTGTCGCGGCGCCCGCCGCTCTCGCGCAAGAAGCCGACCCCGCCGCCCGGGGCGAAACGCCCGAAGCCCAGAAAGGCTACGACATCGCCGCGCGCAGCGACCGCACAGACCGGGGTTACGGCGACAGCCGCGTCGACGCGAAGATGATCCTTCGCAACGCCGCCGGCCAGGAGACGACACGCGAGTTCTCCTTCGCCACCCTGGAGAAAGAAAACGAAAGCGTCGGCGACCGCTCCCTCGTCATTTTCGCGAGCCCCCGCGACGTCGAGGGCACGGCGCTCTTAAGCCACGCGATGATCCTCGCCCCGGACGACCAGTGGCTCTACCTGCCGGCCCTGAAGCGCGTGAAGCGGATCTCTTCGTCGAACAAATCGGGCGCCTTCGTCGGCTCCGAGTTCGCCTTCGAGGACTTCACGATCCAGGAGCTCAACAAGTTCACCTACAAATACGTCGGCGAAGAGGAGCTCGACGGCGAGACGATGGACGTCATCGAACGCTTCCCGCGCTATGAAAAATCCGGCTACACCAAACAAGTTACGTGGACGGATCAAGATATCTTTCAACCCCGCAAGGTAGAATTCTACGATCGCAAGGGCGATCTTCGCAAAACCCTGACGCTGTCGGACTATCGCGAATATGACGGCGTGTGGCGCGCCCACACGCTGTCGATGGTCAATCACCAGACGGACAAAACGACCGACCTCGTTTATGAAGACTACAGCTTCAAGAACGGGCTCGACGCGAACGACTTCGAACAATCCATTCTGACGCGCCTGCGTTAGCGGCGACCGGCGAAGGGGAAGAACCGATGCGGAAACTCAGCGCGACGGCCGTCGCCGCCCTCGCCGCGAGCCCGGCGCTCGCCGGCGAGTGGGACTTCGGCGCCGAGGTCCAGGGCGAGTTGCGGGTCTTCCCCAACGACGCGTCCACCGAGCGCCAGTTCGACCATCTCCAGCCGTCCGCCGCCTTCCAGCCCGAAGCGCGATGGGAGACGGACGACCGCAAGCACCAGGCGGCGATCATCCCTTTCTTTCGTCTCGCCGGCCAGGACGACGAGCGCACCCATTTCGACGTGCGCGAGGCGTATTACCGCTTCAATTCCGACAACAACTGGTCAGTGACCGTCGGCGCGGCCAAAGTCTTCTGGGGACGGACGGAATCGCGCCATCTCGTCGACATCGTCAATCAGACGGACAATGTCGAGGACATCGACGAAGAGGACAAGCTCGGCCAGCCCATGGTCAACCTGACCCTCTTCAACGATTGGGG
Source organism: Parvularculaceae bacterium (assembly GCA_050331095.1). Classification (GTDB taxonomy): domain Bacteria; phylum Pseudomonadota; class Alphaproteobacteria; order Caulobacterales; family Parvularculaceae; genus MED-G105. The sequence goes on from JBHJHE010000008.1 coordinate 7,872, forward strand.
CACGCTCGATTTCTTCGTCATGTCCGGCTTCCGCGACCGCACGTTTCCGGGCCCTAACGGCCGGCCGCTGTTTTTGCTGGCCGTCGACACGGACGAGCCGATCTTCCGCCGCGACGGCCGGCGCGCCGCGCCCGATTTCGCGGCGCGCTATGGGCACTATCTCGGCAATTGGGACTTCGGCGTCTCGTTCTTCTACGGCACGTCGCGCGAGCCGCGCCTCGCGATCGACGCGGCGAACGAGCGCATTCTGCCCGTCTACGAACAGATCGCCCAGGGCTCAATCGACTTTCAGTATACGAAAGACGCCTGGCTTTGGAAGTTCGAGGGCCTTGTGCGCGAAGGCCAGGGCGACACGTTCCTCGCCGCCGTCGGCGGCTTCGAATACACGCTCTTCCAGGTCGCCGGCACCAACGCCGACCTCGGCCTCCTCGCCGAGTACCAGTTCGACGGCCGCGACGACGACATCGCGCTTGAGGACTTCGGCGACGACGCGCCGGCGGGCGTCGGCGACCTGCCGACGATCGCCGCGCCGGTGACGATCGCTGACAACGACGTCTTTGTCGGCGCGCGCCTCGGCCTCAACGATCCGCAGGACACGGCCTTCCTCGCCGGCGCGACGATCGACGCTGACGATCAGTCGACGGGCGTCTTCGTCGAAGCCGAACGCCGGATCGGCGCGAACTGGACCGCCGAGGTCGAAGCCCGCCTCTTCGTCAATGTCGACGAAGAGAACTTCGCCGCCGCGTTCCAGAACGAAGACTTCGTGACCCTTCGCTTGACGCGGTTCTTCTAACCCCGCCGTTTTGCCCCGGCCCGCGGCCGGTGCTACGTCCGCGCGCCAGACTGAAGGAGCGGCGAATGGCGAACTACGTTCACGACGGCGACATGCCGGCGGAGTTGGATTTCGGCGCGTCCGTCGCGATCGCCAGCGAAACGATGGGCCTGCAGACGCACCGCGACCGCTTGTGCGTCGTTCAATTGTCGGCGGGCGACGGCGACGCCCACCTTGTGAAGCTGGCGCGGACCGCCGGCGGCGCGATCGCCGCGCCCAATCTCAAGCGGCTCCTTGAAGATCCCGGGGTTGAGAAGATCCTCCATTTCGCCCGGTTCGACGTGGCGGCGTTTCTCCATTGGCTCGGCGCGGCGACGCGGCCCGTCTACTGCACCAAGATCGCCTCGAAGCTCGCGCGCACCTACACCGACCGCCACGGCCTGAAGGACCTCGCGCGGGAGCTCCTCGGCGTCGAAATGTCGAAACAACAGCAGTCTTCGGACTGGGGCGCGGACGTCCTCACCGACGCGCAGATCGATTACGCCGCCTCTGACGTCCTCTATTTGCACCAAATGCGCGAAAAACTCGACGAGATGCTCGCGCGCGAAGGCCGGCGGGCGCTGGCCCAGGCGTGTTTCGATTTTCTTCCCGCCAGAGCGGCCTTAGACGTCGCCGGCTGGCCCGAAATCGACATTTTCGCCCACTCCTGAGGCCGGCTGAGGCCGGCCCCATCGATCCGCGATCGCGCAACGAGCCCGCGGCGCGTGACGGTTTCGCGACGCGTCGCTACATACAGGGACATGATCGACCCGGCTTACGAGAACCTGACGTCGGACGGCCCCGCTGACGCGGGCGAGACCGGGCGCGACCGGCTCGCCGGTCAGACGCCGCGCCGCCGCCTCACGGGCGAACAGGCCGCGGCGCGCTCGCGCATGGTGCGTCGCCTGCGCGTCGCCCTGCCGATCGTCGCGCTGGCGCTCGTCGCGTTCTTCCTCGCCAGCGCCGGCGATGACGGGCAACGCAACATCGACCTTAGCGACCTCGAGGAAGACGGCATCGACGCCTCCGCGGAAGAGCTGCGCATGGCGAACCCTCGCTTCTCGGGCGTCGACGCGGACGGCGCGCCTTACGACATCACCGCCGATACGGCGACCCAGGCGCGCAGCGACGAAAAGCTCATCAATCTCGAACGCCCCAAAGCCGTGACCGTTGGCGACGCGAAGTCCTCGACCCTCACCGCTCGCGCCGGCGCCTATCGCTCGGACGAAAACACGCTGGTCTTGCGCGACGACGTCACGTACGCCCGCCAAGCGGGCGAGGACGGCTACGTTCTGCGGACGAGCGAGGCCACCTTCACCGTGGACGAGGAGCGCGTCGTCAGCGCCCGCCCCGTCTCCGGCGAAGGGCCGCGGGGCAGCACCTTGCGCGCCGACAGCCTGCAGGCCGACAATCAGAGCGGCCGGGTGGTGCTCGAAGGAAACGTGCGGATGCGCATCTATCCGAAGACCGAAAAAGACGCTGAAAAAGACGTCGACGCCGCCAACGCGCCGGACGCGTGCGCCGCAGCGCCCACGGACGGCGGCCCGGCGCTGCGCGACGGCTGCGCAACGAGCGCGGAGGGAGACGCGAATGGTTGACGCCAAGGCCGCGCGCCTCGCCCTCGTCTCGATCCTCGCGGCCGCGCCCGCCGCGGCGCAGCTCGCCCCGTCAAGCGACGCGCCCCTCGACATCACGAGCGAGCGTTTCGAGGGCGAGGACAATCTCGCCGTCTCCACTTTCATCGGCGACGTACAGGTCGTTCAGGAAGCGGCCATTCTGACGTCGGACCGTCTTATTCTCGTTCGCGACGAGGCGGGGGACGTGACGACCATCACGGCGATTGGCGACGTGCGCTATTCGAACGGCGAAGAGGCGATCTCGGGCGACAAGGCCGTATACGAAGAAATTCCTCGTACGATCGTCGTTACGGGAGAAGTCGTCGTTACGCAGGGCGAACAGGTGATGGCGGGCGAACGGCTCGTCTACTGGGTCGACACCGGCCGCGTGCGCATCGAAGCGCCGGAGGGCCGTCGCGTGCGCGGCGTTTTCCGCACCAAATCGCTGAACGCGGAATCATGACGCGCGCCGCGCCTCGATTTATGGAACGTTAAAGCGCGGCGCCGCTAGATGGAGGCGACATGACAACGCCGAACACGCAAACGGACGCGACGGACGCGGACGCGGCGTCGTCTCCCGCCGTACGCGCGGTGGTCGACGGCGGCGGCGGCCTTTTTGCGGAGAACCTGGCGAAAAGCTTCAAGCGTCGGCCCGTCGTGCGCGACGTCTCCATGGGCGTGCGCCGCGGCGAGGTCGTCGGCCTTCTCGGCCCCAACGGCGCCGGCAAGACGACGTGTTTCTACATGATCACGGGGCTCATCCCCGCCGACGCCGGCGCGATCCATATCGACGGCCACGACGCGACGCGCCTGCCGATGTACCAGCGCGCGCGCCTCGGCGTCGGCTATCTGCCGCAGGAGGCTTCGATCTTCCGGGGACTGACGGTAGAGCAGAACCTGCGCGCCGTCGTCGAACTCGTCGAGCGCGACAAGGACCGCCAGCAAACGCTGATCGACGATCTGCTGGCGGAGTTTCACATTGAGCACATCCGCTCCGCCCCGGCGCTGGCGCTCTCCGGCGGCGAGCGGCGGCGCGTCGAAATCGCGCGGGCCCTCGCCACCGGACCGGCTTTCATGCTCCTCGACGAGCCCTTCGCCGGCATCGACCCGCTCGCCATCGCCGACATCCGCGAGCTTGTGATGCACCTGAAAGACCGCGGCCTCGGCGTCCTCATCACCGACCACAATGTCCGCGAGACCCTCGACATCATCGACCGGGCGTACATCATTCATGAAGGTCAGGTGCTTATCGAAGGCGCGCCGAACGACATTGTCGGCGACGAGGACGTGCGCCGCGTTTACCTTGGCGAACGATTTCAGCTTTAGAACGACGCCTGGCGCGCATAACCGTCCGCGCGTCGGCATGACGAGGGGACCGGGGCGTCGTGGCGTTAGCTCCAAGGCTCGAACTTCGACAGTCGCAACAGCTCGTCATGACGCCGCAATTGCAGCAGGCGATCAAGCTGCTGCAATTATCGAATCTCGAGCTTTCCGAGTATGTCGAACAGCAGCTTGAGGAGAACCCGTTCCTCGAGCGCGCCTCCGACGACGCCGACGCCGACGCCGGCGCGGAGGGCGGCGAGGCGCGAGAGGCCGGCGGCGAGGACGCCGTCGCGGCGATCGACCTCACCCGCGCCGATACGATGGAGAAGGCGAGCGAGGCGCTCGACCGCGCCTACGACGAGCCGGAGGACCTGAGCGCGCGCCAGGCCGAGGCGGGCGTTGAGGCGTATAAGGATAATGAGTGGGCGAGCGCAGGCTCCGGCAAGGGCGGCTTCGACGACGACCGCGAATTCGGCGAAACGCTGCGCCAGGACAAATCCCTGCGCGACCATCTGACCGAACAGCTTCAGGTCGCGACCAAGAGCCCGGAGCTGCTCTTCATCGGCGCCTACATCATCGATTTCATCGACGAGGCCGGGTATCTGCGCGAACCGATTAGTCAAATTGCGGAGCGTCTCGGGGCGAACGTCGCTCGCGTCGAAGAAACGCTCGCCCTTATTCACGCCTTTGAGCCGAGCGGCGTCGGGGCCCGCGACCTCAAGGAATGCATGCGCCTTCAATTGAAAGAGCGCAATCGCCTCGACCCGGCGATGGACGCCTTCATCGAAAACATCGAGCTTCTGGCGAAAGGCGATCTCAAGGGTCTGATGAAAGAGACGCAGGCGGATGAAGAGGACGTACGCGACATGATCGCCGAGGTCCGCTCGCTGACGCCGAAGCCGGGCCTCGCCTACGGCGCGGATCCCGTCCAGATCGTCACGCCCGACGTCTACATCCGAAAGGCGCCCGACGGCGGCTGGAAAATCGAGCTCAACAGCGACACCCTGCCGAAGGTCCTCGTCAATCAGACCTATTTCGCCAAGGTCTCGAAGACGCGTCAAACCAACGACGACGCGACGTTCGTGCAGGAACAGTTCGCCAACGCCAACTGGCTGACGAAGAGCCTCGACCAACGGGCGCGGACGATCCTCAAAGTGGCGAGCGAAATCGTCCGGCAACAGGACGGGTTCCTCGAATACGGCGTCAGAAGCCTGCGGCCGTTGAACCTCAAAGTCGTCGCCGACGCGCTCTCGATGCACGAATCGACCGTCTCGCGCGTCACCTCCAACAAATACGTGGCGACGCCGCGCGGCATCTTCGAACTGAAGTACTTCTTCACCGCGTCGATCGCGTCGACAGGCGGCGGCGAGGCGCATTCGGCCGAAGCGGTGCGCTACCGCATCCGCGAACTGATCGACGGCGAAGCGGCGAACGCCGTTCTCTCCGATGACAGGATCGTCGAGCTCCTCTCCGGCGAAGGCGTGGACATCGCGCGGCGCACGGTCGCGAAGTACCGCGAAACGATGGGCATTCCGTCGTCGGTGCAACGCCGCCGCGACGCGATGCGCGCCGCGATCTGACGACCCTCGTCCGGCGCCTTGCGGCCGAGCGCTCGCGGCGCCGGAAGTCTTGGACAGGTTCGCGCAGGCGTTGTTAGGCTTGGCGATTGCGCGCCGGCGCTGCGGCGAACGTCGAACCATAACGCCCGGCCGCCCACGTACGACGACGGAGACGGCATGGACATCCAAATCAGCGGCAAGAACATCGATCTTGGCCAGGCCCTGCAGGACTATGTGTCGCAGAAGCTCGAGGACGGCGTCCGAAAGTACTTCGACCGCGGGGCCGACGCCGTCGTCACGTTTAGCCGCGAACGACACCAGGTCGGGTGCGAGATGACGACCCACCTCGATTCCGGCGTCTTCCTCGCCGCACACGACGAGGCGGGAGACGCCTACGGGGCGTTCGACGGCGCCATGGCGAAGCTCGAAAAGCGCGTGCGCCGCTACAAGCGCCGCCTCAAGGACCACCACGCCAACGGCAAGGCCGCCGCGGCCGACGCCGCGCTCTACCTCCTGGCGCCTTTCAACGAGGAGGAGGACGAGGACGCCGAGGCGTCCGGGCTGGAGCCCATGGTCGTCGCGGAAAGCCAGACCAAGCTGCAGGCGCTGACGGTCGGCGAGGCGGTGATGCAGCTCGACCTCGGCGATTGCCCCGCCGTCGTCTTCAAGAACGCGGGCCACGGGCGGCTAAACGTTGTCTACCGGCGCCGCGACGGCCATATCGGTTGGATCGACCCGACGGCGTAAGCGATTTATTCGCCTTAAACGCAGACCTTGCGATTTCGGCGTAGCGTCGTAAACGCGTGGTTCGGGCGGGCGGCGAACGCCTCGGCGGCTCCGCCGTCGCGGCCCGATCGTCGCGCGGTCAGTCGCGTAAACTAGGGCTTGTGACAGCCATGGGCATTGAAGCCATTCTGTCGCCGCAGGGCGTCATCCCCCGATTGCGAGCTCACTGTAAGCGCGAGGCCATCGCCATGCTGGCCGAGCGCGCCGCCGACGTTGTCGGCATGCCGGCGACGACCATCGAAGAAGCCCTCATGAGCCGCGAACAGCTTGGCTCCACGGGCGTCGGCCAGGGCGTGGCCATCCCCCACGGCAAGATCGAGGGTCTTGGCGAGATCGCCGGCGTCTTCGCTCGCCTCGACCCGCCCCTCGATTTCGAGGCCCTCGACGACGAACCTGTGGACCTGATCTTTCTCCTGCTCGCGCCGGCGGACGCCACGGCCGCCCATCTGAAGGCGCTCGCCAAGGTCTCGCGTTTGATGCGCGACGCCGGCGTGCGCGAGGCTTTGCGCGGAGCGGAGACGGGCGAGGCGCTGTTCGCGATCGCCACCAGCGCCGAGCGTCCTGACGCCGCCTGACTGGCGGCCTCGCCTCGCCTCGCCTCGCCTCTCGTATTCGTCGGCGCCGTCGCGCGCGGCAAATCTCTTGCGAAACGCCTGACGACCGGCCGCGCGCCGCCCGCCGACAAGGGCTTGCGCCGGCCGACCGTAGCAAGGCGAGACGCTTCATATGGCCGAACCGTCCGATTTCGGGATCGCCGCGCCGGCTTGGCGCCGGCCCGCGCCGCGCGCGCGACGCTTAACGATGACCCTGTACGGCTGGCGGGATCCGGGCTCGGCGTTCGCCCTCGCGCTGCTTGGCGCAGCGCCGTTTCTGGCCGCAGCCGCGTTCGCTCCGGCGCCCCTCGCGGCCGCGCCCGCCGTCGACCTCATCGCGCCGATCGCCGACGCGCGCGCCGCGACGCGCGGCGCGGCCGGCGCCGCCCCGCGCGAGGCCGCGCCCTTCTACATGCTGCTCCTGTCGATCGCCGACCGTTTCGCCGACGCGCCGGGGCGCATTCACCTCATCGCCAAGGCGCTCTGCGCCCTCCTCGGCGCGGCGCCGCTCGCCTATTTTTGCGCTGCGCGCTTTCCGACGATCCAGGGCGTTGTCCTGACGGCGGCCGTTGCGGCCTACGTCGTGGCGCCGTTCGCGGGTCCGGCGGAAATGGCGCTCTCTCTCTTTCTCGCGCTCGCCGTCGCGCTCGTCTGCGCGCCGGCGGACCCGAGCCGCGACCGCGCGCGTTTCGAAGGGCTCATCGCCGGCGGCCTCCTGATCGGTCTGTGGACGTTCAATCCGGCGTTCGCGCTCGCGGGGTTCATCGCCCTCTCAGCCTGTCCGTTCCTGACGGGCCCCACCGGGCTCGACCGCTACGCCGCCGCCGTCGTCGGCGCGGCCGCGGTCGCTTTCGTCGCGGAAGGCGTCGCTCCGGGCCTCAACGCCGCGCGCGCGGCCGTCGCCACCGGGGCGCTCGCCGCCGGCCGCGAGGCCGCGGCGCACGATATCGGCGCCTGGGGCGTCGCCGGCGTCGCCGTCTCCTCGCTCGCCGTCATCGGCGCCTCGGCGATCTTCGGCGGGCGCGCCTACGGCCGCGGCTGGCTCGCCGGCGCCGGCTTCCTATTCCTCGCCGTCGCCGCGGCGCGCCTTGCGGGCGCGGAGACGACGCCGCTTTTCCCGCTCGCCGCCGCGATGGCCTGTTTGTCCGTACACTCGCCCTTCTACGACGGCGTCTTCCGCGACCATGACCGCGCATCGATCGCCGTAGCCGCAAGCGTCGCGGCGCTGACCGTTTTCTGGACCGCGGCGATCTCCGTCGACGCCGCAGGACGCCTCGCGCTGCAAGCCCGCCTCGCCAAGGCCCAGGACGCCTCCGCCGCGACGTTCGCCCTCGTGCGTGCGCCGACCCGGGCCCCGCGGCTCGCCGAACGCCGCATCGCCGGACCCGACGACGCGGCGGCGCTGATGGAGGCGACGCTCGAAGCGCGCCGGCTCGCCGCCGACGGTTTCGGCGTCGCGATCCTGACGGGCGCAGATACGGCCTGCGTCGTCGCCGAGCGACGCGCCTGCAAGGCCAACGGCCGCGCGGCGGCCGACGACGCGAAGGTGGTCTTCGTGCCCCGCGCCGATCTCGATCCCCGGTCGGCGGCGGTGAAGGACCAGTCCGAGGCGCTTCTCTACACCCGCTTCAAGCTCGCCGCGCGCACAGGCTTCTGGGAGGTGTGGGTGCGCCAGGGCGTCGCCCTGCCGGCGATCTTCGCCGACGCGTCGGACGCCTGACGAACCGTCAACGCGCGCCCCAGGCGATGAAATGCGGGTTGTCGTAGCCCCGCGCCTTCTTTCCGTAGCGCAACGGCGCTTCTTCGCCGAAGACGTCGACCCGCCCGCCGGCGGCCTCGAGCACCGCCTGGCCGGCGGCGGTGTCCCACTCCATGGTCCGCCCAAGACGCGGATAGACGTCGGCGAGCCCCTCCGCGATCAGACAAAACTTCAGCGCCGAGCCGGCGGCGGCGAAGTCTGTCACGTTGAGCGTTTCGAGGAAGGCGTCGGTCTCCGGCGAGCGGTGGCTGCGGCTTGCGACGGCGACGAGACCGTCGGCCGGCGCCGGGCGCGCCTTGATCGGCGAGCGCGTCGGCGCGAGCTCCGCATACGCCACGTCCGCGCCGCCTTTGGGCGCCGCCACCAGGAAGGCTCCCTCCGGACCGCCGAGATAAAGCTTACCTATCGCGGGGGCGTAGACGACGCCGAGGCGCGGCGCGCCACCCCGGGCGAGGGCGATGTTCACGGTGAACTCGCCCGTTTGGTTAATGAACTCCTTCGTGCCGTCGAGCGGGTCGACGAGAAAGAACTCCTCGCCAAGGTCCGGCGTTTCGCCCGCGGCGGCCGCCTCTTCGGCGAGGGCGGGCGTCTTCGGCGCGACGTCGCTGAGCCCGGCGAGAATGATTTCCTCCCCCAGACGATCGGCCTCCGTCACCGGCGAGGCGTCCTCCTTCATCGCGACGTCCACCGGCGCGCCGTAAATTCTTAACGCTTCGCGGCCAGCCTTGAGGGCGAGATCCGCCATCGCGTCCAACAGTTCCCTACCGGAATGATCCGTCATGCTTCATGCTCCTTCCGCCGCGGCGCGGCCTGTCGCTCCGCGCTCTGCGGCGTCGATGGAGCCGGAAACTACGCGAGCGCGCAGCGGAAAGCCGTTCACATTAACTATCGGCTCGGTTACAGAATGTTCGCACGCTAGATGGTACGCGCGCTCTTAGCATGGCGACCGCGAGCATCCGATGTCAGAGGCAAAGTTGAGTAGCGCGCCCGAGTTCGCCGACCCTGCGCTGGCGGAGGCCGGACCGAACGACGACGTCGCCGGGGGAGCTCGGCTTCGCCGCCCGATTTCACGTGCGCTTTACGGCGATTTGATCCAGTTCAGCGATTTCGCGCTCATCACCGCGGCGTCGATCGCCGTCGCCTACTTCTACCACCAAGCGACGATTATCGTGACGCTCGACTTTCTCCAGCAATACGCGGCGGCGGGGATCATCGGCGCGACGGGCCTCACCGCGCTCCTGCGCCGCGACGGCTACTATGATTTCGACGCCTTGATCTCTTCAAGCCGCGCGATGCGACCGGTGATCGCGCGTTGGGCGCTGATCATTCTTGGTCTGATCGCTTTCGCTTTTGCGTTGAAGGTCTCCGAAGCCTTCTCCCGTTTCTGGCTCTTCACCTGGGCCGGCGCATCAGCCGTAGCGCTCGTTTCGGCGCGCCTGGCCGCGGCGGCCTACCTGCGCCGGGCGGCGCGCGAAGGCGGCGTCTTCGACCGGCGCATCGCGGTCGTCGGCTTCGGCGAGGCGACGGAGCGCTTCGTCGACCAGGCGACGAACGTCGAACTTGCGATCTCGATCGTCGGCGTGTTCACCCCTGGCGGTCCGAAAGCGGACGAACCCGGCCGGCTGCCGACGGAGATTCTACGCGGCGACGTCGCCTCGCTTGAACGCGCGGCGCGTCGGGGCGACGTCGACGACGTTCTCATCGCCCTGCCGAACCACGACCGCGCGGAAATGACCACGCTGATCAACCGATTGTCCGACTTGCCCGTGTCGGTCGCGGTTCTCTCAAGCGCCCACTGGCTCGACCATCAGGGCGGCGAGGTGGTGCGCATCGCCGGCGCGCCGGCGATGACGCTTTACCGCCGCCCGCTCGAGGGCTGGGGCGGCGTCCTGAAAACCCTCGAAGACCGCATTCTCGGCGTCGTTTTGTTCGCGCTCGCCCTGCCGCTGATGGCGCTTTGCGCGCTAGCCTTGCGGATCCAGGGCTCGGGGCCGATTTTCTTCCGCCAGCAACGCCATGGCTTCAACCACGAAGTCTTCCGCATCTATAAGTTCCGCACCATGACGGTGGCGGAAGACGGGGCAGTGGTGCGCCAGGCGAGCGCCGGCGACGCGCGCGTCACCCCCGTCGGCGCGTTCCTGCGCAAGTGGAGCCTCGATGAGTTGCCCCAGCTCATCAACGTCCTGAAGGGCGAGATGTCGCTCGTCGGCCCGCGCCCCCACGCCCTCGCCCACAATCACGAGTACGCAAAAGCCATCGAGAATTATTCCGGGCGCCACAAGGTAAAGCCCGGCATCACCGGCTGGGCCCAGGTCAACGGCTACCGCGGCGAAACGTCAGAGACCGAGCAGATGGCGAACCGCGTCAAGTTCGACCTCGACTACATCGACAACTGGTCACTATGGTTCGACGCTAAGATCCTTATCTTGACGATCGCGGCCGTTCTGTTCCCCAAAAACGCGCATTAACCGGAAACGCGCATTAATCGGAAACGCGCGTAAAAAAGCCCGGCGCGACGGCCGGGCTTTCAACGTGTCAGCCTGGGCCAAAGCCCCGGTCAGGCGGCCTTCAGCTTGCTGAGCACAAGCGAGGCGCGACTGGGCTTCGGCGTGGCGGCGTCGATCTCGACCCCGATGCGCGCGAACAGATCCGGCGCGACGATCGGCCCCTCCGAGCGGAAAAGCTGACGGCCAGCCTCGTCGAGATAGATGACCGCGAAGCCGCTCTCCGCGTCCATGGCGTGGCGCAGGAGCGCCGGATCAAGCCAGTCGATGACATCGCCGTTCCGGCGCGCGGGACTGTCGCCATAGAGTTCGATCACCGAGACGTCCTCGCGGATCAGCGTCGCAATCGCCGGCTTAAGGAGGCGGCGCTGGAGCTTGCACGCGGGATGGTTCGCGTCGGGACCGACGATGAACAGCGTGTTGCGGGGCGTGAAGCGCCGCAGGTCGTTCTCGCGAAACGGCGCAGGCAGGTCCGGCGTTTTCATTGGCCCGCGGGCGGAGACGGCGGCGGCGCCGCCAAACCCGAGGCAAGCGGCGAGGAAAAGAAACGTGAGGCTCATTGCGGTTCGACCTTCACCATGTTTGCGACCCTTCCGGCGCGAAGATCGGCGTATCCCTTTGTTCGCGCGCGCCGTTGCGGTTGCAGGAGGTATGCCACACGATTTCTAAAGGTTAATCGATCGCCCGTCCCGGTCCAGCGTTCCCGCCCGTCAGCGCCTCGTCGTAAAGCCGCTCGGGCAGCGATCCGTGTCGGCGCAGCATCACCCCGCCGACGGCGAGCATGCCGAAGCCGACGCCGGCGAAGGCGAGGCTCGGATCGACGCCCGTGCGCGTCACGAAGAGGATCGACAGCGAGCCCGGCAGAGCGAACGCGGCGTTGGCGAAGGCGCTCGCCGCCATGATCCGCGCGCGGACGGGACCCGGCGCCCGACGTTGGATCGCGGCCTGTAGCGGCGCCACGTAAACCCCCATCAAGGCCGAGGCCGCGACGAAGATGAGGACGATCGCGAGGCCGCCCCCGGTGCCGAAGAGCATCCCGAGCGTGAAGACCGGGTTCGCCGCTTCGTCGAAGCCGGGCGCGAGGTCGCCGACGCCGTCCGCGATGCCGCCATCGGCGACGAGAGGAGCGACCAGCGGCGCGAGCATCGTCACCACGCCCGCCGCCATCACCGCCGCCACGGAATGGCCAAGACCGGAACGGCCCTTGGCGATGCCGGCGGCGGTGAGCGCGCCGACGCAAGCGCCGATGGCGAACAGGCCGTTGAGCGCGACGGCGACAATGGGTTCGGCGTTCAGCGTCTCGCGAGCGAACAGGGGCGTGACCACGGTCACGGGGGTCGTCAGAAAATAGAACGCCGCGACGCCGAGAAGCGGCGGCAGGACGCCCCGGGCGCGGGTCACATAGCCGAAGGCCTTCCCGATCTGGCGCGGGGCGTTCCAGTCGAGCCGCAGGCCGGGCTCGTTGGCGGCCGCGAAAGGCGTCAGCCGTGCGGCGGCGTAGCCGATGGCGGCGGCGGCGACCAGTGCAAGCGCGACGTAGCCGCCGCCGCCTTCAAGCACGATCAGATAACCGCCGACGGCGTAGCCCAAAAGTATGAACGTAAAGAGCCCGGCGTTGCAGATCCCGTTTCCGCGCACGAGTTCGTCCGTCGCCAGATATTTCGGCATGGCGCCGATGCGCACCGGCGAGAAGAACGCGGACTGCGCCCCCATGGCGAAGAGCGACGCGACGCAGAGCCAGCCGAGCCCGAGCGCATAAGAGGCGCCGGCGACCGCCATCAGCGCCAGTTCGACGACTTTCGTACGCCGAAACATGAGCGAGGTTTCGTACTTGTCGGCGAGCTGGCCGGATACCGTGGAGAAGATCAGGATCGCCGCCGGAAGGAGCGCGCCGATGACGGGCATGGCGTCGTCCGGGTTGGCGACGCCGGGCAACGCGATCGCGCCGTAGGGCACGCCGATGAGCAGCGCCTGGCGCAACACGTTGTCGGCGAAGGTGCCGAAGGACAGCGCCGTCCACAGTGGCAGGAACCGGCGCTGGAGAAAAAGCGGCCGCGGGTTCGCCGGCGCCGCCGCCCGCGCCGCGTCGACCGCGGCGGGCCCGGCTTCGCCCGACCCTTCCACGCCCGACCCAGCCGCACCCGACCCTGCCGTGCTTCGCGCTTCGACCGTCCCCATCTCCCCCGTCGACATCGCTCCCTACCCTTGCGCGGCGCGCTTAGGCGCCGGATCCGGCAACGGATCGTTGCGCACCAACGCGGTCGGATCCGCCTCGGCGACAAGTTCGTTCGTACGCGTCTCGATCGCGCGTTCGAGATCGGTCATGAACGCCTCCTTCGCCAAACCGGGCGGGATCGGCGGCAGAAACTCGACGACGGCGACCCCCGGCTTCAGTGACCACGACGCCTGGGGCCAGAAAAGGCCAAGATTGGTCGCCACGGGCGCCGCCGCGCAGCCATAGGCCGCGTAGATATGGAATACGCCACGGCGATAGCGATGTCGCCTCCCCGCGGGCGAAAGATGGCCTTCGGGGTAAATCAGGACGCTGCGGTTCTCCGCGCGCGCTTTGACGAGCTGCGCGTCGACCCGCCGGGCCCGGGCGTACGCCCCGCCGCAATTGTCGACGATGATCGCGCCGAGCTTGCGCAAGATGCCGCCGACGAGCGGGAACTTCTCCAGATGGTCGCCGACGACGAAGGCGAGGTCGTAGAACTGGGCGAACATGACGACGCCGTCGCCCCAGCTCTGGTGTTTCGCCGCGATAACGCAGGGCCCAGCTGGCAGGTTCTCGCGGCCGCGGACTTCGATGCGGATACCGGCGAGGACGCGCATCCAGAACGTCACGACGCGGGTGTACAGAAGGATCCACAAGGTCAGCGGCTTGCGGCTAGGCGCCAGCAGAAGCGGCGTGGCGGTCAGGGCGAAAAAAACCGACGTCGCCCAGTAAGCGGCGCGGAAGGCGAGGCTTCTCATCGTCATGTCGAATTCGAGGCGTGGGCGTTCGTTCAGGCGGACGACGAGCCGGCGGCGGCGCCGGATCCCTCGCCCGGTTCGTCGCCCCGTTCGGCCCCAAGTCCGCCGCCGGCGCGCAACACGGCGACGACCCCGCGCTCGAGCCGCTCGCGATATGCGGCCATGGGCTCGGCGAGGATGCCGTAGGCTTTGTGAAGGGCAGCCTGCAGGACGACGCCGAGTGCCATCGCCGCAACGAGGCGCGCATCGCCCGCGGGCGCGTCCCCGCGCGCCATGCCGCGCGCGACGAGCGCTTCGGCCGCCGAGACAGGATTGCGCGGATCGTGTCGGCGCGGAACGAAGTGGTGCGTGTAAAGAAGATGGTAGCGGAAGAGGGTCCAGTCCGCGTCGGCGAAGGCCGTGAGCGAGGCGACGATCGCGCGCGCCTGATCGTCAACGCCCTCGGCGGCCTCTCCGGCCTCCTCGATCATGTCGGCGAGCCGATTGTGGACGGAGAAAAACGCGCTCTCGGCGATCTCGTCCTTGCTCTTGAAGTGGCGGTAAAGCGTGCCTTCGGCGACGCCGGCCGCGGCGGCGATCTCGCGGGTGGTCGCAGCGTCGACGCCGCGTTCGACGAAGAGCGACACCGCCGCGCGCTCGATCCGCGCCTTCGTGGAGCCATCGGCCGCGGTGATCCCGCGGGCGTCGGCGGGCGGACGCCCGCGACGACGCCCGTCGCCTGATTTCGTCTCATTGGTTTGGTCAGCGTCGTCAGCGGCGGCGATCTTCATCTCTCCCTCCCCAGCCAGCGCGCCGTCGCGCGGCGACGCGGCCCTTTGACGTTGCGGCGACGCATCGAATTGGGCGCGCCCACGCCGAGCGGTCTCTCCCTGACTGCGGTCTCCCCGAGCGACGCCGCCGCCGACGGGCTCATCGTTCAGGCGTCCCCCAACGCCCAATCCCGTCCGTCCTATCGCGCCCGGACGCGCAGAAAAGCGCGACGAGTGAGCTTGGACGGTTTCGGCGGCGGTCGTCGCGCGGCGTCTCGACCCATCGGCCCCCCGGACAGCCGTCTCCCCAGCGGCTGCCGCTTCCGTGGCCGCGTCCGACGACGCGCGGCCGGTCCGGGGCGAGGACCCGGTCGCGGCGTCGGCGCAGCCTGTGGCGGCCTTCATGTAAGTTTCGACGGTCATAGACGCCTCCTTTCGCAGTCAACGCCGTCGCGTCTCCCCAGCGACGGCCCGCTCAGCGTGAGCGCTCACTCACTACACACGGGCGAGAATCGAAAGTCAAGCGAGCGCTCACTCATTTTTTGAGATTTGTGAACCATTCGCCTGCTGACGGCGTTATTTCGTTGGAATAACAGCGGGATGGCGCGTCGATTGCGCGCCGGCGAACAAGGTTAAATTCTGGAAATGCGCGGCCGCGATGGTTGCGTCGTTAGCGGCTCATGGCCCATCGCCGTCGCTTGGCGCGCCGAGCGGCGACGACGCTTCGAAACCGGCCCGACGGTCCGGCGGCCGCTTTAAGTTGCGCCCTTTGACCAGAGCCTGCGCCGACGCCTACGCAGTAGAGAAGACGCATATGACGACCGAGACGACGGACTTCGAACCCAAAATTTCGCAGACGATCGCGGCGTTCGCCCGCGCCCTCCTTGCGCTCTTCGTCTGCGGCGCGCTTTTGACCGCGAGCCCTGCGGCGGCGGCCGACGACGACAAGACGGCGGCCGCGCCGGAAGCAGGCGACGGCGACAAGAACGACGACCCGCCGAAGAAAAAGAAAAGACGCAAGAAAACGAGCCGTGGCGACCCGATCATCCTCGGATATCTGGAGAACGTTTATCTCGGCAATCTGAAGCTCTCGATGAAAGGCAAGCTCGACACCGGGGCCGACACGACGTCGGTCTTCGCGCGCGACGTTGAGATCTACAAGAAAGGCAAGCGCGACAATTGGGTCCGCTTCCGCCTCATCGGCAAGGACGGCCGCACGGTGAATTACGACCAGAACGTCATCCGCTTCGTGCGCATCAAGACGAAAACCGGCGGCAACATCCGCCGCCCGGTCATTCATCTGCCCCTTTGCGTCGGCGGGCGGACGGGCCTTGCGGAAATCAACCTCGCCGATCGCTCGGAGTTCAATTACGACGTCCTCATCGGCCGGGAGTTCCTGGCCCATCGGGTGGTCGTCGATTCGAGCCGCACCTACTCGGCGACCGAGCCGTGCGAAGAAGAAGAAGACGAGGACGAGGAGGTCGACGAGACGGCATGACGTCCAGCTTCCGCCACGCCGTCGTTCTCGCCGCGCTCCTCATCGGGGCGGGCTTCAGCGTCTTCTTCTACAAGACCGGGACGCTCGGCTATCCGATCGCCCCCGGCGGCACGGCGGATCTCTGGAACGTCGAGATCTTCCTCCAGTTCGAAGGCCGCGACGAGCCGGCGCGCCTCGAAGCCTTCATCCCCACGGGCAGCGCCAATCGAGAAGTCAGTGGCGAGGCGTTCTACAACGGCGCCTTCGGCCTCAATCTCGAGGACGACCCGGCGATCTCGCAACAAACCGGCGCCCGCAACCGGCGCGCGGTCTGGACCTACCGCTTCCCGAGCAATCGCAAGGCGCTGCGCTACGCCGCGAAGACCGTCGGCGAGGATTGGGAGACGCCGCTCCCCAACGCCTTCCGCACTCTGAAGACCGGCGTCGAGCCGTTCGAGGCGGACACGGTGAAGCGCCAGGCCTTCATCGTCTGGGTCAGCGAACTGCGCCGACGCTCCGCCGACGATTCAAGTTTCGCAAGCCTCGCCCTTAAGGACATTTTCGAGACCGCGACGCCGGGCGAAAGCGAAGAGGGCGCGCGCGGCCGATCGCCCGCGCGAGGCGCCGACGAGCTTCCGGTGTTGCTGCGGGACCTGCCGGAGCGCGTCGCCGGGCTCGAACTGGCGCGGCGGACCTTGAACAGCGAGGGCATCCCGGCGCGCATCGCCAACGGCGTCTTCCTCGTCGACGGCCTTCGACGCGCTGACGTTCAGCACTGGCTCGAATACCACGCGGACGGACGGGACTACCGCTACTTTCCGAGCGGCGAACCGAACGGCTTTTTGACGATCTGGCATGGCCCCGCGCCGTTCGTCGACGCGACGGGCGTCGACGATCTCGACGTTCAGGTCTCGATGACCGCCCAAAAGCGCGCCGCCTCCGCCCTCGCCTCGCAAGCCGGGCGCGAACACAGCTGGGTCGCGCAGGCCTTCAGCTTCGACGCCCTGCCCCTGACGACGCAGCTCGTCTACCAGGTGCTGGTGACGATCCCCGTCGGCGTCATGATCCTTGTCTTCCTGCGCCAGTTCGTCGGCGTTAAGACGCTCGGCACGTTCATGCCCGTGCTCATCGGCATCGCCTTCCGCGAGACGGCGCTCCTTAACGGCATTTTACTCTTCAGCCTGTTGATCAGCCTGGGACTCGCGCTCAGATTCTATCTTGAGAGGTTGCAGCTTCTGCTGGTGCCGCGTCTGGCCGTCGTGTTGATCTTCATCGTCATCGTGATGGCGGGCGTGACCATCGCGATGACGGACGCCAATCAATCGATCGGCCTGTCGATTTCGCTCTTCCCGATGGTGATCATCGCCATGACGATCGAGCGGATGTCGATCCTTTGGGAGGAAACTTCCGCAGGCGAAGCGATCCGCCACGGCCTTGGCAGCCTCTTCGTCGCGAGCGTCACCTATCTCGCGATGACGAACGAACGAATTGAGTATGTGTTCTACACGTTTCCGGAGTTGCTGTTGCCCACCATGGCCGTGTGCTTGCTGATGGGGCGTTACACCGGGCTGCGGTTGAGCGAAATCTGGCGCTTCCGCGCCCTTGCGAGGGCCTAATGTTCAGGACGCTTGTCGGCCTACACCGCAGCGGCGTCATCGGCGTCAACGAACGCAACGTTCGGTTCATCAACGCCGGCAATCAGCGCAAGCTTTTCCACCTCGTAGATGACAAGTTCGAAACAAAGCGCTTGTGCGAGACGGCGGATATTCCGACGCCGGAGCTTTACGGCGTCGTGCGCGACGCCCGCGACATGCGCCGCCTGCCGGAGTTCCTGGCCGCCGAAGACGGATGCGTGATCAAGCCCGCCCTCGGTTCGCAAGGCAAAGGCATCATGGTCGTCGCCGGGCCGATGCGCGGCGGCTGCTGGCGGCTCGCCAACGGCAAGCGCGTGACGGAAGACGCGCTGCGCTATCACATAAACAACATCATCTCGGGAATGTACTCCCTCGGCGGCCAGCCCGACAAAGCGCTGATCGAGTACCGGGTGAAGTTCGACGACGCCTTCGAAAAGATCTCCTTCAAAGGCGTTCCCGACATCCGTATCATCGTGCTCGACGGCGCGCCGGCCGCGGCGATGATCCGCCTGCCAACGGCCGACTCGGACGGCAAGGCGAACCTCCACCGCGGCGGCGTCGGCGTCGGCCTCGACATCGCCACGGGCCGCACCGCACGCGGCATGCAGTTCGACAAGCCGATCGGTTTCCACCCGGACACCGGCGAGCCCCTGGAGAACATCGAGGTTCCCTATTGGGACCGTATGCTGGAGATGGCCGCCCAGTCCTACGACGTGACGAAGCTCGGCTATATCGGCGTCGACCTCGTGCTCGACCGCGCGCGCGGGCCGATGCTCCTCGAGCTGAACGGCCGGCCGGGGCTTTCGATCCAGATCGCCATCCAGCAGGGGCTGCGCGCGCGGCTCAACGCCATCAAACGCGCTAACCTCGCCGACAAGCCGGCCGCCGAGCGCATCGCCATCGCCAAACGGATCGCATCCACCGACGGCGTGTCGATCAAACCGGCGCCTTCGCCGACGACCGAAGCGCCTGCGATCTCCGCGGCGGCGACCGGCGACGCGACGGCGGACGAGGAAGCCCCTGCGATCGATCCGGGCTCGACGTCCGTCGTGCCGTTCCCCGCGCGTCCCGGTCATGCGAAGCCAGCGAAACCGAACGCCGAAGCGGCGGGAGACGCGCCGGCGAAGCCCGCCGACAAAGAGCCGGCGAAAAACACGGACGCCGATCCTACGGACGACGACCCCGATGGTTCGGACAGTGACGATCGCGTCGCGAATCCGGCGCGCGTGCGCTAACCGTGCGTCAAGGGCGGGCGACGTAGGCTCCGCTGAGGGGAAAGCGCGCGTCGGGACGCGATGCGCGAACAGGGGGCCGGGGCGCGATGCCGCTCATCCAACTCATCGTTCTTGCGGTCGTCCAGGGCGTGACCGAGTTCCTGCCGGTGTCGTCGTCGGCCCACCTCATCCTGGCGCCGCTGCTCGTTGAGAGCTGGTCCGATCAGGGACCGCTGATCGACGTCGCGGCCCATGTGGGCTCGCTGCTCGCTGTCCTTCTTTATTTCCGGGGCGAAAGCTGGAGGCTCGCTTGCGGCCTTTACGACGTGTGCGCGTTCCGTGCGACGCCCGACCGGCGGCTTTTCCTGCTGGTGGCCGTGGCCTCGATCCCGGTGCTGGCCGTCGGCGCCGGGCTCGCGGTCACCGGGGCCGTCGACGCCCTGCGTTCGCCCTACCTCATCGCCACGACGAGCATCGTCTTCGGCGTCCTCCTCTGGCACGCCGACCGCCGTCCGACGTCGCGAGAGGGGCTCGACCGCATCGGCTGGCGCGAAGCGATGTGGATCGGCGCAGCGCAAACCCTCGCCCTCGCGCCCGGCGCCAGCCGCTCCGGCGTCACCATGACCATGGCGCGTTACCTCGGCTGGTCGCGCCCGGAGGCGGCGCGCTTTTCGATGCTGCTGGCGATCCCGACGATTTCCGCGTTCGGCGTCCTCGCCACCGTCAAGCTCGTCACCGATGGCGCCCAGGCGGAGATGTCGGCTGCGGCGATCGTCGCCGTCCTCTCTTTCGTCGCCGCGCTGCTGACGATCGCCGTCTTCATGAGGGTCACGCGCTCGCTGGACTTCACGCCTTTCGTGATCTACCGCATTGGGCTTGGCATCGCCCTTTTCGCATTCGCCGGCCAACTGCCCGGCGCATCGTAACGCGCTCAAAACCGACGGATCCCGCCATGACCGAGCCGCGCACGCCGGACGCCGACGGCGTTTACGCCGCCGCCGCGCGGTTGAAGGGCCACGCCGTCCGCACGCCGCTGATCGAAAACGCCGTGCTCAACGAACGCATCGGCGGGCGCGCGCTCCTGAAAGCGGAATGCCTGCAGCGCTGCGGCGCGTTCAAATATCGCGGCGCGCGCAACCTCCTCGACGCGCTGGGCCCCGGCGGCCGCGCACGGGGGGTCGTAGCGTGGTCGTCAGGCAATCACGGGCACGGCGTCGCGCGCGCTGCGAGCGAATTCGACGCAACGGCCACCATCGTCATGCCGGAAGACGCGCCGGCGCTGAAAGCCCAGATGGTCCGCCACTACGGGGCGACGATCGTCACCTACGACCGCTATCGCGACGACCGCGAGGCGATCGCATTCGACATCATCAAGCGGACCGGCGCGGCGGTGGCCCCTTCCTTCGACCATCCCGACATCATCGAAGGCCAGGGGACCGCGGGCCTCGAAGCGGCCGAACAGGCGAAGGCGATAGGCGTCGCGTTCGACGCCTTTCTCGTTTGCGCGGGCGGCGGGGGCCTCGCGGCCGGCTGCGCGCTCGCGTTCGAAGCGGCGGCGCCCGCGACCAAGGTCTGGACCGCCGAGCCCGAAGGCTATGACGACCTCAAAATGTCGCTGGAGACCGGCGAGCGGGTCGCCGTCGACGTCTCGCGCCCGACGATTTGCGATGCGATCGCCACGCCGACGCCGGGCGCGATCACGTTTCCCGTTTTGAAACGGCTCGCCGGCGGCGGCGTTGCGGTGAGCGAAGCGGACGTCGCCGACGCCATGGCCTTCGCCTTCGACCATTTGAAGCTCGCGGTTGAGCCCGGCGGCGCGGTGGCGCTCGCGGCGCTCCTCTCCCGGCGGTTCGATGCGCGCGGGAAGACGGTCGGCGCGACGCTCTCCGGCGGCAATGTGGACGCGGCCGTGTTCGCGCGCCTGGTCGCCCGTTAGAGTTGCGAAAGCGCCTTGACGCGAACGTGAGCCGACGGGGCGAACCCCGCGCCGCTCCTCGCCTTGCCGGCTCCTCCAGCCCGTTCGCCCTATTGCCGCCGCGTTCGTTACATTGAAATGTTATAAAGTCCGCTTAGGTGGGGGTATCTCAAAGACGGCGCGCCGGTTCATCGTTCCCTAGGCATTGCGCGCCATCTTCGCGTCGGAACCCCGGGAAGGGAGACCAGGACGCGAAACGCCAGCGGAGCACGGGCCTCATGACCAACGGACCAGATCGCCTCGATGACGTCGCCATCTCGTCGATTTCGACGAAGGAGCTCGCCGAACTCGGCGGCAAGCGTCTCGTCTATGTGCGCGCGGTCACGGTCGGCGACGTCGCCGACGATCTCGTCGACGAGGACGGCGACATCATGGTCGATCTGCCGCAGGACGCGGTGCTGTATTCCGTGCACGCCGCCAACGGCGACCGGATCGCGCTCGTGGGCGACCGGGCCCTCGCCTTCGCCGCCGCGCGTCAACAAGAGATGAACCCCGTCAGCGTCCACTAGGCGCGCCTCGCGCCGTCGCGCGCCGCGGGCTAAGCTTGCCCGCGACGCCACAACGCCGACCAGGTGACCAACGACGAGGCCCCTCAACCGTTTGACGCCGCTCGCGTCGCCCAGATGGCGCGCGCGGCGGGCTTCGACGCGGCGGGCGTCGTTGCGCCCGACGATCTCGGCGAGGCGGGCGCGCGCCTGGGCGCGTTCGTCGGCGAGGGCCGACACGCCGACATGACGTGGATGGCGGACCGGTTGGCCGAACGCGCTGACCCTCGCGTTTTGTGGCCGGCCGTACGCACGGTCGTCATGGCGGGGCAGAACTACGGACCGGAAAAAGATCCGCTCACGGCGCTGGAGGCGCGCGATCGGAGCGCGATCTCCGTCTATGCGCAGGGCAAGGACTATCATGACGTCGTCAAGAAAAAGCTGAAACGGCTCGCCGGCGCGCTTCTCGACGCATATGGCGGCGACGCAAAGGTTTTCGTCGACACCGCGCCGGTGATGGAGAAGCCTCTCGCCGCACGGGCGGGCCTCGGCTGGCAGGGCAAACACACGAACCTCGTCTCCCGAGAATTCGGCTCATGGCTTTTTCTGGGAGCGGTCTTTCTGACTGCGGCGCTCGAACCCGACGCGCCGGAGGCGGACCATTGCGGCGCTTGCCGGCGATGCCTCGACGTTTGCCCGACGGACGCATTCCCGGCGCCTTATCAGCTCGACGCCCGCCGCTGCGTCGCCTACCTGACGATCGAGCACAAGACCCAGATCCCGCGCGAGTTCCGACGCGGGATCGGCAACCGCGTCTTCGGCTGCGACGACTGCCTCGCCGTTTGTCCATGGAACAAGTTCGCCGAGGCCGCGCGCGAAACGAAGCTGAAGGCGCGGACCGAAGCCGACAACCCGCCCCTCGCCGAACTCGCCGCGCTCGACGACGCCGCCTTCCGCGCGCGGTTCGCCGGAACGCCCGTAAAACGCACGGGCCGCGAACGCTTCGTCCGCAACGTGATGATCGCCATTGGCAATTCGGGCGACCCGCGGCTTGCGGGCCTCGCGCGCGAACGTCTCGACGACGCGTCGGCGCTCGTGCGCGGCGCCGCCGCCTGGGCCGTTCGCCGGCTTCTCGGCGATGCGCAGACGGCGCCTCTCGCCGCGGCGCGCCTCGCTGTCGAAACCGACGACGAGACGCGCGAGGAGTGGACGGCGCCCCTGGGTTAGCGGGTCACCGTGACCGTGATCGGCGCGCAGTGGAACTTTCCGTTCGCGTCCTTGATCCAGTAGATGATACGGTCCTCGCCGCTCCAATGACCGTCGGCGACGTAAGTGATCGTGCCGTCGGGCTTCGCTTTCGCTTCGCCGCGCGGGCTCCACACCCCGTCAAGGACGAAATCGTCGCCATCCGGATCGCTGTCGTTGGCCAGCGGACGGATGACCACCTTCTCGCCGGCCTTCACCCGCGCCCGGTCGGGCCGCGCCACGGGGTCGGCGCTGTTCACGTCGAGGACGCCGTTGTCGCGCAGTCCCTGGCCGAGGCGACCCGTCGACGGATGGATGTCGTCTGGCAGGACCGCGAACAGGCCTTTCTTCATCGGCTGCGCCCGTGCGCGGTCGGCGAAGTACTCTTCGATCAGCGTGACGACCCGCCCGTCCGGCAAGGTCCAGTAGCCGTTCGCCCGGACCGCGCCGCGAACGTTGTCGAAGCGCAGGATGAACGGGTCGAACTCATGGGTGAGGCCCGTCGCGCCGATCGAATCCGTCTTCACGCCGGAGATCGGCAGTTCGTAGCGCTGGCCGCCGCGAACGTCCGCAATCGGAAAGCGGTCGTCGAACTCGAGTTCGAGCCGGTCGTCGACGAGCGCGTCGCTTTCGAGGACGAGGTCGTTGCGGCCGAGATTGACGAGCGGGTCCTCGGCTCCGACGATGTCGACGTCGATAAAGGCGTAATTCCAGAACGCCGCGTCAGGGCGCGGCGCCGGCTCGCCCGGCAACTCCTTGCGCATAAGGACGCCGTCGCGGAAGCCCTCGATGCGCCCGCGGTTGACCGTCAAGTCGATCGTCTGGCGGTCGCGCCACATGCCGAAGGCGTTTCGTCCCCGGACGAAGTCCGCGTCGCTCGCCAAGAGATCGAGATCCTTGAACGTGTAGCGGCCGGTGTAGTCGAGGTGGACGCCGAAGCGCGTCTCCCAAGCGGTGAAGTCGTCGATCACCGAGCGCAGGTCGTGGCGCTGACGGACCGAGTTCTTGATCGCCTCGAAGCCCGCCTCGGTCGCGATCGCCTCATTGCCGCTGAAGCCGTTGATCGACGGAAACGCCGTCCGCTCCTCATCGAGATAGCGCAGCGCGTCCGGCTGCGGCGCGCCGGAGACGTCGACGCGTAGGTCGAACGGGTCGGTGCCGCGCGAGTAATAGATATAGCCCGTGCCGCCCGGCATGTCGCTCGCCACATTATCGACTGCGGCGACCATGCGGCTCTGGAACCAGAAGCCGACGCCGCCGCGTCCGAGGTCGAACGCGATGGTGTCGTCGCTGTTTTTGGTGATGCGGTTCTCGCCAAGCGCTCTGATGGCGATATTGTCCGCCCACCGTCCGGTTTCGTTGCCGGCTTCGGCGACGAAGGCCGAGCCCGTAACGTTATGGACGTTGTTGCTGGAGACGATGGCGTGGGAGTCATGGTGGACGACGGCCCAACCGGGCGAACCCGTGACGGCGTTGCCGATAAGCTTCGCCGGGTTCTCGCGGTTCTCAAGCCCGACCCGGTGGATGTGGATCGAATAGCGGCCCTGAACGTTCGTGTCGGGCCGCACGTTCGCCGGCGCGGAGATGAGCGAGCGGCGCGACTTGTCGGTCCGACCGAGTTCATGGAGCTCCGTATAGCGCACGTCGATGCGGTTCGAATGCATCAGCATGACGTGGCCGCGCCGCCAGACCGGAAGTTGTTCGGCGTTTTCGGTTTCGATGCGGACGTTGCGCGTCATGTTGGCGACGTAGGCCCTTAAGTCCGACCGCGGCGCATCGTGGTCGTAACGCAAAGGTTCGTCGAAAAAGACCGTCGCGCCTTCGATCCGCGTCACCTTGCGGCGTTCGTCCTGCGTCTCCGCGCGGTCGAGAACGCGCGGGGCTCGGTCCTCGACCTCGACGAGATGAGTGCCCGTCAGGACGATCTCATCGCCGACGCGCCAGCCCGCCGGGCGTTCCGCGAGCGTGAGCGAGGCGTCGCCGGCGAGCGGCGCGGCGCTGCTCGCGACGGCGAGGAAGTTCTCCTTCGGTGCGCCGTACGTCTGGAAGCATCCATGTGAGACGACGCCGCGCGACAGGAGCGTCGGGTCCCAGGAAACGTCGATCGGTCCGTTGTCGGCGATCGTGATGACGGCGCGGGCGTCGGCCTCCATCGGCGTCGCCTCGCCCCCAACCGTCATTGCCCCTTGCGGCGCGACGACGAGCGTGTCGACCGTCATCGCCGTGTCGCGGTCGGTCGCGACGTTGAGGGCGCCGTCGATCCGCACCGTAAAGAGCCGTGCGTCGCTTGACCCGTCATAGGTCACCGAGACGCCGTGGGGAATGTGGACGCGCGCGCCGTCGCCAGGGATCGCGCCGCCCCAGGTCGCGGCGTCGAACCAGGCCCCGTTGCGCGCGGCGACGTGGGTCGCCTCAGCGACGGGCACCAGGTCCAGAAGCGCCAGGTGCTCGGCCATTTTGGCTTCATCGTCCGGGTGCGCCGGACCGTCGCCGTGTCCGCCGTCGCCGTCGGGCGAGCAGAAAGCAGCAGCAGCAGCCGGGCCGGGAGACGGGCTCGGCGTCGGCGCGGGCGCAGGTTCAGGCGCAGGCTCCGGCGTAGGCGTCGGCTCCGGGATAGGCGCGGGCTCTGGCGCAGGTTCGGGCGCAGGCTCGGGGGCCGGCGACGGAAGCGGTGCAGGCGCCGGGCTCGGAGACGGGGCCGGGGTTGGCGACGGGGTTGGCGACGGCGCTGGCGACGGGCCGTCGTCGAACGGCTGCGGATCGGGATCGCGCAATGGCGGCGGCCCGTTCGGATCGTCCGTCTCTTGCGGAATTTGCGCCATCGCATTCGCGGCGCCCGGCGCGCCGACGATGAACAAAGCCGCACCGGCGGCCAACACCTGGCGTCGCAACGCCGCAGAATTCGAAATGCGCTGCGCGCGCTCATCCGTACACATAAAGACCGCCCTCGCACCAAAATCGACCGTCTCGGCGCGACGGCCGCCGACGTTTCGGGCGGAACTTGGCGGTCGGTCCCTACGGACGCGCGAACCGGAGCGCGGTATTTAGAGTTTTATTTTTGTTGCGCGCTTCGCGTTCGGGAAACTTTCGTTTCACGGACATTAAAGCGACGCGCCCGATTCGAGGCGAATTCGGACGGCCAGGGTGAGGAAACACGCCAAAGCGACGACCCGCGAACCGAAAGGCGGCGCGGATACGCCGGTTAAGGAAGGATAACATCGCGCGCGAGCGATCACGCATGCGTGTTCATCCGTGAGCAAACGAGATCGCCGGGCGGCGGCGCCGATCGTCCGATCCTTTCCAATTTTTATGAAATGCGCGCGTTCCGCCGATCGTTATCGCGAGCGCGAGGCGGCGCCTAACCAGGCGCGGGCGACGCCGGCGAACTCGGCGAAATGGCCTAACGGCACAAGCGCGGCGAAGCGCCAACTGGCGAACCGGCCCGCGCCGCGGCGGAACGCCGTCGCGACGATGCGCGCCGCATAGGCCGCGACGCCGAGGCCGAGCATGGCGATCGCGATGCGCCACGGCGCGCCGTCGTCGCCGAAAATCGCCGCGCTCGCCGCGCCGAACGCGGCCGCCAGGGTCACGAAGAGGGGGACGAGACCGCCCCAGACCATCGCCCGGGCCTGTTCATTGATGCGGAACTGCTCCGGCGCGCCGCCATGGAGCGCCGCGCCGACCGCGTATTCGTGGCCGCGCTGCGCGGCCGCGGCGAGCCAGTCGCGCCATGTCCGCGCGAGGGGTTCGACGACCGCCATCGGCGCGTCGAGCCGCCAGACGTGGGCGCCGCGCTTGCGCAAACGGATGCAGAGGTCCGCGACCTCGACGCCCGGCGCGGCGCCGCGAAAGCCGCCGGCGGCCTCGAACGCGGCGGCGCGCACGAGGAATGTCGGCCCCGCCGCGACGATTTCGCCGGGCGCGACGTCGCGGCCGGCGAGCGCCAGCGCCCGGCTCACCGGCGTGCGTCGGCTTTCGCGGCAGTCACTCTCCCCTTCGACCACCGCGACCTCGGGCCGGCGCGCCATGAACGCGGCCGCGCGCTCGATCCAGCGCGCGTCGAGGGCCGCGTCGGCGGCGACGTATTGCACGTAGGCGACGTCCGGCGCGGCTTTCTTCAGGCGCCGGTAGCCGGCGTTGAGGATCCGGCCGAGCGCCGCGGCGTCGCTTTTCAGTTCGACCACACTGGCGCCGATCGACGTTGCGAGCGCGCCGTGGGCGCGCGCGATGCGCGGCGGCGCGGCGTAGACGAGGGGCGCGCCCGCCGGCGCAGCGCGCAAAGCCGGCCCCGCCGACGCGCCGACGCCGGCGTCGAAGACGACGACGCCGACCCCGCCGCCGCCGACGACGTTCGCGCCGGCCGCCGCGCCGGCGCCGACGAGGACGTTCGGCGCGGCTGCGTACGATTGCGCGGCCGCCGGGTTGTTGAGCGGCGCGTTCACGGGCGGCGGGGCCAGCGGCGGCTTCGCCGCAACCCCCGCGATCGGCCGATAAAGATCGGGATAGAGCGTATCAGGGGAAGCCTTGCGGCCGCCCTCGGACCCTGGCTCGCCCCCCGACAGACCCGGCTCGGCCGTCGGGGCGGCGGCGCCCGCGGCCGTCTCGCCGTGTCCCTTTCAGCCGCCTGAGCCGTCAGTGACGCCCTTGAGGAACGTCTGCGGCCCGGTCACCTGGTCTTCGGGAATGGCGAGGTCGTCGTCGCTGGCGATGCCGAAGACGCCGTACTTGCTCTTGTCGGCGATCACCGCGCGTACGGTCTCGACGCTGACGGCGGGCTCCTCGGCGGAGAAGGCGTAGACCAGCGCCGTGTCGGCCATGACGTTGATGACCCGGGGCACGCCGCGGGACGTCTCGGCGATGAGGTCGATCGCGGCCCGGTCGAAGATCTGGCGCGACGCGCCGGCGATTTCGAGGCGCGTGTCGACATAGGCGCGCACTTCTTCGCGGGTCAGCGGCGTCAAGTGGAAGTCCGAGCCGACGCGCTGGGCCATCTGAAGCATGTCCGGCCGGTTCAGAAGCTCCTTCAGTTGCGGCTGGCCGACGAGGATCAGCTGCAGCAATTGATCCTTGCCCGCATTGACGTTCGACAGCATACGGAGCTCTTCGAGCATGTCGAGCGACAGGTTCTGCGCCTCGTCGATGATGAGGACGACGCGCCGCCCGCGGGCGTATTCGGCGATGAAGTGGCGCTGGAGGTTGGCGAACTTCTCCACATGGTCCTTGCCCGCGAAAGGCTGGCCGAAAGCCATCAGCGCCCAGTCGAGAAGCTCGCCCCGGCCCTGCTGAATGTTCGAGAGAAGCGCCACCGCGTGGCTCTCCTCAAGCTGGGCCATCAGTCGGTGGATGAGCGTCGTCTTTCCACACCCGACCTCGCCGGTGACGACGGAGATGCCGGCGTGGTTGACGACGCCGTACTCGAGCATTGCGAAGGCGAGCCGGTGACCCCGGCCCCAGTAGAGAAAGCTCGGGTCCGGCTGGATCGAGAACGGCTTCTCCGCAAGTCCAAAGAACGCTTCGTACATGTCGTCTGCGGAACCGAGATTGGGGCGCGCGCGCCGACGCCCGGTCGCGTCAGGCGCGCCCGCGGACGGCGGTCTTCACTCGCCGAGCAGCGCGCGCGCTTTCTCGGCGAAGGCTGGGGCGGCGTCGCCGCCGGCTGCGGCGGCGCGCTGCAAGTGCGGCGCCGCGGCCGCCGCGTCGCCCGCCGCGTGCAGCGCGGCGCCGAGGTGAAACTGCGCTTCGAGAAGATCAGGGTTCGCCTCGACCGCGCGCCGCAGGGCCGCGACACCTTCGTCGACGTCGCCGGCGCGCACCTTCGCCCAGCCATAAGTGTCGAGGAAACTCGCATTGCGGGCGTTCTTCAACGGCTCGACGGCGTCGGCGGCGCGGGCGTTGCTCGCCGCATCGTCGCGCAGCTCGTTCGTAAGCGCCGCGAAATTGTTTGCGACGACGGCGTCGTTCGGCCGCCGCTCGATAACGTCTTCGTAGATCGCGAGCGCCCCTGACTTGTCGCCCGCCGCGAGCAGGCCGTCGGCCTTGAGGACGAGAAGCCCATCCTTGCGCGACGCGTTCGCAAGACCCCGTTCGACGACGGCGCGGGCGTCCCCAGCGCGGGACTGGCTGCGATAGACGATGGCCAGCAGTTCATAGGCGACGGCGCGGTCGGGCGCGACGTCGATGGCTTCGACGAGGCTCGCCGCCGCGTCGGCCGAGCGGTTCGTTTGCTGAAGCAGCCGGGCGAGCTGGACCCGGGCGTCGTAGGCGTTGGCGTCCGCGGCGATATTGTCGCGCAGAAGCTCCTCCGCGACGTCCGCCTGACCTTCCGCGACGAGCGCGCGCACGAGCGTCGAGAGCGCCGAGCGTGAGAGCGGCGCTTTTTCGTTCGCGGCCGTCAGCGCGTCGATCGCGCCGCGATAGTCGCCAAGCCCTGCGAAGGCCGCGCCGCGGATGCGCGAAACGAGCCCTTCGTCGGCTTCGGCGTCGCCGAGGAGCTCCGCCGCCGCCTCGGCGCCGCGCCAGTCGGACCGGCCGAGGCGCACGGCCGCGAGCATCTTCAGGGTAGGCTCGTGCGACGGGTCGGCGGCCGCGGCTTCCGTCAGCACGCGTTCGGCGCGCTCGGCCTTGTCGTTGCGCAACAGGAAGCGCGCGAACGCCGGCGCGATGTCGGTTTTGCGCGCGCTGTCGTCGAGGGCTTGCGTGAACTGGTTCTCCGCCGAGACGATGTCGCCGTTCTTTTCGAACGCGGCGGCGGTCAGCATTTTAGCCACCGTCTGGTCCGGCGCGTCGGCGAGCACGATGCGCAGATCGTTGATTGCGCTTTCGGCCTCCTCGTCGGCGATCTTCAGGGCCGCGCGCTTCATCAGCGCCGAGGCGTTGCGCTCGTCCGCAGCCAGAATGTCTTCGATGAGCGCCTCGGCCCGGCCGGTCTCGCCTTTGGCGATCGCAGCGCGGGCGATGGCGTTCTGCGCGCGCAGCGCCGTCGCTTCGTCATTGGCCTCGGCGAGCGCGCCGTAAAGGCCGAGGGCGTCGTCGCTGCGGCCTTCGCTGTTCAGAAACGAGGCGTATGCGAACTTCAGGTCGGCGTCGTCGGGGCGCGCGCCGATGAATTCTTTGAACGTCGCTTCGGCGGCGGCCGGTCCCTTCGCCTCGCGGTCGAGGCGGGCGACGTCGATGTAACCGCGCGCCTTGTCGGGGGTCGTCTCGGCGGCGGCCAGGAGTTCGCGCCGGGCCCCGTCAGCGTCGCCCGCGCTTAAAAGGTGCGCGGCGTAAAGCCGGCGGAACGCGCTCTCGCGCGGATAGGCCGCGATGAGCTCCGCATAGGCCCCTTCCACGTCGCGGGACTGGTCCTTCAGCGCCTGGATCTTCAGGAGGTGGAGCACTGGCGAGCCAGCGCCCGCGGCGATCGATTGGTCGAGCCGGGCGATCGCGGCGTCGAACTCGCCGTCCTGGATCGCCGCCGTCGCGAGGACGGTCGTCGCCTCCTGCAACGACGCATCGGCCGCGAACGCCTCCTCCGCGAGCGCCACCGCGCCCGCGCGGTCGCCGGCGCGGAAGAGGACAGCCGCCTTGACCGCCTTCAGCGCCGCCGCGTCCGGCGCAACGTCGAGGGCCGCGTCGATCGTGTCGATCGCGGCGGCCTCGTCGCCGCTCAGCAGTTGGAGCTTCGCAAGGTCGGCCCGGGCGTCGACATTGTCGGGGTCCACGCGGACGATCCGCTGAAGAAGCCCGAACATCGCTTTGAAGTTCTTCTGATCCTCGGCGATGTCGACGAGGCCTTCGATCGCCGGCACGTGGTCTTCGTCGATCTTCAGAGCGTTGCGGAACTGAACGTTCGCCCTGCCCGCATCGCCTTGTTCGAGAAATTCGTAGCCGCTTTTCGTGTAACGCTCGAGCTTCTCCTCAGGCGAGGCGCACGCGACGAGCGCAGACGCCGCGAGAAGGGCGATCCGGCGGCGCGTCGCGGGCTCGAAGAAAGGTCGGTTCATGGGCGGTTCCGTCAGTCTGCGGCGAAAGTCGCCGCGCGACGCCGTGGTCTAAGCGGTTTGAGCGGCCCCCGCAATCGCCGGCGCCGGCGCGTCGTCAACGAGATGACGCACGCCGCTGAGGCGAGCGAAACGCGCCCGTGCTTTAGACAACCCGCGCATAACGAGCCGCGCGCCGCGGCGCGACGTCGCGCGCTCAAGCATCAGGACCTGGCCTAGAAACGCGGCGTCCATGGCGCCGTCGCCGTCGAACGCCAGCTCGACGTCGCCGTCCGCCGCGGCGGCGGCGCGGAAGGCCTGGCGGACAAAGGCGAGATCGGTGCGCACGAGATCGCCCGCGAGCCGCACGCGGACGCCCGCCGGCGTTCGAGAGACGAGCGCCTCGGCCCGCGCGCCGCAACGCTTCAGACGGACGAATGCGAGCGGCGCGGCTTGCCTCGCCAGAAGGCTCGCGAGGGTGCGCGCGTCGCGCCAGTAGCGTCGCCAGAGCGCAGGCTCGGCGTAGATCCGCCACGCCCACTCAAGACCAAGGCGCGCGACCGATCGCGGCGCGCGGCGCACGGTTCCGGCGGCGAAATCGACCGCCGCGCCGAGATGGGCGACGACCGCGGCGTCGAGGCGCGCGGCGTTTCGCGAGATCCACGCCTGGCCCTTCGCCGCGCCCAGAGCGACGACGACGAAGTCTGCGCCGGCGTCGTTGATCGTCTCGACGACGTCGTCCCCGCTCATGGCCTCGACGTCGCCGAAGCCCGGATTGAGCGCGCCGACCCCTTCAACGCCGCCGCGTTCGGCGTTGACGGCGGCGCGGGCCGCTTCGGCGGCGCCGTCGCGACCGCCCAAAAAGAAGGCGCGAATGCGCCGCCCCGCGATCGCCGGGCGTTTTCTGAGGGCGTCGAACACGTCCGATCCGGCGCAGCGCTCCGTCAGGGGCGCGCCGAGATACCGCGCGAGCGCGACGACCGGCGCCCCGTCTGCGAGGCTCAAATCGACGTCGACGAAGCGTCTGCGGATCGCCGGGTCGCGGCGCGCCGCGCACAGAATGTTGACGTTCGGCGTTGCGAACGAAAGCCGGCGCCCCTCGCGGACCGCGCCTTCCACGGCCCGCGCGGCCGTCGCCACGGTCGCGACGTCGATCGGCAATCCGAAGACGCACCAAACGTCTCGCGAGAAATCGTCGGCGCGCAACGACGCGACGGCGCCCGGGCCGGGCGCGCCTGAATAGTCGGGCGCACGGTCTTCGGCGCGGGGGCCGCCTGACCGCGCTTCGTCGGACGTTAACGCGGCGGGCGCCGCTTCAGCGTTGACTTTCATAGGATTAACCATGCAGGCGCTTTTCATCCGCGTCGAGACGTCGCCCCCCGGCGGCGTCGCGCAGGGCGTCAAGCAAAGACGGGGCCAGTATTTGGTAAAGCGCGGCGCGGGACGATTAGCTTGGGCGTACGGCTCGCCCCAGGCGGGATCTCGGTCGGTTCGATGTCGAAAAACACGTCGGGGGCGAAACTGTTCACCTTACCCGCGAAAAAAATAGTCAGCGATTAAACTTTGACCAGCATTGACATTTGGTTACCGGGACGCGATACGAGCAGCGTACGGTTAATGCCGGAGGTCGTTCGCGCACGTTGCGTTTTTGCCCGACGCCTGATCGCTCAACGTCGAAAAGCTTTGTAACGGTAATCTTGGGGGTCTTTTGACCATGAAACTCGCCACACTTCTCGCTTCAAGCGCCTTTGCGCTTTCCGCCACCGCAGCCAACGCCACGATCTTCCAGTTCGACGGTTCGGACGGCGTCGGCGGCGCTTTCGACCTCCCGACCAACATGGGCAACGTGACGTCGTGCAACTCGAGCGCCTCGAACGGCACCGACTTGTGCACGATCGACGACGCTGAAGGTTTCTCCTACTCCCGCAACGGCATCGCGTTTACGGCTGTCGGTTTTTCCGAAGACGCGCCGTCGGAACTGATCCAGGACCTGATCGGCCCGAACCAGGGCCTTGGCGTCATCACGGCCGGCGAAAGCCGTCAGACGCAGGACCAAATCAACGCGGCTTTCTCCGAAAGCATCGTCGTGACGTTCGATGAGGAAGCCGAACTCTCCAACATCGTTCTGAATGACGGCATCGGCAACGACTGCCCCGGCGGCGGCGGAGAAGGCGCTTGCGGTGAAGTAGAGATCATCGTCGACGGCGTCAGCTCGCTCCTCACCGAGTTCCTCGCCGGCGGCGTTCTGACCGCCGACGGTGTCAATCCCTACACGGCGACGGGCACGGTGTTCGAATTCATCGCGCTGACGGTCGGCGGCGGCTTCTCGATCGAAGAGTTCGAAGTCGTTCCGGTTCCGGGCGCGCTGCCGCTTTTGCTTTCCGGCATTGCCGGGCTCGGCTTCGCCGCGCGTCGTCGCAAGAGCGTCTAAGCATTGCGCCGCGCGCTTTTGCGCGTAGCGGAAAAGTTAAAACCGGCCCCTCGCAGGGCCGGTTTTTTCGTTTCGGTCCGCAAGGGCGGCCAGCGGCGACCGGTTGCCGCGGCGCGGCGATTGCATCAATAAGAACAAAGCGGAAGGGCGCGCCGCCACTAGAGGCGCTCCCGGCGTTGGTGAGGAGTACGGTCCGCCATGGGCGATGAATTCAAGCTCGAAGACGCCTTGATCGTCCTTCGACGCCGAATTCTCTACTTCGTCCTGCCCGTCATCGTTCTCGCGCCGATCGCCGTCGCCGCTGTGATGATGCTCCCGGCGTCGTACACGGCGTCGGGCACGATGCTCGTTGAATCCCAACAGATCTCCGAGGATCTGATCCGGTCCACGGTGACGTCCTACGCCCAGGAGCGCATACAGGTAATCCGCCAGCGCGTGATGACCCGGGAGCGCCTTCTCACGGTCGCTGACGATTTCGACCTGTTTCCGGACGAACTCGGCCTTTCCGACAGCGAACGGGTCGAGCGCATGCGCGACCGGCTTTCCCTGCAATTGATCTCCGTCGACCCCGGCAACCGCCGGCGCGACGCCGACAGCACCATCGCCTTCACGGTCTCCTACACCGACCGCTCGCCGCAAAAGGCGTTCGAGGTGGCGAACCGGTTCATGACGCTGTTCCAGACCGAGGACGCCAATACGCGCACCCGCGGCGCATCGGAAACGACGGAGTTCTTCGGCCAGGAGGCGACGCGCCTGCGCGAGGCGCTCGAACGCCTCGAGAGCCGCATCGGCGCGTTCAAAAACGCCAACGCCGGCGCCTTGCCCGAGCAGCTGGCGATCAACGCCCAGCAGCTCGCCCGGGCGTCGGACGACCTTACGGACACCCAAGCCGCAATCCTCATTGCCGAGGAGGAGTTGCGCGCGCTCGAATTGGAGCTGGCGAGCTTTCTCGCCGGCGGCGACGGGGAGGCCGGGCCGGCCCGGGAGATCGCACGCCTCAAGACCGCCCTCGCCGCGCTGAGAGCGGACAAGACCGACGCCCACCCGGACGTCCGGGCGTTGCGCAGCCAGATCCGATCGATTGAAGACCAGTTGAAGCCGAGCCGTGAAATCGCCGCCCTGCGTGCGGAACTCGATACAGCCGACGCGGCGCTGCGCGCCGCGCGGGACGCGCCGGAGGTCGACGCCGAAGAGGTCGCGCGGCTCGCCGACGCGGCGAAGGAAGCGCGCCAATCGTTGAGCGCGCAGCTCTCCTCGGAGGCGACGGGCGGCGGCGACGATCTCGTCGGCCGGCAGCTGTCCTCGCGGATCGAATCCGCTTCTTCGCGGCTCAATGCGCTCAACGACCAGAGCGACCGCCTGCGCCTTGACATCCAGGAACTGAACGCCCGCATCGCGCAAACGCCTGAGATCGAGCGCGGCCTCCTCGCCCTGCAGCGCGACTACCAAAACCTCAGCGCACAGTATCAGCAAGTATTGGCCAAACAGCAGCAGGCGATCATCGCGGAGAACCTGGAAGAAGAGCAAAAGGCGGAAAAATTCTCGATCCTCGACGCGGCGGTGAAGCCCGAGGAGCCGTCCGCCCCGCCGCGCGACAAGCTTCTTGTGCTTGCCGTTCTCGCCGCTCTCGGGGTCGGCGCCGTCACCGCCGTCGGCGCCGAAGTCATCGTCGGCGCGGTGCGCGGGCGCGAACACGTCACGGCCCTGATGGGCGAGCCGCCGCTAGCGTCGATCCCCTACATCCGCGTTGGCGACGAGCGCCGGTGGACGTTTCCAAGGCCGACGCGCCCGAACCCACCCGCCGCCGTCGCCGCCGCGCCGGCTGAGTAGACGTCGACAAAACAGAGCGGAGCGTCGGATCGATGGATCGGATCAGAAACGCCGTCATTCGCGCGCGGGGCGCCGGGCAGGCCCCGGAAGCGCGCGCAGCCGACGAGACTGCGTCGACCGCGCCGGTCCGCTTCGCCCGTATCGCCTGCGACCCGGACGCCCTCGCCCGCAACCGCGTCGTCGCCAACGAACAGGACCCCACCCTCAACGCCTATCGCGTTCTGCGCACCCGGATTCTGCAGAAGATGGACGAGCGCGGCTGGCGCAGCCTCGCCATCGTCTCCCCGGGCGCGGCGGCGGGCAAGACCGTCACCGCGATCAATCTGTCTATCGCCATCGGCTCGCGCGCCGGCGCTCCCGCGCTCCTCGCCGACATCGATTTCTACCGCCCGCGGGTCGCGCAATACCTCGGCTTCCAGGAGCCGCCGCCCTCGGCGATCGATTATCTCGAAGGCGCGGCGCGGCTTGAGGACGTCGTCGTCCAGCCCGAAGCGGCCCACCTTCTGGTGCTCGCCAATGAGCGCCTGACCCGCCGCGGGGCCGAGCTTCTCAGCTCCCGCCAGGTCGACGAGCTGGTAGAGCGCGGCGTCGGCGAATTCGGGGCCAGAGCCGTCGTCTTCGATATGTCGCCCCTCCTCGGCTGCGACGACACCCTGGCGCTGTTGCCGAAGATCGACTGCGCGCTCGTCGTCGCGACGAGCGGCAAGACCCGCGCGGCGGACCTCAAAGAGACGCTGCGCGTTCTCGACGGCAAGCCGATCGTCGGCACGGTCCTCAACCAGGCGCCGACGCCGTTGCGCCAAACCGCATACTATTACTGACGCGCGGCCTACTGCGCCCACAGCGCGCCGGCGTTAAACCAAAGTCGTAACCTTACCACTCTAGGCGTATGAAAGCGGGGCGAGGCGCCCCGGCGTGGACGCGCCGGCGGCCGCGACCGCATGCGCCACGCAAGCGACTGGCGACGACGAATGAACGTATCTCCCTCGGCGAAGATCGCGCTCGGCGTGTTGACGGCGACGGCCGTCTATTTCGCCGCGCGCGCCGCCTTTCGCGAGCCGCCGGCCGAAACCGTCGCTGAAGACGCCGCGCCGACCGCCTTTTCCGTCATCGCGAAGACCCTCGCCCCTGAGGACTGGCGCGACGTCGTGACCCTGCGCGGCGAAACCCAGGCGGTGCGGAAGATTACGGCGCGCGCGGAGACGGCCGGCGCCGTCGTCGAAACGCCGACGCCCGCAGGCGCGACCGTCGCGAAGGGCGACCTTCTCTGCCGGCTTGACGTCGACGCCCGCGCCGCCGCTCTCGCCGAAGCTCGCGCAGCGCTCGACAAGGCCCGCCTTGACCACGGCGCGGCGGCGCGCCTCGCCGAAGAAGGCTTCCGCAGCGCCACCTCGCTCGCAAGCGCCAAGGCGGCGCGCGATCTCGCCGAAGCCGGAGTGCGACAGGCGGAGATCGAACTCCAACGCACCCGCATCGAGGCGCCCTTTAGCGGCGTCTTTGAAAGGCGCGCGGCGGACGTGGGCGACGTCCTCGCCGTCGGCGGCGCCTGCGGGACGGTTCTGCAAACCTCGCCCTTTCTGGTCGTCGGCGCGGCGCCTGAGCGCGACGTCGCGCGCATCGCCGTCGGCGACGCCGGCCGCGCGCGGCTTGCGACGGGCGAGACGGTGGAGGGCGTCGTGCGCTACGTCGCCGCCGCCGCCGCCCCGGTGACGCGCACCTTCAAAGTGGAGCTTGAGGTCGACGCGCCGGCTGCGCGCCTGCGCGACGGCGTCACCGCGACGATCGACGTTTTCGCGAAGCCGACCCCGGCGCACCGCGCGCCGCGCGCGGCGCTCACCCTCAACGACGAAGGCGCCGTTGGCGTGCGGATCGTCGACGCGAACGACGTCGTGCGCTTTCGCAAGGTGCGCCTTCTCGGCGAGGAGGCCGCCGGCGTCTGGCTTGGCGGGCTTGACGGCGACGTGCGCGTCATCACACGCGGCCAGGAATACGTGCGCGCCGGCGAAAAGGTCGCCGTCGTCGACGAGAGCTAAGCCCAGCCCGAAAGGCCAGACACGGAAAGGCGGGACATGGACAAACTGATCGACGCCGCCTTCGCGCGATCGCGGGTCGTCCTGACGCTGCTGGCGGCGCTGATCCTCGCCGGGCTTGCGGCGTATAGGGACATTCCCCGCGAGGCGGAGCCCGACATTCCCGCCGCGCGCGTCGCGGTCATCCTTCCTCTGCCGGGCGTCTCGCCGGAGGACGCCGAACGCATGCTTGTTCGGCCTACCGAGGATGAGCTGCAGTCGATCGAGGGCGTCGACCAGATAGACGCCCTCGCCTATGACGGGGCGGCGCAGATCACGATCGACTTCCTCAACGGCGTCGACGTCGACCAGGCGATCCTCGACGTGCGCGAGGCGGTGGACCGGGCGAAGTCGGATTTCCCGGACGAGGCCAAAGAGCCGGTCGTCGAGGAGTTCAACGCCCAGAACCAGTTCCCGATCCTGACGGTCATCCTCTATGGCGACGCGCCGGAGCGGGCCCTTCAACGCACGGCGAAGCGCCTCGAAGATCGCCTGGAGGCGCTCTCAGGCGTCCTTGACGCGCGACTCACGGGCGTGCGCGACGAAATCGTCGAGGTCGTGATCAATCCGGATACGCTCGAAGCTTACGGCCTCACCGGCCTCGACGTCGCCGGCGCCATCCGCGCCAACAACGAACTCGTGCCGGCGGGCGCCGTCGACTTCGACGACGGCCGCTTCCAGGTGAAAGCGCCGGGACTCATTCGCACGACGGACGATCTCGCGAGCATCGCCGTGCGCGCCAACGCAGACGGGGTCGTATCGGTCGGCGACGTCGCCGAGGTTCGCCGGGCGTTCGCCGACCGTCGCGGCCACGCGGTCTTCAACGGCCGGCCGGCGATCGGCGTTGAGCTTTCGAAACGCGCGGGCGCGAATATCGTCGAGACGATCGAGAACGCGCGGGCGATCGTCGCTCAAGAGGCGTCCGCGTGGCCGTCGTCGATCCGCCACGAATTCCTCAGCGACCGTTCCGTCGAAGTGCGCGACAATCTCGAAGGCCTGACCTCGTCCGTACTCGTTGCGATCTTTCTCGTCATGGTCGTCGTCGTCGCCGCGCTCGGCCTGCGTTCCGGTCTGATGGTCGGGGTCGCCATCCCCACCTCCTTCCTGATCGCGTTTCTGGCGCTCTCGCTTTTCGGCCACACGCTGAACATGATGGTGATGTTCGGTCTCGTGCTTTCTGTCGGGATGCTCGTCGACGGGGCGATCGTCATCATCGAATTCGCCGAACGCCGCCTTAGCGAGGGCGCCGGCCGCGCGGCCGCCTACGCCGAGGCCTCGAAGCGCATGTTCTGGCCCGTGACGGCGTCGACCGCGACGACCCTCGCCGCCTTCGTCCCGTTCCTCTTTTGGAACGACATCGTCGGCGAGTTCATGAAATTCCTGCCGCTGACGTTGATCTTCGTGCTCGTGGCGTCATTGTTCGTGGCTCTGATTTTCCTCCCTGTGCTTGGCGGCTCCGTGGCGCTGCCGGCGGCGCTCGAAAAACGGCTTGCGGCGCGCGGCGGCGAAGCGCCGACCGGCGCCGTCGAGATGGACGAAGTCGATCCGCGCCGGCTCGGCGGCTTCGTCGGCGCCTACGCGCGCGCGCTTGGCGAGCTCGTGCGCCGCCCGCTCCTCGTCATGCTGGCCGCCGGAGCCGCGGTCGTCGTCTGCTGGACGAGCTTCCGCATCGCCGATCCCGACGTCGAATTCTTCATTCGGAACGACAACGAAGAGGTCAACCTCCTCGTCCTCGCGCGGGGCAATCTGTCAGCGGATCAAACGGTCGCCCTCGTTCAAGAAGTCGCCGCACGGGTCGAGGACCATCCCGCGATCGAACACATCTATCTCCAAACGGGCCCGGAATTCGCGCTCGACCCCAGCAAGCCGCCCGAAGCCATTGGCCAGGTGGGCGTCGACCTCGTCTATTACTCCGAACGCGCCCATTCTCGCGAGATCGTCGAAGAGTTCCGCGCCATGACCCGCGACGTGCCCGGCGCGTTCGTCGAGGTGCGCCAGCGAGAGGGCGGCCCCCCGATCGGAAAAGACGTCGAGGTCGAAGTTTCCGGCGTCGACTTCGAGGCGATGCGCGCCGCAGCGGAGAGGACCCGCGCCTTCGTCGACGACGACGAGACGCTCGTTAACGGACGGCGCGTGAGGACGTTCATGGAGCAGGAAGACAGTCTGCCCCTCGCCGGCATCGACTGGACGCTGAACATCGACCGGACGCTTGCGGGCCAGTACGGCCTTAGCGTGCGGGAGGCCGGCGACGTCGCCCAGTTCGTCACTGACGGGCTTCTTGTCGATCGTTTTCGTCCGGACGACGCCGACGAGGACATCGACATCCGCGTGCGCTATCCGGAGGACGAACGACGCATCTTCGCGCTCAATCGCGTGCGCGCCCAAACGCCCGCCGGGGCCGTTCCCCTCAGCAATTTCGTCGAACTCGCGCCGACGCCGCGCGTCGATCGCATCCTGCGGCGCGACGGCGCGCGCGTCATCGACGTCAAGGCCAACGGCTCGGCCCGCGTCGCCGGCCACGAGGTAAGCCAGGACAAGGCCATCGGCGAGATGAAGGCGTGGCTCGCGGAAGCGAATTTCGGCCCCGGCGTCGTCGCGCGGCTACGCGGCGCGGACGAAGAGACGAACGCGGCGGCCGCCTTCTTCAAGGCGGCGATGAGCGCCTCGCTCTTGATGATCGCGATGATCCTGCTCCTGGAATTCAACAGCTTCTACCACGCCGCGCTGACGCTGACAGCGGTCGTGTTCTCCGTGTTCGGTGTGTTGTTCGGCGTCGCGCTGTCGGGCCAGTACGTCAGCGTCATCATGACGGGCGTCGGCGTCGTCGCCCTCGCCGGCATCGTCGTCAACAACAACATCGTCCTCATCGACACCTACCAGTCCCTGCGCCGTAAAGGTCTGTCAGCGGAGGAAGCGGTGGTGCGCACCGGCGCGCAGCGTGCGCGGCCCGTGCTTCTGACGACGGCGACGACGATCCTCGGCCTCCTGCCGATGGTGTTCGAGCTCAATGTCGATTTCGCGACCGGCTCGATCGGGCGCGGCTCGACGACGTCCGACTGGTGGGTGTTGCTGTCGTCGGCGGTCGTCAACGGACTTGCGTTCTCGACGCTTCTGACGCTCGTCCTGACGCCCGTGCTCCTCGCCGCGCCGGCGACGCTGAGGGCGCGGTTCATGAACGCGGCGCCGGCGCGCGAGGCCCGGCCG
This sequence comes from Parvularculaceae bacterium, assembly GCA_050331095.1. Lineage (GTDB taxonomy): Bacteria > Pseudomonadota > Alphaproteobacteria > Caulobacterales > Parvularculaceae > MED-G105. Next base: position 48,070 of record JBHJHE010000008.1, read on the forward strand.
GCCCGGCTTCTCGCGCCGCTCGCCAATCGGCGCGACGACCCGCCGCGCGCCGCAGAGTGAGCGATCGACCGCCGGTCAGTACGGTTAATCGAACGTTATCGGGTTATTCGTTATCCTCTACATTGGACGCGTTAGCGTCGTCGTCGGGCAGATCGAAAACCTGCCCCGGAAAGATAAGATCGGGATCGCGGATTTGGTCGGCGTTCGCTTCATAGATGACTGTGTACTGAAAGCCGGACCCGTAGACGCGCCGGGCGATGCGCCAGAGGCTGTTGCCGGGCTGGACGACTATCGAGCCTTCGACGAGGTCGAAATCGCCCGGCCGCGCCCGCTCGAACGGCAGTTCGATCGCGTAGGCCGGCCGGCTATCCTCATCGAGCTGCACGACTTGGAGTTGATGGACGCCCGGCTGGATCGACGTCGCCGTCAACGACCAGCGCCCATCGGCGTCGGCGGTAGCGTCGCCGACGAACCGTCCGTCAACGAACAGCCGGACCCTGCGACCGGGCTCGGCGCGGCCGGTGAAGATGACTGCGCCGGTGTCGTCGTAGTCGATGGCGTCGCGCGTCAACGGCCCGAGCGATCCGACGGGCTCGCGCGCCTCCTGCAGGATTTCAGTGGCGCCGCCCGGCGTCGTGCGCAGGACCAGCGGCCGATCGCCTTCGCGCTCGGGCACATAGATGACGATCGTTTCCTCCGAGCGCACCGTAAGGCCGTCCGTTGTCGTCATTTCGAGGCTGAGTTCGACGGGGCCGCTCTCCAGCGGCGCGTCGGTGACGATCGCCCAGGCGCCGTCGGCGCCGGCGACTTCCGACGCAAGCTCCTCGCCATTGGCGTAGACGGTCGCCGTCGCGCCGGGCGCCGCGCGGCCGGCGATCACGGCGGCCCCACTGCGGTCGACGCGGACGATGTCGAAACTCGGCAGACGCGCCGAGGCCGGCTCGTCAGGTTCGTCCGCCAGCGGCGCTTCCTCGGACGGGGCCTCGGCCGTCTCCGGCTCGCCCGGCGGCTCGATCAGCCCGTAACGCTCGGCGAGGCGCCAGCCGATGAAGCCGAGCGCGATCAGCAGCAACACGATGATAATAACGCGCATCTACGTCCCTTCCGCCTCCGCCTGACTGGCGCTCGCGCGCCGATTGACGTTTCGCGCGGACCCTATCAACTGGCGCGGCCGCGAACAACGCCGGTCGCCGCTCATGGAGGATAACCCCATGAAATCATTACTCGTTTACTGCGGCTCGAAGCCGGGCGACGATCCGAAGTTCGTCGAGGCCGCCACCGCCGTGGGACGCGAGGCGGCCGCCCGCGGCTGGCGACTCGTTTATGGCGGCGGCGAGCTCGGCCTCATGGGCGCGACGGCGCGCGCCGCGCGCGACGCCGGCGGCGACGTCTACGGCGTCATTCCGGAATTCCTCGTCGACGTCGAAGGCGTCCTCGACGGCGTCAAGCATGACATCGTCTCCACCATGCACGAGCGCAAGATGCGCATGTTCGAGGCCGCCGACGCGGTCCTTACCCTGCCCGGCGGCATCGGCACGCTCGAAGAGCTGATCGAATGCCTTTCCTGGGCGCGGCTCAAACTCCATGCGAAGCCGATTATCGTCCTCGATCTCGACGGCTTCTGGTCGCCCTTGCGGGAATTGTTCGACCACATCGTGGCGCGCGGCTTCGCCGACGCCGCGCTCGCCTCGGATCTCGTCTTCGTCGAGACGGTGGGCCAGATATTTCCGTCCGCGGAACGCCGCATGCTTGAAAGCGTGGTTTAGGCCCGCTCGCAGCGCAGGCGGGCGCGGGCTTTTTCAGCGCCGAGCAGAGGAAAGAGCGCCGCCATTTCGGGGCCGCGGTCGGCGCCGGTGAGCGCCTTGCGCAACGGCATGAAGAGCTTTTTGCCCTTCGCCCCCGTCGCTTCTTTTACGCGCTCGACGAATGCGCCCCAGCTTTCCTCCGTCAGGGGATCGTCGGGCACGAGATCCGCCGCGGTCTCCGGCACGCCGCCGGGCTCGATCTCGGGGTCGATCTCGCCGCGCACGACGTCGCGCCAACGCGCTGCGTCCTGAAGGACTTCGAGATTGCCGCGCACGGCCGTCCAAAGCGTCTCGCCGACGTCCATCGCGTCGAGCCGTTCTTGAACCGCCGCATACGGCGTTTCGTGCAGGATCTTGGCGTTGAGCGCGGCGAGTTCGCCATCGTCGAACCGCGCCGGCGCGCGCCCCGCCTTCGCGAAGTCGAAGGATCGCGCGAGCGCCATAAGGTCGCGCTCGGGCACGACGGGTTCGGCCGTCCCAAGACGGGCGATGAGGCTCGTGATCGCTTCCGGCTCGAGCCCGCCCTCGCGCATCGCCTCGATCGACAGCGAGCCGAGACGCTTGGAAAGCCCCTCGCCGTCAGCCCCGACAAGGAGGGAATGGTGCGCGAACTGCGGGAGCGCGCCTTTGCTCCGCAGGCGTATGATCACGCTGAACAATTCGATCTGGACGGCGCTGTTGGTGACGTGGTCCTCGCCACGCACGACATGGGTGACGCCATGGTCGACGTCGTCGACGCAGCTCGGCAGGGTGTAGAGATACATCCCGTCTTCGCGGATCAGGACCGGGTCGGAGACGTTCGCCGTGTCGACGCTCGTCTCCCCCCGGATCAGATCGGTCCATTCGACGGGTTTCTGCGAGAGCTTGAACCGCCAGTGAGGTTTGCGGCCGTCATTCTGCAGCGCCTTCCGGTCGTCGGCGGACAAATCAAGCGCTGCGCGGTCATAGACCGGCGGCGCGCCCCGCGCCCGCTGAAGCCGGCGCTTGCGCTCAAGCTCTTCAGGCGTCTCGTAGCACGGGTAAAGAAGCCCCTCGGCGCGCAGGGCGTCGGCGATCGCGTCGTACTCGCCGAACCGCGTCGACTGGCGGAAGATCTCGTCCCAATCGAGCCCGAGCCACTTAAGGTCCGTCTTGATCAAGTCCTCATAGGCGGCGGTGGAGCGCTCCTCGTCGGTGTCGTCGATACGCAGGATGTAGCGCCCGCCCTCGCGTCGGGCGAAGAGCCAGTTCCACAACGCGGCGCGCACGTTGCCCACATGGAGCTTGCCGGTGGGCGACGGCGCGAAACGGACGGTGACGGTCATGGGGCTTCTTGACGGCTGGAGAACGGCTGATCCGGTTAGGCCCTGGCGCGCGCCCCGTCAAACCGGCCGGGTTTACGCGCGTTCCTGAGCGCCCCGGTCGACGAGCGGGCGGCCCGCCGCCTTTTTTGAGCGGGCGAGGCCCGTTGCGAGGCCCGCAAGAAAGCGCTGGACGGGACGCGGCGCGCCAATCGCGCTCTGCTGAACGAAAGGGTTCGTAGAAAGATCAACAGATGCGACGACGCCCCGGCGCGGCCCGGCGCATGGTTTTTCGGCTTTCACGCCAGCGACTATGTCGTGCCGCCGGGCGTCGCAGGCCTCGCCGCGGGCGGCGGCGTTAGCCTCTCCTGTCGCCGCGTCCTTTCCAAACGACACAGGATCGCCTGGCGTCCGTCGCGCTACGGGACCGCCCCACTCGACGCTTGACGTGTATAACGATCGTTATACAACACGTGCGATGACCAAGCGCGACGACATCCTTCGCGCAGGCGAGGTTCTGTTCGCCCGGCGCGGATTCCACGCCGTTCCAATCGACAACGTGATCCGGGAGGCGGGCGTTTCGCCGCGGACGCTCTACGCTCACTTTCCGTCTAAGGAGGCGTTGGCCGTCGGCGTTCTGACTGCGCGCAACGGGCGGTTCCTGACGAGCCTCGCCGACGCGGTCGACGAACCCGGCGGCCTTGAGGCGCTCTTTGACCGTCTCGAGGCGTGGCTGCGCGCCGCGCCGCCCAACGGCTGTCTCTTTTTGCGCGCCTACGGAGAATTCAAAAGCGGGCCGATCGACGAGTGCGTCGCTGCCTACCGAAAGGGGCTTCGCGCCGTCGCGAGGCGCTTCAGTCCGCCGTGCGCGAACGCCGATGCGTTCGCTGACGAGCTGCTGCTGCTCATCGAGGGGGCCACGTCGCTCGCCGCGTCGCTCGGCGCGAAACCCGCCGTCGACGCCGCGCGCAAGGCGGCGCAAAGGATGATCCCATGACGAATATTCCCCAGCGGATGAGCGGCGTTCAGCTTACAGGCCATGGCGGGCTCGACCGCCTTCTCTATCGCGACGACCTTCCGACGCCGGCCCCAAGGGCCGGCGAGGTTCTGATCCGAGTGCGCGCCACCAGCGTCAACAACACCGTCGTCAACACGCGCGTTGGCTGGTACTCGAAAAAAGTCGCCGGTGCGACGGCCGTCGGCGCCGAGGGTTATGGCGACGACGTCTCCGATGATGCGAGCTGGTCAGGCGCGCCCCTGACGTTCCCGCGCATTCAGGGGGCGGACTGCTATGGCGAGATCGTCGCCGCCGGCGAAGCCGCCCTTGAAGCGCGGATCGGCGAGCGCGTCTTAGTAAGGACGATGATGCGCGCGCCTGTGGACTTCGCGCCGTTTCGGTGTTGGACGTTCGGCTCGGAGTGCGACGGCGGGTTCGCCGACTACGTCGCCGCGCCGTCAGCGGACGTTTTCGCAATAGAATCCGACCTTGACGACGCCTCCCTCGGCGCAATCCCCTGCGCCTTCAGCACGGCCGAAGGCATGCTGCACCGGACCGGCGTCTCGGCCGGCGAGCGCGTTCTCGTGACGGGCGCCTCCGGCGGCGGCGGCTCGGCGGCGGTGCAGCTCGCCCTCCTGCGCGGCGCCGACGTGGTCGCCGTCGCGTCGCCGGCGAAGTCCCGCGCGGTCGGCGATCTCGGGGCGAGCACGGTGATCCCGCGCGACGCCGCCCCGCTTGAGGCGCTGGGCCGCCAGAGCGTCGACGTCGTCGTCGATCTCGTCGGCAGGCCAACGTTCGAGCGCCTGCCAGAGCTTCTTGCGCGGGGCGGCCGCTACGTCACGGCGGGCGCGATCGCCGGCCCTGCGGTCAATTTCGACCTCAGAACGCTCTATCTCAACGATCTGACGTTTTTCGGCTGCGCGTTCCAGGACGACGTCATTTTCGAAAACCTCGTCGCCTATTTGCGCGACGGCCAACTCGCGCCGCACGTCGAACAGACCTTCGCTCTAAAGAACATCCGCGACGCCCAGGCGCGCTTCCTGAAAAAGGACTTCGTCGGCAAACTAGCGCTTATCCCATAACGGACTGCGTCGCTCGTTTATCGCCCCTTGCTCCGTATACACTAACGCGAGACGCGCGTCTCACGCCAGCGATGGTCAGCGCAAGGCGTTCTCGACGCTCGCCAACGTGGTCGAAGCCTTCTCCTCAAGCTCGGTGGTCCGCTGGCGCTGCCACAGGCTGAAGTAGTTTATCGCCTTAACTTGTCCAAGAAATTGCGGATCGTTTCGCGCCCGCGTCGTCAAGTCCTCGACGGTCGTGAGCTCGCCAAAACCGAGCCCTTCCGCAGCGAGATATTCGATCGCCCGGAAAAGCTGCTCACGGATCACCTCGTCCCCGATGCGATTGCTGTCGAGGGCCGTGTAGTATTCGCTAAGCCGTTTCGAAAGCCGCCGGTCGCTCAGAACCCCGAGATTGCCGCTTTGAACCAGTTCGTCGAAGGTGTGGTCCTGTCCGGTGACGAACGACGTCGAAACCAGCGCCGCGAGCGCCCGGTTCTCAAAGCGCTCGGGCAGGTCGAGGTCAGCGGACGCGCCTTGGGCGCCCACTGGCACCGCGTAAGCGGGCTGGGCCTGCTGCAGAATTTTCGCGCTGATGGCGAGCCGTAACTCGGTCGACCGAAACCCTGCGCGGATCTCCTTAAGGTCAGCGCTGAGGTCGGCTGACAATTCGCGCAGGTAACGCGCCTCGCTCGCCCGGTTCGCGCGCGCTTCGTTCCAGTTGGAAAGCTGCAGGCCGATAAACACGCCGATGATGACGATGAAGAAATCAAGCGCCACCGCAAGCCAGTTCTGGGCGGCTAGATGTTTGGAAATCTTCCGCAGGAGCATCGTCACGTTCCAAAGAAGCGTCGACGCAAGGAATAACCCGTTCGCTTCCGCCGGCGCCAGACCGGCGTCGGCGGCGCTCGACGACGCTGCGTCCGCACAAGCCGGAGAACGAGCGCGCCAAACGAAGAAAAACCGGGTTCGAGCGAAGCGACACCCACCGATCGGAGGCGCGGATCGCCGGAAACAAACTCCGCAATGCGCCGAACGACCGGCGACCGGCGACCGGCGACCGGCGCATTGCGTCCTATGGTTTCGGACCGCTAACCAATACTCAGTAGAAGTATTCGCACTTCAAAGAGTTGCCGAGAAGCGCATTGGTGTCGTCCGTAGTGAGATCGTTCTTTTCGCCGTCGAACGGCGTGCGCGTCGCGTAGCATTTTGGATCGGTTGAGACTGTGCGGTTCGATTGGCAGGTGAAGCTGGCCTGACGACCGTCTTCTTCGAAGTCCTTGCAAAGGTAACCTTCGTCACACGCAAACGTCGGATTTTCGCACACGTTCCCCGGCGCGGTCTCCGTCGTCACGTCGACGTCGTCGTCGCCCATACAAGCGGCGAGCCCCAACGCTCCGACGAGCCACACGCAAACAGTCGCACGCTTCAACATGATGTCTCTCCTCATCAGTTTTTTCGAAGGATGCGTGCGCGAACGAGAGCGACGCTTTCGCTCCGCCACTCAACAAGCTCTCGCGCATGGCGCAAAAACTCCGCGCCATCGGCCAACGCCCCTCCCCAAGGCCAGCACGCTGGTTTTGTCATTTCGCTGCGGACGTTTCAAATCCGACGTGCGGCGACAACGTCGCACCTTCCCGCCCCGGAGGGGTTCAGGCCCGCCGATCGACGAAACTCATTACAAGGATTTCGGCGCCCCCGACGTCCGCTCCTACGGCTCGATCACTGTCGCGCCACGGGTCGCGAGGCGGTCCTTCACGCCAACGTCGGGGCCGAGCCACGTGTCCAGGGGCACGACGGCGAGGCGCACGCCGGGGGTCTCCAGCGCGTCTTCGATGGCGACGAGCCAGGCGCCGACAGGGTCGACGCTCTCAACGGTGGCGCCGCCGAAAGTTGCGAGCCCGCCGATCTCGCGGCTGAGCGCGAGGCCGCACGGATCGATCTCCGGCGGGCGGGCGACGCGGCGCAGGTAGGCCGCGTCGCCGCGCGCCCAGGCGCGCGCGAGGTTGTGGGCGCGCTCAAGGTCGTTTTCAGCGAAGTCGATCGCCGCGGCGACGCAGGCGACGTTCGTCTCCTCGCTGAAATTCCGCACAGACTTCAGAAAGTTCGTGACATCGCTGAACTGGATGTCGAACGCGGCGATGGGCTGGATCTCGACGTCGGCCTTGCGCGCGAGTTTTTCTATCCGATCGGAGACTTCGTCGCTGAAATAGGCGAGGCCCGCGCCGTCGATCGCAGCCTCGATCAGGCGCCCGCCCTGAAAGACCGGGTGCAGACGGCTGTCGTCGATTTTGGCGAGCTGTTCGGCGATCGCTTTCTCATTGGGATCTTCGAACTCTTCAAGCGCGGGGGGCTCGTCGAGCTTCCGGGCGGCCTTGCGACGGTCTTTACGAGCCGCGCCGCGCGCCTTCGCCGTCGCGTAGGCCGCGTCATACTGCGCGGCGAGGCCCTCGCCGATCTTGTCGCCGAGGGTCGTCCCCTTCGGCATGACGATCCGCCCGCGGTTGAAGATAAGCGTGTTGACGGCCGTCAGGAGGAACCGGGCCCGATCGCCGGCGCCCGCCTTCGTCCGGGGCGGTGCGATCAGGAGGTCCGCTTCTTCGAGCACGAACGCCGTCTGCCGCTCGCTCCAATCGAAATCCTCAGGCACGTAGTCGACGGAGACGAGGACGAAGACCTCCGAGTCCTCGTCCTTTACGCGCCAGAAGCGCGGGCCGGCGCGCTCTCCGACGACGACGATTTCGTCCGTAGGCTCAGCTCTTTGCGCGATGGCGTCGGTCGACGGGCATATGAACGCCGTTGCGGCCGCGAGGGCGGCGAAGATCGGTCTCATGTCGATTGCGAACGCTCCGTCAGACGCCCCGGCGGTCCCTCGCCGAGTCATACGGCGACGCCGGGCGGGCCGTCCACCCGCGCGCTAATCGCGGTCGAGCCAGCCATTGGTGATCGGGTAGCGCCGGTCGCGGCCGAAATTGACCATGGTGATCTTCGGGCCCGGCGGCGCCTGGCGGCGCTTGTACTCCGCGAGGTAGACGAGCCGCTCCACCCGGCGCACCGTCGCCTCGTCGAACCCGTCGGCGACGACGTCGCGCACGGCCATCTCCTCCTCGACGAGGCGGCGCAGGATCCCGTCAAGCGCGTCATAGGGCGGCAGGCTGTCCTGGTCCGTCTGGCCTTCGCGCAACTCCGCCGACGGCGCTTTGTCAATAATCCGTGCTGGAATGACGTCGTCTTCGGGGCCGGCGGCGCGGCGGCGGGCGGCCTCGTTGCGCCAGCGGCAAAGGTCGTAGACGTCGGTTTTGTAGATATCCTTCAGCGGATTGAATCCGCCGTTCATGTCTCCGTAGAGCGTCGCATACCCCACCGCCATTTCGGACTTGTTGCCGGTGGTCAGCACCAGGAGCCCGAATTTGTTGGAGAGGGCCATGAGGATCACGCCGCGGATCCTCGACTGGAGGTTCTCCTCCGTCACGTCCGCCGGCCGGCCGGCGAACGCCGGCGCCAGCATCTCGTCGAAGGCTTCGACAGCGGGCTCGATCGGGACAGTCTCGTAGGCGACGCCGAGCGCCTCGGCGCAGGCCGCCGCGTCCTCCAGGCTCTCCGGCGCGGTATAGCGCGACGGCATCATTACGCAGCGGACTTTGTCCGCGCCCAACGCGTCGACGGCGATCGCGGCCGTCAGGGCGGAATCAACGCCGCCGGAAAGGCCGATGACGACGCCGGGGAAGCCGTTCTTCTCAACGTAATCGCGAACGCCGAGAACAGCCGCGCGGTAGATCCCCTCAAGACGATCCGGCCACGCCGCGTCCGGTCCGTCGACGCAGCGCCACGCCGCGCCGTCACGCGCCCACCGGGTCAGGGCGACGGCGCGCTCGAACTGCGGCGCTCGGAACCGAACCGCGCCGTCGGCGTCCGTGACGAACGATGCGCCATCGAAGATCACCTCGTCCTGGCCCGCCAACTGGTTCACGAACAGGATCGGCAAGCCCGTCGACCGGGCGCGCAAGGCGGCCGCCGCCGACCGCTCGGCGAGCGCCGTGTCGCGATAGGGCGAGCCGTGAGGCACGACCAGAAAATCCGCGCCCGCTTCCGCGAGCGCCTCGCCGACGCCGTCGAGCCACATATCCTCGCAGGTCATAAGGCCGATTTTCGCGCCCTCGAACTCAACAGGCGCCGACGTCGCGGGGCCCGGGGCGAACCGTCGCGGTTCGTCGAAGACGCCGTAGTTCGGCAGGCGATGTTTGTAGCGCGTCGCCAAGACCTCTCCGCCCGCCAACAAAAAAGCGGCGTTGTAGAGCGGCTCGCCGTCGCGCCAGGGCGCGCCGACGACCATCGCCGGCCCGCTGTCCGCCGTCGCTTTGGCGAGCCGCTCGACCCCGGCGCGGCAGGCGCGCTGATAGGCGGGCTTACGGACCAGATCCTCCGGCGGGTAGCCGGAGACGACGAGCTCGCAGAAAACGGCGAGATCCGCGCCAAGCGCCGACGCCTCCTCACGCGCCGTCAAGATACGCGCGACGTTGCCGTCGACGTCGCCGACGATGGGCGCAATTTGGCAAATCGCGATCGACAATACGTCCGTCATCGCCGCTCCTTACGACCCGCCGCAAGCCCCCGCAAGCGCGCCGGCGGCGCGGCGCGCGGGCTAGGGAGCGGATCGATGAAACTCGTTGGCGTTTCACTCACATTGATAGCGCTCGCCGCGCGCGCCGCGCCGCTGTCGAACCATCCGACGACGCCGTCGCCCATCGGCGCGCCCTTCAAGCTAGGCGCAAGCCCTTGCGGCGCCGGCGGAGCCCAGCGAGATCGCCTTCGAGAAGATAAAAATGGCGGAATGGCGCTTTCCGCGGCGCTATGTGGACGGCGCCGACGCGATCGACGGCGACTTCAAGATCAAGTCCGAACCTTTCGACGCATCGGTCTTCATCTACGCCGTCGTCCACCCGGCGCTTGGGCTCCATTTGATCGACGCTGGCTTTCCTGACTACCCCGAGCGTCAATACGAATTCCATCAAACGCGCTCACTGTACGGACAATCCGCTAACGTGCTATATCTGACGTCCGCGAAACCCTGGGTGGACGCATCAGGACTCGCTCCGGCGCGCGGCGTCTTCGTCACCCACCTGCATTTCGACCATGTCCGGGGCGTAAGCGACTCGCCGACGGGCGTTCCGATCGACGCCGGCCCGGGGGACGGCGCGGCGAAACACATCTCGTCCTGAGCGATGCCGTCCACACGGAGGCGGGGTGGATCGGCAAGACGCTCGACGCGCCGACGTTCAGGCGCGACGTGCGACGGTCCTGGGAGACAGCCTCGCGCCTGCGCGTGTTCGCCGCCAGGATCCCCGGCGTCATCGTTCATCCAGCGCTTGAGGAGATCGGCGCGGGCGACCGCTATCCGGACCCGAGACGACGAGCGCCGGTCAGGGCCCCGGACCGCGATAGGCGAAGGGCCGTTCGCCGCGGGAAGGGTCGCGATAGCGCTCACGCAACGCCGTCTGACGGTTTTCGAGGCTCGTAGCGCTCCACGATCGCCTTGCGGCGGATCAACGCCGTTGGTTTCGTCGTTTTTCTCGCGCCGCTCTCGGTCGTCCCCGACAGATGGCCGCCGGAGTGGAAGGGCGGCGCGTTCCATGGCCGCTGCATCCAGCCGGTCGCGAAAAAACGCCGCGATTGCAAGAAACTGTCGTAAGTTTAGACGATTTTGCGCACGAGTGCGAAAGGGCGCGCGGCGTGAAGCGGCGCCGCGGCGAGAAGGGGATCAACCATGACGATATCGCGGCGCGCGGCGCTACAGACCGCGTTTCTCGGCGGGGCGGCGGCCTGCGCTTCAAAGCCGACGCGGACGCCCTTCTCGGCGAGCGTCGACGACGCCGACGCGGTCTTCGCCTACGGCGTCGCGAGCGGCGACCCGGCGGCGCGCTCCGTCGTCCTGTGGACGGCGCTCAGCCTCGCCGCCGTCTCCCGTCCCGTCGGCGCGGACGACATCGACGTCGCCTGCTTCGTTGGCGCGCGCCCGGACCTCGCCGACGCGAAGCTCGTCGCACGGCTGACGACAAACGCCGCGCGCGGGTATACCGTCAAACACGTCGCCGAGGGGCTCGATCCCGGCGCGACCTATTACTACCGCTTCGACGCCCTTGGCGCGCGTTCGCCCGTCGGCCGCACGCGGACCTTGCCCGAGGGCGGCGTCGACCAGGCGCGCTTCGCGGTCGTATCGTGCTCGAACTATCCCTTCGGCTACTTCAACGTCTACGACCAGATTGCGCGCACGGACGATCTGAACGCCGTCGTTCACCTCGGGGATTATCTCTACGAGTATGGCGGCGACGGCTACGGCGGCGAGGCCGGCGCGCGTCTGGGCAGGGCCCACGAGCCGGCGCGCGAGATCCTGACGCTTGAGGACTACCGCCTGCGCCACGCGCAATACAAGTCCGATCCGTCGAGCCGGGCGATGCACGCGCGCCATCCGCTGATCTCGATCTGGGACGACCACGAGACGGCGAACAATTCGTGGACCGACGGCGCTCAGAACCACGATCCGGCGACGGAAGGCGACTGGGACGCGCGTCGGCGCGCGGCGCTTCAGGCCTACTACGAATGGATGCCCGTGCGCGAACCCATCGAAGGGCGGCCGCGCGAAGCTCTGTTCCGTAAATACGCCTTCGGCGACCTTCTGACGATGACCGCGATCGAGACGCGCCTCATGGCGCGCTCGCGGCAATTCGAATACAGCGACATCGTCCCGAACCTGAAGACGCCGGAGGACATCGCCAATTTCCGCGACGTCGTTCTTTGGGACCAGGCGCGCGAGATGCTGGGCGCGGCGCAGCTAGACTATCTTGACCGCTCTTTCCGCGAGGCGAGCGCGGCGGGCCAGCCCTGGCGGCTCATCGCCAATCTGGTGATCATGGCCGAGGTCATCGCGCCCGACCTCTCGCCCCATGTCACCGAGGAGCAGATCGTCGAGCTTGAAAAACAGTGGGACGAGGTGCGCGCCTTCATCGAGTTCTCCAAACTCGGCCTGCCCCAGAACCTCGACGCCTGGGACGGTTATCCGGCGGCTCGCGACCGTCTGTACCGGAAACTTCAGGACACGGCGGCCGAGGGCGTCATCGTTCTCACCGGCGACACCCCCACCTGGTGGGCGAACGACCTCGCGCGGCGCGACGGCGCGCCGGTGGGGGTCGAGCTTGGCGTTTCGTCGGTCACCTCGCCCTCGCCGTTCCGCGAGGAATTCCTCGGCGGCAAGGGCGCGGAGTACGCGCTTCTGACGAACCGCGAAAACAAGGCGATCCGCTTTCTGTCGGGCCAGGACCACGGCCACATCGAACTGACGGTCGGACGCGAGGAGGCCGAGGCGCGCTACCTCGCAGTCGACGCCATCGAAAGCCCCAGCTACAACGCTTACGAACGCGCTGCGTTCACGATCAAGAAATCCGACGGCGTCGCGACGTTCGGCGGCGCGCGCGGCCTTGGCTTCAAGGAGCGCTTTTTGTTCTAAGCCGCGTCCGGACGTCGTCCGGCGAACAGGGGAGCGTTTCGGGATGGCGGAGGACGACGCGCGGCGGGGCCTCGCGGCCTATCTCGTCGATCGGGCCAACTGGGCCCGTCTCGCGATCGCGCTCGTCCTGCTCGCCGGTTTTTCCTACTGGGTGTTTGCGCTCGACAGCCCGTGGACGCGCGCGCTCGAAGCCGCCGGCGGGACGCTGCCGGAGATGCTGCCCGGCCTGCAGGCGGTCGAGCCCGCCCGGTCAGTGGAGCGGCTCGGGCCCGCCCGCGCCGACTGGCTGCGCTGGCAGGGCTACGACTTCTTTTTCGCCAGCCTCAACGCCGCCGTCTTCTGGTCTGCTATCGGGCTCGGCGTCAAAGCGCTCCGCGGACGGCTCGCCTGGACCCTCTGGTTGCCGGCGTTCTACATGCTGACGGAAATCGTCGAGGGGATCTTCCTCGCGGCCTTTGCGAGCGGCGTCCTGCCGCCCCAAGGCGTTCCGGCGCTAACGCAGCAGTTCGCGACGACGTTGAAGTTCGGTTTCGCCGCGGTTTGCAACCTTGGGAGCGTCGGCATGATCCTGACAGCGATCGTCATTGCAATGCGGCGCTGAACTTCAGCTTCACTTCTTCGTCGGCTTTTTATCCGTGGTCAGGCCTTTCGCAGCGAACGGCGTCTCCGCGTTCGGATCGATCGTCACGAGCGTGACGTCGCGGACGCCGTAGCGGAAGCCCGTGGCGCCGACGCCGGCGTCGCCGGCGGCGTTGAGGCGCCAAAGGTTCGCAGGCGCTTCAATTGGAAACGTCTTGTTCAGAGTGAAGGGCGCGGTGTCGCCATGGATGAGGAGCACGTGGCCACCGAACGCTCCCGCCCGCGCGGCGAGCGCCTGGCGCAACGCCGCGAAGCCGTCGCACGTTCCTTTGGCGTCCGGCGCCGCGTCCGTGCAGGCTTCGCCGACGGTTTTGCCTTTCACGTCCGTGATGTCCGCCTGCATGGCGACGACGACGGCGCTTGCGGCGTTCTCTTCGGCGCGGGCGAAGGCGCGCTCGAGCCAGGCGAGGTTCGCCGCGTCGCGGTCGTCCGTGGCCGCCGCCGCCTCAGAGGCGTCGTCGCCCGTCACCCAGTCGCGTCCGTTGTTCGTGCCGACGACATGGAGCGTCGCGAATTGGACGCCTGCATAAGACCAGGCGGCGTTCTCCGGCTGGCCGTCCTGACGGACATAGGCCAGATCGTCGGGCGCGGGGACAGGCTCGGCGAAGAACGTCGTCCGTATAAGGGCGAGCCGCGCGAGGGCGGAGTAGCGCTCGCCGGTCTCCGGGTTTGAGTGACGGTCGCAGTCCGTCCACTCATTGTCGCCCGGCGTATAGAAGACCGGCGTCGGCGCGAGGTCGGCGAGGAGCGCGGCGAAACGCGCGTCGGCCGCCGCGTCGCACCGGCCCCGGCCGCCTTTGTAATCGCCGATATGGACGATGAACGGATAGTCGACGCTCTTGATCGCCGGCACGGCCTCGGCGAGCATCGCCTCGTCCTCCTCCGCATACGGCGTGTCGCCGATGACGACGAACGAGAAGGGTTCGCCCGCCGCGCCCGAAGAAACGACGGCGAGCGCCGTCGCGCCGATGACGTGATGTCGCATAAAAAAAGCGCTCCCAGCCGCTGACGCCCGCTGCAATCGGCGATCGGTCCGCGCTTGTCGAGCCCGTCGGCGTCGATCAGGCCCCGCGCGCCAGCACCGCTTCGGCGTCGCGCGCGCCGACAAGCTCCCCGCCCGCCACGGGTCGCGGCGCGCCGGTGGTTTTCGGATAGCTGAGCGGCAACTTCCTCAACGAGCGCACGGCGAGATAGGCGACGCTCTCCGCGTCCGCGTCGTCGCCGCGCCAGCCGGCGTCCTCGGCGAGGCGCACGGGCGCGTCGACGGCCTTGCGCAACGCCTCCATGAGCGCCGGATTGCGCCGTGCGGGTCCGACGACGATCCATAACGCCGGCGGCTCGGGCATGTGCTCCAGGCTGACGCGCGCGCAAGCGGCGGCGAACGCCGTCAGGGTCGCCGCGCCGTCGAACAAAGAAAGGTCGCCCACCGCGTCGAGCGTGAAGTCGTAGCGGTCGAGGCGCTTCGGCGGCGGGCGGCGCAGAAAATCGTGGGCGAGAAGCGCGCGAAGGACGTCGCGGCGCACGCGGCCGGCGCGGGCGGCGGCCCCGTCCCGGTCCATCGGCTCGCCGGCCTTTTCCGTCATCCAGGCGTCGAGGAGCCCGCCCGCCGGGCCGCAGTCGAACGCGACGAGGTCGATGTTGCGCGCGCTGCGCCCGGCGTAGGTGACAGTGGCGACCTCGCCAAGATCGAGGACCGCGACGGGCCCCGGCGCGCCGCTGGCTGCGGCGTACGCCCGCGCGCGGGCCGCATGGTAGACCGACGCCAAAGGCGCGCCCTCGCCGCCAAGGGCGACGTCGGCGGCGCGGAAGTTCGAGACCACCGGCGCGCCGCCGGCGTCGGACAGGGCGCCGGCGTCGCCGATCTGCCAGGTGCGCCCCCGGCCGTCTATCGAACGCGCCGCCGACCGATGGAGAATGGTGTGGCCATGGAGGCCGACGACGTCGACCTCGCCCGCGCTCAGACCCGCCTTGTCGAGGAGCTCGACCGCGGCGGCGGCGTGGGCGCGAGTGACGGCGTTTTCGGCGTCGACCACGTCTTTCGCCGCATCCCGGCCTTCGAGCGCGGCCTTGGCAGCGCGGCGGCACATGACCTTGGCCGCCCGGTCATAGGCGCGGCGGCGCGACGGGCCGACTTCAACCGCGGCCTCGCCGTCGGTGCGCACGACCGCAGCGCTGACGCCGTCAAACGAGGGGTCGCTCATCAAGCCGATCGCCGTCAAAAGGGCCATGCTGCGCTCCGGGCGGGCCCCGCCCGCCGTCTCTGGTTCGTCGAGGGCCCACTTCGCCGCGCCGCGGTGAAGACGGGGTTAGCGGCGCCTGCGCAAAGAGCGGATTTTCATCGCGCGCCAATTGCGTCAAACCTTCCCCATCAACGCCGCCGCAAAGAGATTTCGAGCCGCCGATGTCCGATTTGAAATCCGAATTCCTGCGCACGATGCGTGAGCGCGGTTTCGTCCACCAACTGACGAATGAAGAGGGGCTCGACGCGCGCGCCGCCGCAGGGACGATCGCCGGCTATATCGGCTTCGACGCGACGGCGCCGTCGCTCCACGTGGGCAGCCTGGTGCAAATCATTATGCTCCGCTGGCTGCATTAGACCGGCCTCTGGCCGATCGTCCTCATGGGCGGCGGCACGACGAAGGTCGGCGATCCAACGGGCAAGGACCAACAGCGCAGACTGCTCGACGACCGCGCGATCGCCGACAACGTCGCAACGATCCGCGGCGTCTTCGACAGGTTTCTCGACTTCGGCGACCGGGCGACGGACGCGATCCTGGTCGACAATGACGAGTGGCTGTCGGAGCTCGGCTACGTCGCCTTCCTGAGGGACTTTGGGACGGCCTTCACGATCAATCGTATGCTGACATTTGACAGCGTCAAGCTGCGCCTTGAGCGCGAGAGCCCGATGACGTTCCTCGAGTTCAACTACATGCTGATGCAGGCCTACGACTTCTACGAACTCAATCGGCGCTACGATTGCGCGCTGCAGATGGGCGGCTCGGACCAGTGGGGCAACATCGTCAACGGCGTCGAGCTTTGCCGGCGCAAGTCCGAACGCGAAGTCTTCGGTCTGACGACGCCGCTTCTGACGACGGCTTCGGGCAAGAAAATGGGCAAAACCGAGGACGGCGCGGTGTGGCTCAACGCCGACCTTTTGAGCGCCTACGACTACTGGCAATACTGGCGCAATGTCGAAGACGCCGACGTCGGGCGCCTGTTGGCGCTCTTCACGGAACTGCCGATGACCGAGGTCGACCGCCTCGCAGGCCTTCAGGGCGCGGAGATCAACGACGCGAAAAAGACGCTTGCGGACGAGGCGACGGCGATGCTCCACGGGCGCGACGCCGCGAAGGCCGCCGCCGAGACCGCGCGCAAGACGTTCGAGGAGGGCGCGCTTGGCGCGGCGTTGCCGGCGGTCGACGTCGCCGCCGCAGCGCTCGAGGCGGGCGCGCCGTTGCTCGAGCCGTTCCTGGCGACGGGGCTTATCGCATCGAAGGGCGAGGGCCGGCGCCATCTGAAGGCGGGCGCCCTCAAGGTGAATGACGAGCCGCTCGCCGACGAACGCCCCCTCACCCTCGCCGACGCGGTCGACGGCGCGATCAAGCTCTCCGTCGGCAAGAAGAAGCATGCGACCGTCAACGTCGTCTAGAACATCCCGTCTACTGATTGAATCAGTCGGACGCTCTGGATTCTAGGGTTTGAGCGCCCGAGACGGTCTTCGCCCGATCCAGGCCGACCGCCCGGCGCCTTAGTCCGTATCAGGTTCGTCCGTCGGCGGCGCGTTCTTGTCGGAAGGGATCGGCTCGAAGGCGCGGCGCGCGACGCCCGGGGCGAGCGCCGACAAGGGATTGACGAAGACGCGCGGCGCGTTCGCCGAGCCCGATAGCTTATAGGCGAGCGCGAAGACGCCCTCGCCCCGTCTGTTGACGAACAGATCGCCGATGAGCGGCGTTTTTCCGAGAAACGAGTTGATCTGGTAGACCGGCGCCACGGCGCCCGCGAGGGAGAGGCCGGCCGTTTCGCCAAGGTCGAACGACCCTTCCGCCGTCAGCCCTACGGAGGGGCCCGCGGCGCGGGCGTCGCGCACGCGCACCGCGCCGTTCTCGATCGAAAAGTCGGCGAACGCCTGGGAAATCTCGATGCCGTCTCCCCGCAGAAGATCGTCGAGGCCGTCGAGGGAGCCGGCGGCGAAGATCCGCGCCAGGAGCGGCGCGTCGACCACCCGCAGGTCGCGGGCCTCGAGAACGCCGTGGGGCGGCAGGGGCGGCGCCTCGCCGTCGCCGGCGGCCGTGGCGAAGTCGAAAGAGACGACGCCTTCGCCGCCGACGACCGAGCCTATGCCGTAGACGCCTTCCAGAAGCGCGCCGATGTCGCCGACGCGCGCCTCGACGCCGCGGCTCTCCGCGTCGCCCTCGCCGGGGACGAACTCGAGCGACATCCGCGCGCCGTCCTCATCGAGGGCGACGAACGATAGGCTCTGCAATCGGTCCGGCCCGTGACGGAAATCGAGCGCCGCGTCATGCAGCGCCACGTCGCCGCGCAGCGCCACGTCGTCGACCCGCGCCGCGAACTCGACGCCGACGAGCAATGACGCCCAGTCGCGATTGTCGCCGTCGGAGTTGGCGACGACGGCTTCGAGCGCGGGCCCGACGTCGAGGCGAGGGCCGGTCATCGCCACGAAAAGCCCGTCGCCTTTCCGTTCAGCGCTGAGGCGCGCGTCCACGGCGCCGTCGAGCCGGAACGCGTCGAAAGCGGCGCGGGCGATCGATCCGTCAGCGAGCAAGTCGGCGCCGCCGTCAACGTCGATCCTTGGTCCTTCGACGCGGATCGCGACGCGGCGGCTTCCTTCGCCGACGGCGCCGTCGGCGTCCGCCGTGGCGCGGGGGCCGAACGTCAGATGGGCGCGCGCCGTCTCCCCGGCGGGCTTGCGCCAGTCGAACGGGGCGACGGCGAGCTGCGTTTCGGTGAAGTCGACGCGCGCGTCGACCGCCCGCACGCTCGACAAGTCGCCGCGCGCTTCGATGGCGAACGGCGCTTCGCCGTTGACGAACTGGCGCGTCGGCACGCCGAGCAGGTCGCCGGCGGCGGAATCGAGGACGCCGGACAATTCGACGACGGTCGTATCGCCGTCGCCGACGAACCTCTGGCGCCATTCGATGTCGATCGGCGCGCCGCCGAGCGATCCCGCGCCGGAGATGACCATGCCGTCGGAATCAAGCGTCACGGCGGCGACGCCGTCCGTCAGCGCGGCGTCGTTGTAGAACCCGTCGACGCGGACGTTCTCGAACCGGGCCTGCGCCTCGTAGGTCGTGGCGATATCGACGCCGGGCGCGGGACGTCGGCGGACGATCGTCGCGTCGATGACGCCGGGACCGCTGAACTGGCGCGCGTCGAACGGCGTCTGCGACAGGGCCGAAAGGGGCGGCGCGCTAAGGATCGCGAGGGCGTCGCCGGCGTCGCCCGCCGCCCGCACGCGATAGATCGTCGGCTGACCCATGGGGCGAAAGCGCGGGATCTTCATGCCGCCCGTGATCTTCACGGGCCCGACAGTTCCGCTCTTGGCGTCAAAGCGGAATGAGTCCCCGCGAACCTCGCCCGACCCGACAAGCGCCGTCAGCGGCGGCATGCCCGGCACGTAGTCGACCCGCCCGCCCCGCGCCTTGAAGCTCAAGCGCACGTCTTCGTTGGAGAGACCGCCGCCCGTTTGCGCGGGCAGGTTCAGCGTCGCGCCAACGTCGTAGAACTCCGCCCCAGAGATGCGGTTCTTGACGAACGTCCGCGCCCCCTTGGCGAGCGACGTCGGCCACAGCATCATCAACTGGTCTTTCGAGAACGGCGCGTCGAAGCGGATCTCGCCCGCCGCCGCCAGCCCTTCGTCCGCACGCGTCAAGGCCAGATCGCCCGAGAGGGGCACGCCCCCGGGCGACGCGGCGAAACGCGCGATTTCGAGCCGCGCGTCGGCGAAATCGAGGCGCCCCTCTGCGCGAAAGACGCTCGACGGGATAGGCTCGGCCATGACGGATCCCGCGTCGACCACAAGATCGTTGGCCGACAGATCGAACGAAACGGCGCGCGGCGGCCCCGCGCCGTCAGCCGCGTAGCGAAGCGCCACGACGCCGGCGACGTCGCCCTCGACACGGGAGGTCTCGAGCGACAGCCTCGCGACGTCGAATTCGTCGCGGGCGGCGTCGAAGGCGACGTCCGCCTCGATGCGCCGCACGCCGATCGTCGCGCCGGCGAGGTTCATCTCGCCGGCGCCAGCCGAGCCGATCAGCCGCGAGGAGAGAACCTTGCCCTCGCCTGTGAGGCTGACGAGCCCGCGCCCGGTCACCGGCGAATTGAAGTATTCGCCCTCGACGCCGAAAAAGATCGAGACGAGGTCGCCGAGAGGCGCTTCGTCGAGGGCGAGGTCGACGTCGATCCGGTCGGCCGCGGCGTCGTAGGCCGCGTCGAGCGTCAGGCTCGCGTCGCGCGCGCCGATGCGGAAGTCGCCCGCGAGCCGCGCGACATAGTCGGCGCCGCGCCTTTCGATGTGAAGGTCCGCCGACGGGGCCGTCCACGCCCGGCCGGACGCTTCGTCGAGAAACGTCACCTCAGCCCGGCGCAAGCTCGCGCGTTCGAAAGCCTCGCGGAAGTAGAGCCCACCGGTCAGGGTGCGGAAGACATTCTGCTTGCCGGCGGCGGGGGCGCCGAAATCGAGGTTCAAGCGCCGATCGAGGCCGCGGACGACCCGCAGGGCGCCGTCGTCGATTTCGATCGTCTGCGGACCGAACCGTGCGGAGAGGAAATCGCGGGCCGCGAAATAGAGCACCGTGCGGTCGGCCGTCGCGATCTCCGAGCCCTTCGGCCCGGTGATCCGGACGCCGTCGATGGTGACGACATAGCCGCCGCGGTCGGACGGATCGCCCGACGCCGACGGGCGCGCGCGCTCGATGGAGAGGGCGCGGACCTCGCAATCGGCGAACGCCGGCGACAGGTTCGCGACGATCGGCCCGACATAGGGCGCGACGCCGTCGAGGCGCACCGCGCCCGTCTCGGCCCGCCACGCGACGAAGACGAGCGCCCCGAGCGCGATCGCGACGAGCACGCCGACGAGCTCAAGCGCCGCCACCGCCAGTTTAAGCGCGTGCGCGCGCATCGCCTCCGTCGCCTCTCATCGCGCGCGGCTTGCGCCCGTTCGTCGAAAACGCCAATCAACGCACTCCGAATTAACGCTTTGGCATACTGGGAGGCGCGCGATGGCGAAAGAACTGAGCGAAGGCGACAAGGCCCCGACGTTCAAGATGCCGACCAATGGCGGCGGCGAAGCCAGCCTTAAGGCCTACGCCGGCGGGACGCTCGTCCTCTATTTCTACCCGAAGGACGACACCTCGGGATGCACCAAACAGGCGATCGGATTCACCGAGAAAGCCGGCGATTTCGAGGCCGCCGGCGCGCGCGTTCTCGGCGTCTCGAAGGACAGCGTCGCCAAACACGACAAATTCGTCGCCAAGCACGAGCTGGGCGTGGACCTGGCGTCCGACGAGGACGGCGCCGTTTGCGAAGCCTACGGCGTGTGGGTCGAGAAGAGCATGTACGGCAAGAAGTACATGGGCATCGAGCGCTCGACCTTTCTGATCGACGCCAAGGGCGTCGTCCGCAAGATCTGGCGCAAGGTGAAGGTGCCGGGCCACGTCGACGAGGTTCTTGAGGAAGCCAAGGCGCTTGGTTGACGCGACGCACCGGACGCTCGCCGACGCGGTCCTTCAAACCGGCGAGCCGGCCGCGAAGATCGACGCGGCGCGTCGCGCGTTCGGCGCGTTCGGCGCGGCGGAGATCGCCCTCGACCTCGCCGCGCCAGCGCCGCCGCAGCGGCCCGCCCGCCCGACGGCGCCTGAATTGCGCAACCCGGGCGACATGCCGCGGCGCCGGCTCGCCGGCCAAGCCGGTCGCGTCGCTCTCCTCCACGCCGTCGCTCATATCGAGTTCAACGCAATCGACCTCGCCTTCGACATGGCTGCGCGTTTCGCCGGCGAGATCGACGCCGCCGGCCTCGACGCGAGGGACTTCGTCGCGGACTGGTTCGCCGTCGGCGACGACGAGGCGCGTCACTTCTCCATGATCGCGGACCGGCTCGCCGCGCTTGGCGCGGCCTACGGCGACTTGCCCGCCCATGACGGTCTCTGGCGCGCCGCGGAGGACACGGCGGACGCCGCGCTTGCGCGTCTCGCCGTCGCGCCGATGGTGCTCGAAGCGCGCGGCCTCGACGTGACGCCCGGCATGATCGAGCGCCTCGAAGCCGCGGGCGACGTTGAAAGCGCCGCGGCGCTCCGCGTCATTTACGATGAAGAGGTGGGGCACGTGGCGACGGGCGTGCGCTGGTTCCGCACATTGTGCGCCGCCCGCGCGCTCGAACCTCAGCGCGCCTTCGAAGATCTCGTGCGCGCGCGTTTCGCCGGCGCCCTCAAACCGCCGTTCAACGTTGACGCCCGCGCCCGCGCCGGCCTTGAGCCGGCAATGTACGAACGGCTGTCATAAACCCATGGCATTAGCGATGCTTAGACTCTGGGGGCGAACGACGTCGACGCGCGACCGCGCGCGCCGCGCGAGGATTAGCGACGTTATTTCATCACACGATTGTTGCGATTTCTCGGGATTTGAGCTGCAATGTCTTAAGGGGTGTGGCGCAAAAACGCATTACGCGATTGTAACGGGGCGTTTGTGAATGGGCCGAAGATCCGGCAAGACGAAGCGTTGGGTGAGCCGCTTTTTCAAAGAGCGGCAGATCTACCACCGCAGCGACGGCGTTGTGCACTTCATCTCGATGTCGACGCGCACGCAGGTCGCGTTGGCGGTCGTTATCGGCGCGGCGCTGCTCTGGGTCGCGTATGCGTCCGTGAACGTCGTATTCAAGGAACAGATCATCGTCGCGAAGGACCGCGACTCGCGCGAGCAGCGCGACCAATACGAAAAGCGGCTTGAGAAACACTACCGCGCGTACAACGACATGAGTGCGCTCAACGTCATTCTGCAGGAGCAGTTCGACGAGGCGATGGCGGAGATTTCGAGCCGTCACCAAACGCTCAAGACGATGGTCGAGCAGAAAGCGACGGTCGACGACAAGATCGGCGAAATCTCCCGCAGCCTCGCGGGCGCGGGCTTCCCCGACGGCAAGAAGCCGCGCAACGCCAACCGGGTGATGATCGACGCCGCGCCGGCCGCGCCGACGCCGCGGCAGTCGCGCGTCTCCGCGCTCGTGCGCGAAGCCCGTAAAGAAGCTCGCGCGCGCCTGATCGATGCGCCGGAGAACGGCATCGCCACGGCTTACGTCGACCGCGTCGTCGACGCCTCCGCAGCGCTCTACGTCCAGCAGATCCAACTCCTCGCCTCGCTCGAAGAGCGCGCCCAGGCGGACATCGACGAGTTGCAGCGCGTCATCCGCTCGACCGGGCTCGGCGTCGAACGCGTTCGGCCGGCCTCGAAAATCTCGAACACGCTGCTCGCCCAAGGCGGCCCCTTCATCGACGCGTCGAACGTCTCGACCGTGTCGACCGACTTCTTCCGCCACGCCAACCGCGCCATGCTCGCCGTCGACGAGTTGACGCAGCTCTCCCGCGTCGTCGACGGCATGCCGATCGGCTCGCCGCTGACCGTGAGCCGGCGCCAGACGAGCGGCTTCGGCGGGCGACGCGATCCTTTCAACGGGCGGCTCGCCCGCCACTACGGCCTCGACTTCGCTGCGCGCTGGGCCGCGCCTGTGGTGGCCACCGCGCCGGGGCGGGTGAAGTTCGCCGGCGTGCGCTCCGGCTTCGGCCGGACGGTCGAAGTCGACCACGGCAACGGCTTCGTCACGCGTTACGCCCATCTTAACCGTCTCTCGGTAAAGAGAGGGCAGACGGTGTCGATGCACGAGAAAGTCGGCGAGCTTGGCAATAGCGGCCGCAGCTCCGGCCCCCACGTGCATTACGAGGTTTTGTTCAAAGGCAAGCAACGCAATCCGGCGCGTTTCATCCAGGCAGGCAGATATGTTTTCGAAAGCTAAGAGCAGCAAACCCGACGACGCGGGCGCCGCGCCGGACGCCGTCGCCAACGCAGCCGTCGCCGCTCCGGCGCCGAAACGCTCGAACAACGCCAAGGGTCCGAGCGTTCCCTCGATCATCTCCGCCGACGTCATCGTTAGCGGCAATGTCGACGCCAGCGGCGAAGTGCAGCTCGACGGCGAGCTTCACGGCGACATCAAATCCCAACGCCTGATCGTCGGCGAGAAAGCCTGCGTCAAAGGCGAAATCTGCTGTGAGAACGTTACCGTGCGCGGCCGCGTCGAAGGCAGCGTGCGCGCAAAACAAGTGACGCTCGCCGCGACCGCCCACGTCGAGGGCGACATCATTCATTCCTCGCTGTCAGTCGAAAGCGGCGCGTTCTTCGAGGGCAATGCGCGCCATTCGGACGATCCGATCGGCGAACGCGGCAAATCCGACGGGCGCAAACCGCGTCCGGCTCCCTCGCCGCGCCCTGTAGACACGTCGGCGGACGAAACCGCGCTGCGCCCGACGGGCACGGACGGCCCGTCGTTCTCCGGCGGCCAGAACAGGTCTCCGTTGCGCTGACCCTCCCCGCACGCCGTCGGTCCCTAGGCGCCGTCGGCCTGCCGGGCGCCGGCTTTCTCCATCAGCCAAAAATCGCCACGCACTGCTGGGCGCTGACAAGCAACGCGCCGTCCTCGGACCAGGCGCGCATGCGCTGTGTCGAATAGCCGTCGCGCGCGGCTTCGCACGCCGTCTCGAGCAAGCGCCAAGGGCCGTCGACGACGCCCGGATCTTGCCTGAAATCCGCCTGCCACGTCATTGAGCTCACCGTCGCGAGCGCGGGCAGCATCGGCAAAGCGGCCGGCGGCGTCACGTCCGTTAGCGCCAGGAGCGCCGCCTCGCGCGCATCGACGTCCGCGCCGGCGGCGTCGTCGATATGACGCGACCAGACGACCAGTCGCGGATCGTCGACGCCGAACCCCGGGCGCCCGCCGCTGACGTGGCGGGTGTCGAACTGGCTCTGAAACCGCGGCGACAATTCTAAAGGGATGTAGGCCTCGCATTCAGGCGCGGGGTTGGCGGCGGGGGCCGGCGCCAAAGCGGCGTTCAGCGCCGACGGCCTCGGCGCGCCGAAGACCAAGGCCGCGCGCGCCGCGAGATCGCCGTTCGCGGACAAATCGGCGGCGACGAACGTCGCGGACTTTCCCGCCCGCAAGAGCGTCGCCTGAACCAGAACGTCGCCCGCCGCGGGACCGACGAAAGCAACCTGCACGGAGCGCAAGGGCGGAAGCTCCGGATAACGGCCGCGCACGGCGCGCAGGCAAAGCGCCGCGGTGAGCCCGCCATAGGTCGAGCGCCCCTGCGTCCAACTTTTGGGGATTGCGACGGCGCCGGACCCGGCGACGGCGGACATAAGTTCGGAAAAGTTCATGGAGGGGCGCACGCCGGTCGCTAGTCGCGCGCGCCGCCGACGCGCTGGGACAAGGCGGCGGTAAGGAAATCGTCGATGCCGCCGTCGAGCACTTCGTCCGGGCTCGGGCTTTCAACCTGCGTGCGCAGGTCCTTCACCATCTGATAGGGCTGAAGAACGTAGGAGCGGATCTGGTGGCCCCAGCCGATGTCGGTCTTGTTCGCCGCCTCGGCGAGCGCCGCCTCCTCGCGTTTTTGCAGCTCGAGCTCATAAAGACGCGCCCGGAGCATGTTCCATGCGGTGGCTCGGTTCTTGTGCTGCGAGCGTTCGTTCTGGCACTGAACGACGATGCCGGTCGGCGCATGGGTGATGCGCACGGCCGAATCGGTCGTGTTCACGTGCTGGCCGCCGGCGCCCGAGGCGCGGAACGTGTCGACGCGGCAGTCGCTCTCGTTGACCTCCACCTCGATGGCGTCGTCGATCTCCGGGTAGACCCAGACGGACGCGAAGGAGGTGTGGCGCCGGGCGTTCGAATCGTAGGGCGAGATGCGGACAAGACGGTGGACCCCCGCCTCGGTCTTTAGCCATCCGTAGGCGTTGTGTCCCTTGATCTTGACGGAGGCGTGCTTGATCCCCGCTTCGTCGCCGGGCTGCTCGTCGATGACCTCGGTCTTGAAGCCGCGCTTTTGCGCCCAGCGCAAATACATTCGGTAAAGCATCGACGCCCAGTCGTTGCTCTCCGTGCCGCCGGCGCCGGCGTTGATCTCGACGAAGCAGTCATTGCCGTCGGCCTCGCCGGAGAGGAGCGCCTCGGTCTCCGCTTTCGAGGCCCGCGTTTCGAGCGCGCGCAAGAGCCCGCCCACCTCGTCGATCGCGGCCTCGTCCTCTTCTTCTTCGGAGAGCTCGGCGAGGGAGACGAGGTCGTCAAGCTCGTCGGCGATTTCCTGGACGGCGTCCATCTGGCTGGAGAGAGCCGTCCGCTCCTGCATCAAGCGTTGCGCCGCCTGCGGATCGTCCCACAGCGTCGGGTCTTCGGCCCTGGCGTTCAACTCATCGAGGCGGGCGGTCGCGACGTCCCAGTCAAAGACGCCTCCTCAGCAGTTCAAGGGACTGCTTGATTTGAGCGGCGGACGTTTCGAATTCGGCGCGCATGGGGCGGGCCCTTTCGACAATACGATTGAAGGAGGCGGGACGCGCCGAGCGCATCCCGTCGAGCCATGATCCGCTAATAGAGGCCGTTCAGCTCGTCAACGCCTTCGTCTTCGTCGGGCGGGCGCGCCGTCGGCCGTGCGCTCAACGGGTCGATGTCCATGTCCTCGTCGCGGTCGACCTTGACAACGTCGCCGGTCTTGAACGCTTCGAGGATAACGTTGCCGTCGCCGGCGCGAGCCGGTTCGCCGGTCTTGGCGTTGACGCGCACGAGGCGAACGCCGGAGGGGATGCGGAACGGGATCGCCGCCTCGTCCTCAAGGGCGGCGGCCATAAAGTCGGCGAAGATCGGCGCGGCGACCTTGCCGCCGGCCTCGCCGTTGCCGAGCGACGCCGGCAAGTCGTAACCCACATAGACGCCCGCCGCGAGGTCGGGCGAGAAGCCGACGAACCACGCGTCTTTGTATTCGTTCGTGGTGCCGGTCTTGCCGGCGATCGGCTTGTCGACCTCCGCGCCGACGCGCCGGCCGGTGCCGCGCAGGACGACGCCCTCGAGCATCGACACCATCTGATAGGCCGTGCGGGAATCGATCACCTGGCGGCGCAGGTCGCTGAGTTGCGGCTCCGCCTGCGCCTCCCAGTCCTCCGCGTTGCACTCAGGGCATTCCCGCCCGGCGCGCCGGAAGATCGTCTTCCCGCCGCGGTCCTGCACGCGGTCGATGACGAAGGGCGAGACGCTTTTGCCGCCATTGACGAAGGTCGCGTAGGCCGCGGTCATGCGCATCAGCGTCGTCTCGCCGGAGCCGAGGGAGATCGCGAGTTCGCGCGGCAGATTATCAGCGAGGTTGAAGCGCTCGGCGTAGTCGATGATCCGCCCGATGCCGAGATCCTGCGCGAGGCGCGCGGTCATCGTGTTGCGCGATTGTTCGATGCCGAGGCGCAGGGTGCTCTCGCCGTAGAAACGCCCCTCAACATAGTTGCCGGGCTTCCACCAGCTGCCGACGCTCGGCGCCACGAACGGCGCGTCGAGCACGATGCTCGATGGCGTGTAGCCATTGTCGAGCGCCGTCGCGTAGACGAACGGCTTGAACGTCGAGCCGGGCTGGCGCGACGCCTGGACGGCGCGGTTGAACTCCGAAAGCTGGAACGAAAAGCCGCCGACCATGGCGCGAACGCGCCCCGTGTGCGGATCAAGCGCCACAAGCCCGCCATTGACGGCCGGCACCTGACGCAAGGCGTAGGAGCCGGGCGCAGCGTCGGCCCCATCCGACGTCTCGGCGTCGTCGCCGCGCGGCGCATCCGTCTCGCCGCGGTCCAACGGTTCGACGAGAACGACGTCGCCCGGCTTCAGAACGTCGCCGGTCTTCGTCACCTCGGGCCCGAGCTTGTCGACGCTTTCGAACTTGCGGGCCCAGACAAGCTCCGCCAGCGGAATTTCGCCGCGAGCCGCCTCGTCGAAGGCGATCGTCGCCGTCTTTGCGCCGGCTTCGAGAACGAGCGCGAGGCGCCAGGGCGCAAGGTCGTCGGCGAACTCGCGGGCGTCGATGAGCGCCGCCGTCGTCGTTTCGAGATCGTTCGCCCAGTCGCCCTCGAGCGAGATCTCGCCGAGGGGGCCGCGCCAGCCGTGACGCTGGTCGTAATCGACGAGCCAACGCCGGAGCGCGGCGCCGGCCGCGGCCTGCAACGCCGGATCGACGGTCGTGCGCACGGCGAGCCCGCCGTCATAGAGCGCCTCGACGCCGTAGCGCTCGGCGATCTGCTTACGGACTTCCTCCGCGAAATACTCAGTCGTCCAATCGCGAGCGCCGAGCGGCGGGGCGATCTCGGCCTCGAGCGGCGTCGCCTGGGCGCGCGCGCCTTCGTCGGACGGAATCTTGCCGTCGGCGACCATGCGCCCGATCACCCAGTTGCGGCGGTCGCGCGCGCGCTCGTAATGGCGCACCGGGTGATAGTTGCTCGGGCCCTTGGGGATCGCGGCGAGGTAAGCCGCCTCCTCCGTCGTCAGATCGTTCAGCGGCTTGTCGAAATAGTTGAGCGCCGCCGCCGCGACGCCGTAGGAGCGGTTCCCAAGATAGATCTCGTTCAGGTAAAGCTCGAGGATCTGGTCTTTGGTGAACGCGCGCTCGATACGCCGCGAGATGAGCCACTCTTTCATCTTGCGGTCGAGCTTTTGTTCGCTCGACAACAGGAAATTCTTCGCCACCTGCTGGGTGATCGTCGAGCCGCCCTCAAGCCGGCGGCCGCTCAGGATGTTGTCGATGTTGGAGATCTGCGAACGGACGACGCCTTTGAAGTCGATGCCGCCATGGTCGTAGAACTTCTTGTCCTCCGCGGAGATGAACGCCTCTTTGACGAGCGGCGGCATGGCGTCCGCCGGCACGAACAGGCGCCGCTCGCGAGCGAACTCGGCGACGAGCGTTCCGTTGTCGCCGTAAACCCGCGTCGTCACCGGCGGCTTGTAAACCGCGAGCGAGCGGTAGTCCGGCAAGTCCTGGCCGAGCTTGTTGAGATAGATCGCGGCGACCGCGCCGATGGCGACGGCGCCGATGAGCCCGAGCGTGGCGAGGAAGCTGGCGACGTCGACGACGCGGCGGAGCGCGCCGCGCCGGGGCGTATCGCCGAACGGGTCGCCGTCCGTGTCGTCGTCGAAACCGCCGCCGAAGCCGTCGCCGCCTTTCGGGGCGCGGTCGCGCAAGGGTCGGTCAGGCGGCGGTCCGTCGGCGCGCGACGCGGGTCCCGCCGTTAAGGGCGGTTCGCCGTGGAGCGCACGCGGCGACGCCGGCCGGCGGTTCGCTTCGCGCGGTCGCGTATCGGCGGTGCGCAACGCCGCCGGTTTCCCGGCGGAGGCTTCCGGGCCGGCGGACTTCCGCGGCGTCGATTTTGGCGATGTCGATTTTGACGATGCGGACTTCGACGAAACCGGCTGGCGCGGCGTCAGCGCCTCGCCGCGCGTCGCGCCGACGTCGGCGATGCGGTTCGCCGAGAAGCCGGCCCCCGCCGCTTGCGTTTTGCGGGTTTGACGGTCAGCCGGTCCGGGCCGCCGCGCAGGGCCGGCGGCCGGCGCGCGGTCCTGCGCGCCTAGCTCGATCGCCTCGCCGCTCGGCGCGCGCGGGCCCGGGCGAAAAGCGCCGGCGGCGGGGGCCCCGTCAGCGGCCGCCGGGGAACGCCCCTTCGACGGGCGCGCCGACTGACGCGGGGAACCCTGCGGCGCGCGGCGGCGGCGCGGATCGCCGAAAGTCTCGTCGTCCTTACTCATATCCGCCCCCGTGGCGCGTTGGCGACCGCAATCCGTTCGCGCGATCCCCGCCTGACGGCGCGGAGTTCGCCAATTACGCGCGGTTGTATCCCAGGCCCCCCGTTTTGCCTATGCGCGGCGACGTCGTGAGGCGCGTAGAACGGTGAGTTTCGCAAGACTCGCATACGCAAACGTTGAAAATTTCGTCATTCGCCGCGGCCCCGCGCGCCGAGGCCATGCACAAAGGGGGCCGCCATCGTACGGCGGCCCTTAGCGCGCCTCCGTGGCGGAACCGAGGCGGCCACCCGCGTCGGCGCGTCGCCGGCCCCGACTGCGCTCGAAATAATCGTCTATGGCCCCGGCGACGGCGGTCATCGCCTTGCGCCGCCATGCCGCCGAATGCAGATTCTTCTCGTCTTCCAGATTGGAGAGAAAGCCGAGCTCCAACAACACCGCGGGCACGTCCGGCGCTAGAAGCACGATCAGATTGCCGCGTCGGTGCGTGTTCTTCAACAGCGGCGCGGCCTCGCCAAGGCGGTCGATGAGGATCTCCGCGAACCGCTCCGATTCGGTGCCGGTGCGCCGTTGGGCGAGGTCGAAGAGAATGCCCCCGACGTCCGGATCCTCTTCGCCGATATTGAGGTCGAAGACGACATAATCGCCCTGCGACTGGGCCTGGCGGGCCGAGCGCGCCGACCCTGCCTCCGACAGGGTGTAGACGGACGCCCCGCGCACCGACGCCCGGTCGAGGCTGTCGGCGTGAAGCGAGATGAAGAGATCGGCCTTGGCGTCGCGCGCGATCCGCGTGCGCTCCTGGTAGGCGAGGCGCCGATCGTCGGAACGCGTCAGGACGACGTCGTAGCCGCCCGATTTCTTGAGCGCTGCCTCGAGCGCCTTCGCGGCGGCGAGCGTGATCGTTTTTTCCACGGCGCCGGCAGCGCCGACGGCGCCGGGATCAGCGCCGCCATGGCCGGCGTCGACGACGATCACACGCCGACCGGCCGCCTTGGGCTTGCGCGTCGGCGCCGCGGGCGCGGCGTCAGCCGCCGCCTGCCGCTCAGCGGCTTCGGCGACCTTCGCGGCGCGCGCCCGAGCAGGCGTTTGAACGGGATCCGGCTTTGGCTTGGCGTCAGCCTCGCGCGCCGGCGGATCGGCCTTGAGGCTTTCCTCGATCACCTCAGCGATGGCGTCGGTCTTCGCCGCCGGCGGGGCGGTCGGGCGGTTGGCGCGCGCGATCGCCGCGAACTCCGCCCGGGTCGCGTCGACCACATCGATCACGAGGCGGTGGTGGGGCGTCGCCGCCGAGGGCGGGATCACGAACGCCTCCCGGACTTTCGCCGGTTTTTTCAGCGCCACGGCGATCCGCGCGCCCGGCGTGGCTTCAAAAAGCTTGGCCCCCGCGACATAGCCGCGCCCGGCCGCGGCGGTGGCGTCGTCGGCGACGGACCCCATATTCAAAACCACGACGTCGTTCGACATTCGCTCGCCGACGAGGGACGGCGCGACCTCAAAGCGCGGCCGTCCGTCGAAATCGGCGACGATGCGGGTCTCGGTCGCGGAACGCC
The DNA here is from genome assembly GCA_050331095.1 of Parvularculaceae bacterium. Taxonomy (GTDB): domain Bacteria; phylum Pseudomonadota; class Alphaproteobacteria; order Caulobacterales; family Parvularculaceae; genus MED-G105. Next base: position 78,714 of record JBHJHE010000008.1, read on the forward strand.
AGCCGAAGCGAACGCCCTTCAGCCGCGCGTCGTCATCGGCGCGCGCGGCGGACGACGCGAACGCCGACGCCAAAACCGCGACGACGGAAAGCCAAAAACGCCAAACCACTTCGACACCCTGCCCGTTTATTCCCGGCGCGGCCACCAAACGCGGTCCGCAGCGTTCACCAAAGGTTAGGCTTTTGCGCCTTTTTAACCTTACTACGTCGCGCGTCGGCCCTCGCGCTTTCCTTTTTGGAGCGCGTCGGGCACTGTTGATGCGGCGAGTCGTTTTCGCGGCGTGACCGATCGGCGTCTTTTCGCGCCCCCTCACTCGACGGGGCGAATTCAAGACGGCGGTCGATCGTCGCTCTGAAAGCGGTGCGCAAGTCGCCAACCGATCATGCGAACCCGACTTCGGGATCGCCGAGCCTTGGTTGGCTGATTGCGCGACGCCATGCCCCCCGAAACGCCGGCCGAAACGCCCGCCGTCGGGGCGCGGATCTTGAAGCCGGCCGCCCCGGGAATGGCCGGCGAAACGCGACGTCCGTCGCGTTCGGGGCGCTGAAACCCGAGCCGGCGACGCCGGCTCCGTCGAAAGAATGACGCTGATGCCACAAAGCGCGCGACTTCGAAAGGCGACGATCGACGCTCCGTCGACGCCGCCGCGCGCTGCATCGCAGACGACGCCCGACCTCCACGCCGCCAGCCCCGCGCACCCGCGCGCCGGCGGCGGGATGCGGGCGCTCCCCTCAGCGATAACGCCTCGGCGACCCAAACCGGACGGCGCGCGCGCCACAACGCGCGGCCGCGGAGAAAGACTTAATGACCAAGAAAATGCTTATCGACGCCGCCAACAAGGAAGAAGTGCGCGTCTGCCTGCTTGAAAACGGAAAAGTCGAAGACTTCGATTTCGAGTTCTCCAGCAAGAAGCCGCTGCGCGGCAACATCTACCTCGCCCGCGTCACGCGCGTCGAACCGTCGCTTCAAGCGGCGTTCATCGAATACGGCGGCAACCGCCACGGCTTTCTCGCCTTCAATGAGATCCACCCGGACTATTACCAGATCCCCGTCTCCGACCGCGAAGCGATTCAGGCGGCGGAGCGCGAAGAGGCCGAGCTCGCCGCGCGGCTCAACCTGAACGACGCGCCGGACGAGGACGACCCGCAACGCGGCTTCAACGGGGGCGGCGCCAACAGGGTCGACGACGACGCGAGCGCCGACGACGGCGAGGCCGATGCGGGCGAGAGTGACGGACGCCGCGCCCCGCGCCGGCGGCCGCGCCGCGCAGCGCCACGACGCGACGAGAGCGAAGGCCGAGACGACGTTCGCGCCGATGCGGACGACCGCGCCGACGCGCCCGACGACGAAGCCGACCGGGAGGCCGCCGACCAAGGCGCCGCCGACGGGGACGGCGCCGACGCCGAGCGCCGTACTAACGAGGCTGGCGAGATCGAAGCCCTCGGATCGGCCGACGCTGACGCTGATGAAGGCGATCGTGGGGGCGGCGATCCGGAGGATGGCGGTTCTGACGGCGACGACCCGAACGACGACGGGTCAGGCCGCAGCGTCCCAATGTCGGCCGGCGACGGGCCGTCGGACAAACTCGTCGGCCCCGAAGTCGACGACGACGCCGACGGTTCCGACGATGCCGAAAACGACCACCCGGAAAACGTCGACGACGTCACGATCGAGGCCCGCCAGTTGGAGCCGGAAGCCGCGATTGAGGAGACCGACGACGAGGCGGACGATCTGTCTGAGGACGACGCCTTCGTCGACGAAGACACCGCTGAGTACGGCGAAGACGACGGCGTCGACGACTACGACGACGACGTCGCCGCGGACGATGACGAAGACGACGTCGCCGCGCGCGACGCGGATGACGAGGATGACGATTTCGAGGCGAACGGCGAGACGCGCGCAGAACTCATGAAGCGTTACGAGGCCGCGCGCCGACGTCGCCAGAAGCTCCTGCGCAACTATAAAATCCAGGAAGTCGTCAAACGCCGCCAGATCCTCCTCGTCCAGGTCGTAAAAGAAGAGCGCGGCAACAAAGGCGCGGCGATGACGACGCATCTGTCGCTCGCCGGCCGCTATTGCGTCTTGATGCCGAACACGCCGCGCGGCGGCGGCATCTCGCGCAAAATTCCGAGCGCATCCGACCGCAAGCGCCTGCGCGGCGTCGTCGACAGCCTCGACGTGCCGCAGGGAATGGGCCTCATCATCCGCACCGCAGGCGCGAAGCGCACGAAAGCGGAGATCAAACGCGACTACGACTACCTGACGCGGCTGTGGGAGACGATCCGAGAGCTGACGTTGAAGTCGATCGCGCCAGCGCTGATTTACGAAGAGGCGAGCCTCATCAAGCGGGCGATCCGAGATCTCTACGACAAGGACATTTCGTCCGTCCTCGTCGAAGGCGAGGCGGGCTACCGCGAGGCCAAGGACTTCATGAAGATGCTCATGCCGTCCCACGCCAAGAACGTGCAGCCCTACAAAGACCCCGCGCCCTTGTTCCTGCGCCATGACGTGGAACGCCAGCTCGACGCCATGTACCAGCCCATCGTGCGGCTGAAGTCCGGCGGCTACCTCGTGATCAACCAGACCGAGGCGCTGATCGCGATCGACGTCAACTCCGGCAAGGCGACGCGCGAGCGCAACATCGAGCAGACCGCGCTGAAGACGAACCTCGAGGCCGCCAAGGAAGTGGCGCGCCAGTGCCGTCTGCGGGACCTCGCCGGCCTTCTCGTCATCGACTTCATCGACATGGAGGAGCACCGCAACAACCGCGCGGTGGAAAAGCGCCTCAAGGACGCGCTGAAGACCGATCGCGCACGGCTCCAGGTCGGCCGGATTTCCGGCTTCGGCCTTCTGGAGATGTCGCGCCAGCGCCGACGCTCCGGCATCATCGACGGCACCACCACCGCCTGCCCCACGTGCGGCGGCGGCGGCGCGGTGCGCTCGCCGGAGCTTGCGGGCCTGCGCATCCTGCGCGCGCTCGAAGCCGAAGCGATCGACGGACGCGCGGAAGGCCTGCGCGTGCGCGCCTCGCTCGACGTCACGCTTTACATCCTCAACCACAAGCGCGACTGGCTGAACCGCATCGAGACGGCCTACGGCGTCGCGATCGAGATCGTCGCGGACGCGGAGAAGTCCAGCGACCAGCATGACATCGAGCCGTTCGGCGGCCGACGCGAGGCGCCAATCTCAGCGGCCGTCCAGGCGGATCTCTCGAGCCCCGCGGAGGACGCGGACGACGCCGACGACGTCGACGCCGAGGACGACGACGGGGACGATGACGCGCGCGCGGCGGGAGACGACGAGGCCGACGAAGGCGGCCGCGGACGCCGGCGTCGCCGCCGGCGCCGCCGGCGGCGGGGCGACGACGCTGCGGACGCCGCGGGCGCGGACGACGACAACTCATCGGACGACGATGACGACGCTGACGGCGCGCGCCAGCAGGCGGACGCCGGCGGCGAGGACGGCGAGGACCGACCGCGCCGGCGTCGGCGCCGAGGCCGCCGCGGCGGTCGGCGCAACGCCCGCGACCGCGACGACAATCAAACGGCGACGGGCGACGACGCCGCGCAATCGGCTTCGGCCGACGGGGACGCACAGCCCGACGGGGCGAACGCCGGCGATCGGCCGTCGCCTCGCGCCGCCGACGCGGGCGAACAAGCGCCGGCGGCGAACGGCGCGGCGGCCAGTCCCGCGGACGCCCGACATGAAACGGCCGATGACCGTGACGTCGGCCCCGTCGAGGTCGCCGCGGCCGACGACGCGGACGATGCGCGCGAGGACGACGCGGCTCAGTCCGAGCCGGCCGTCGGCGCCGGGCCCCTGGGCGCGCCGACGCCGCCGCCGAACGACGACGCGCCGGAAAAGCCGAAATCCTCGCGCAAGGGCTGGTGGCAGCGCGCCCTCGGCGGTTGAACGGCGCTTCGCCGACGCCGGTCGTGACGCATTCGTGAGGCGCGCGCCGCCTCACTCCCGGCGCAATCCCGCGTTAGGTTGCGTCGGAGACGGTCGTTAGAAAGGCTTCGCCGATGTCGAGTTCGCTCCCCCGCGCCGCGCGCCGCGCCGTCGCTTTTTGCGCCGCATTCGCCGTCGCGGCGCTCGTCGCCTTGCGGCCCGTCATGGCGCAGTCTTTGTTGCGCGACGCGGAGATCGAAGCGTTCCTCGACGACTATTCGCTGCCCATCTTCAGGGTGGCGGGCTTGCCGGCGGAGGAGATCAACATCCTCCTCATCGGCGACCAGACGCCGAACGCGTTCGCCGGCGGGCTCAATATGGGCATCCACACCGGGCTCCTGACGACGGCGGATACGCCGAACCAGATCGAAGGCGTCATCGCCCACGAGGCAGGCCACATCAAACTGAAGCACACGGTGCGCTCGGACGAAGCGATCGCCGCCGCGACGCGGCCGATCTATCTTAGCCTTTTGCTCGCCGCCGGCGCCGTCGCCGCCGGCGCGCCCCAGGCCGGCATCGGGCTCCTCGGGCTCGGCCAGAACATCGGTCTCGCGAACGTCCTTAAGTATTCGCGCGGACAGGAATCGTCGGCCGACCAGTCGGCGATCACCGCGCTCGACCGCGTCGGACATTCCAGCAAGGGGCTCATCGAGTTCTTCAGCAAGCTGCGCAACTACCAGGTCAACACGGGCTTCCGCGTCAACCCGTATCTGCAGACCCACCCGCTAGCGAACCAACGGATTACGGCGCTGCCGACCCGCGCGCAGAACTCGCCCTACTACGACGTCGAGGACAGCCCGGAGGAAATCCACCGCCTGCGGATGATCCAGGCGAAGATTCACGGCTTCCTCGACAATCCGCAGGACGCGCTTCAGCGCTACCCGCCCGAGCAGGAGACGGACCCGGCGCGCTACGCCCGCGCGGTCGCGTACTTCCGCATGTCCCAGATCGACAAAGGGCTCGCGGAGATCGACGCGCTTCTGGAGAAGCACCCGGAAAACGCCTATTTTCACGAGTTGAAAGGCCAGATGCTGTTCGAGTTCGGGCGCGTCGAGGAATCGATCCAACCCCACCGCCGGTCGGTTCAGTTGCAGCCCGACGAGGCGCTTTTTCAGGTCAATCTCGGCCGCGCCTATTTCGCCACCGAGGACAAGTCCAAATATCCCTCCGCGCTCGGTCATTTGAAAGCGTCGCTCCTCGAGGAGCCGCACAACAGCCTGGCGTGGTTCGAGATGTCGCGGGTCTATGGCGCCATGGGCGACGAACCGCGCGCGTATCTGGCGCGGGCCGAGGCGAGCTACCACGCCGGCGACATCGTCGGCGCCAATCAGTCGGCGCGGCGCGCCCTGCGCGGGCTCGACCGCAACACGCCGGACGCGCAACGCGCGCAGGACATTCTCCTCGCGGTGGAGGCGGCGGCGGAGAGACGCAGCCGGCGTTGAAGTCGGCGCGGGCTCAAAGGCTCACGGGCGCGCGAGCCCCGTCGCCGCAGCGCGACAAGGCGCCGTTCACCGGCTAGAAGGCGTCCGCAACGACAAAAAACCATCAAACGCAAGTAAGGGCGGCTTTCCCATGACCCCACGCACCGCACTCGTCGCGGCCGGCGCCGCAGCGGCGCTCTTCGGCCTCGCCTTCTCCGGCTTCTCGAACGCCGTCTCGCAAGGGGACGAGGCGGGCGAAAGCCGCGACGGCGACTTCACGAGCGCCGAAGAAGACCGTATCCGCGCCATCGTCGAGGACTATATCCGCAAGAACCCCGACGTCCTTATCGACGCCCTCAACAGCTTCGCCGACAGTCAGCGCGCGGCCTCGGCGAAAGACAGCCTGCCGTTCCTCCTCTCCGAAGAAGGAGCGTACACGGCGGACCCTGGCGGCGCGAAGGTCGCCGTCGTCGAGTTCTTCGACTACCATTGCGGCTTCTGCAAACGCGCCAACGGGCTCGTGCAGGATCTTACGAACGGCGACGAGGACGTGAAAGTCGTCTTCCGTGAACTGCCGATACTGCGTGAAGAATCCGAAGCGGCCGCGAAGATCGCCCTCGCCGCACGCGAACAGGGCAAATATCTCGACCTACACTTCGCGCTGATGAGCGCGAGCGGCGTCATCGACGAAAAACGCGCTTACGAGATCGCCGAGAAACAGGGCCTCGACGTCGACCGCCTGAAGAAAGACGCGAGCGCCAAGCGCCTGGACGTCGGCATCGAGCGCAACCAGCGCGCCGCTTCGGAGCTGGGCGTCGACGGCACGCCAAGCTTCGTCGTCGCCGGCGCCGACGGCGAATTCGTCCGCATCGTGACGGGGTACCGCCCGGACGAACTGACCGCGGCGATCAAGGACGCCAAGAAAGCGGCGAAGTGAGCCCCGCTAAATCAACCCCGCCAGGGGCGAGGACGGGTCGGCGTAGCGCCTTTTCGCCATGCGGCCGGCGAGATAGGCCTCGCGGCCGGCGATGACGGCGTGGCGCATTGCGCGCGCCATGCGGATCGGATCCTTCGCCTCGGCGATCGCCGTATTCATGAGGACGCCGTCGCAGCCGAGCTCCATGGCGACGGCCGCGTCCGAGGCCGTGCCGACCCCAGCGTCGACGATGACGGGGACGCTCGACTGCTCCACGATCAGGCGAATGTTGACCGGGTTTTGAACGCCGAGCCCTGACCCGATGAGCGAGCCCAGCGGCATGATCGCGCAGCAGCCCGCATCCTCAAGCTTGCGCGCGTAAACCGGGTCGTCGGAACAGTAGACCATGACGTCAAAGCCGTCGGCGATGAGAAGCTTTGCGGCGCTCAGCGTCTCTTCCATATCCGGGTACAGTGTTTTCTGGTCGGCGAGGACCTCGAGCTTGACGAGGCCCCAACCACCGGCCTCCCGCGCGAGGCGCAAGGTGCGGATGGCGTCTTCGGCCGTGAAGCAGCCCGCCGTGTTCGGCAGATAGACGTATTTTTTTGGGTCGACGTAGTCGACGAGGAGCGGCTTGTCGCGATCGGTGAGATTTACGCGCCGCACGGCGACGGTGACCATCTCGGCGCCCGCCGCCTCGGCCGCGAGGGCGTTTTGTTCGTAGGTCTCGTATTTCCCGGTGCCGATGATCAACCGGGAGGCGAAGGTCCGCCCGGCGATCACAAGCCGGTCGTCGCCGGCGCCGCTCGCGTCCGCCATCAGCCGCCTCCCACAAAGGTCACGATTTCGATGCGGTCGCCCTCTTCGATCGCCGTCGCGGCGTACGCCGACTTCGGCACGATCGCGAGATTGCGCTCCACCGCCACTTTGCGCGGATCGAGGTCGAGCGCCGCCGTCAGCGACGCGACGGTCGCGGCTCCGCTCGCCGGCGAACCGGCTGGCGAGAATTCGTAGGCCTCGCCATTCAGGACTATTCTCATCGCATCGAACCAACGCAGATTGTCGATCACTCATGTGGAGCGAATGACCGACGTGACAACCGCGCCCGACAGCCGATCGCCCGCCGGCGGCGCAAGCAAAGGCGACGTTTACGTCTTGAACGGGCCCAATCTCAATCTCCTCGGCTCCCGCGAGCCGGAGATCTATGGGCGCGAAACCCTCGCCGACATTGAGGCGGCCTGTGGCGCGCGGTGCGCCGAGCTGGGCTACGGCCTCGTCTTCCGCCAGTCCAACGCCGAGGGCGCGCTCGTCGACGGCGTGCAGGATGCCGCGGCCAACGGCGCGGCGCTGATCCTCAATCCGGGGGCCTACGCCCACACCTCGATCGCGCTGCACGACGCGCTGCGCGCCGTGGCGATCCCCAAAGTCGAGGTCCATCTGTCGAACGTCCACGCGCGCGAAGCTTTTCGTCGTCGCTCCTACGCCGCGGCTGCGTGCGACGGCGTCTTGTGCGGCTTTGGCGCCGACGGCTACGCGCTCGCGCTTGACGCCGCGGTGCGGCTGATCGAGAAGCGCTTGAAAAACCAACCAACAGGCTGAGCGAATGGCGAAATCAACGGCGGACGCCCCCGCGGCCCGTCCGGAAGAGCCCCGCGACGGCCGGTGGATCAATGAGCTTGGCATACGTGAGCTCGCGTCGATCCTTGAGGAAACCGGCCTCACCGAAATCGAAATCGAACGCGGCGATTTGCGTCTGCGGATACAGCGCCAGCCGGCGCCTGTGGCCGCTGCCGTCGCGCCGAGCGCCCCGGCGCCGGTGAGCGTCGGGTCCCACGCGCCAGCGCCGGAGGCGCCGAGCGCCCCGGCCGCACAGAGCGCGTCCCCCGGCGCTCCCGCCGGCGCAGTCACGTCTCCGATGGTCGGCACGGTCTATCTGTCGCCGAGCCCGGACGCGCCGGCGTTCTGCAAACCGGGCGACAGCGTTACGGAAGGGCAAACGCTCCTCATCGTCGAAGCGATGAAGACGATGAACCCTGTCGTCGCCCCGCGGAACGGCACGGTGCGCGAGATTTTGGTGCGTAACGAGCAGGCCGTGGAGTTCGGCGAGCCGCTCCTGGCGCTAGATTGACCACGGGCGGAGCGTAGCGCGCGATGGTCTCGAAAGTTCTGATCGCAAACCGCGGCGAAATCGCCCTCCGCGTACACCGCGCCTGCAAGGAGCTAGGCCTGTCGACGGTCGCGGTGCACTCGACTGCCGACGCGGATTCGCTTCACGTTCGGCTCGCCGACGAAAGCGTCTGCATCGGCCCGCCGTCGCCGCGCGACAGCTATCTCAACATTCCGTCGATCATCTCGGCGGCCGAGATCACGGGCGCGGACGCCGTCCACCCGGGCTACGGCTTTTTGTCGGAGAACCCGCGCTTCGCGGAGATCGTCGCGGCCCACAATATCCGCTTCATCGGGCCGACGGCGCAGCACATCCGGGTCATGGGCGACAAGATCGCCGCCAAGGACGCGATGCGCAAAGTCGGCGTGCCCCTCGTGCCGGGCAGCGACGGCCCCGTCGACGACCTGCCGAGCGCCGAGGCGGCGGCGGCGAAAATCGGCTTTCCGGTTCTCGTCAAGGCCGCGTCCGGCGGCGGGGGACGCGGCATGAAGCTCGCGCGCGCGCCGGAGAACCTCGCCGAAGCCTGGTCGACCGCCCGCGCGGAAGCCCGCGCGGCGTTCGGCGACGACGCGGTCTATCTGGAGAAGTATCTGGACCGCCCGCGGCACATCGAGATCCAGATCATCGCCGACGCCCACGGCAACGTCGCCCAGCTCGGCGAGCGCGACTGTTCGCTCCAGCGCCGCCACCAGAAAGTGCTCGAGGAGGCGCTGTCGCCCGCGCTGACGCCGGAGGAGCGCGCGCGCATCGGCGATATCTCGCGGCGGGCCATCGCGGAGCTCGGCTATCTCGGCGTCGGCACCATCGAGTACCTCTACGAGAACGGCGAATTCTACTTCATCGAAATGAACACCCGGATCCAGGTCGAGCACCCGATTACGGAGCAGGTGACCCGGATCGATTTGATCCGTGAGCAGATCCGCATCGCGTCGGGCGAACGCCTCAGCTTCGCGCAGGAAGACGTCACGTTCCGCGGCCACGCCATCGAATGCCGGATCAACGCCGAAACGCCGGGCGATTTCCGCCCCTCCCCGGGCCTTGTCTCCTTCTTCCATGCGCCGGGGGGGCCGGGCGTGCGCTTCGACAGCGCCGTCTACACGGGCTACCGCATCCCGCCGCATTACGATTCGATGATCGGCAAGCTGATCGTTTTCGGCGACGACCGCGTCCATTGCCTGGCGCGCCTGCGCCGGGCCCTGGCCGAGCTCGCGATCGCCGGGGTGGAGACGATCGTGCCGCTGTTCGCGGAGCTTCTGGACGAACCGGACTTCCAGGCCGGCGACTATCACATCCACTGGTTGGAGGAGTGGCTCGAGCGACGCCGGTCGTAGGCTCTTCGCGCGCCGACAGCGTCCCGAACGCCTTAGATCCAGCGCCGGGTTCGGCGCTTGTAGTCGCGGTACGCCTCCCCGAACTTTTCTTCGAGGATCGCCTCCTCCGGCTTGATCTGCAGCTCGTTGGCGGCGGCGACGAAGCCCGCGAGGCAGACAAGCGCCAAAGGTTCGCCGAGGCGCGCCGCGTAGCCGGCAAGGCAAAGGCCGAGCGCAAGGTACATCGGGTTGCGGCTCCAGCGATAAAGACCGCCGGTGACGAGGGTGCGCGTCTTCGCCGGCGCGTGCGGAGCGACGCTTGCGCCGCGCGCGAGGAACTGCCCGACGGCGCCGACGCCGACCGCAATCCCCACTGCAAAAAACGCGAGGCCCGCCTCGCGCCGCACGTCGGCGTGCACGAGCTCGCCGCCGACCGGTCCCCACGGCGTCGCCCGCGCCGAAGCGTACATCGCCGCGCCGGCGAGGACCGCCAGCATGGGCGGCGGGATTTTCAACGCGAGACCCGACGAGCTCATAGCGGCCTCCGCAGCGTCGCGCCGTCGCTGGCGCCCGCCGGCCGCTGGGGCGCCAAAATTGGGGCGCCAAACATGCATAGAGACCGCGCGAAGGGCGCGATTTGGCGGCGAGGCCCTCTTCGGACCAAACATTGCCGCGGCGCAACACAATTGATCAAGGCGTGTGCGGACGCGCCGCGCAGCGCACGAATTCCTTGACGCGCACGGGGTTTGAAGCGATGTCGAAAGTTAACGGGACGTGTGTGGGGACGTGCTCTCCGAATAGTAAGAAACCCCAGGGCGCGCAGGCGCGACGCATGGTCGTTACGAGGCCGAACCGAAAATCGGCCGCGGGGGACGCAACGAAACGCGAGCGGAGCGAATTGTCGTGAGCAACATGAACGAACCGAGGCTGGCGGCGCGAAACGACTGGAGCGACGGCGCGCAACTCGATCGCATGAGCTTGCTCGACCTCCTGAGCATTTTCAAGCGACGCAAGTTTCTGTTCTCCTTCTTTTTCGTCACGATCGCCGCCGCCTCGACGCTTTATGCGACGATTGCGGAGCCGAAATTCGCTTCGCGCTCGATCGTGCTCGTGAACACCTATTCCGACGACGAAGAGGCGCCTGCGAACCGCCCGACGGCGGCGGACGAGCTCGTGATTTCGACGATGACCGAACTCATGAAGTCCCGTCGCGTCGCGGAAAAACTCGCGCTCCACATGAGCGACGAACTCGCGCGCGAAGCCGCCCGCGATGCGCGGCCGATCCTGCCGTTCATCGAAAAGAGCCACGTCTGGGTCGCGAGCATTTTCGACCGCGAGGAAGGGGCTGAACCGACCGTCGAAGGCGAGCGGCGGCTGCGCGAGGCGACGGACAAAGTCATTGCGCGTACGGAGGTGACCCGGATCAAGAACTCGCGCCTCGTTCAGGTGGGCGCGGTGGCGGAGCGGCCCGAGAAGGCCGCGGCGATGGCGAACGCGCTCGTCGAGGTGTTTCTGACCATGCGCCAGGAAGACCGCCAGCGCGCGCGCCAGAAACAGGTCGAGCGGCTTCGCGCCCAGGCGCAGCAGGCTCAGGTCGACCTTTATGACGCCGACCTCGCGATCGCGAACTACATGCGCGAGAACGACCTCATCGCCGCCAACGGCGCCGCCGCCGTCGAGAACCGCGTGGCGCGCCTCGAAACCGCGCTCTCCAGCGCCAAGGCGGAGAGCGTGTCGCGCCGTCTGAACCAGCTTCTCGCGGACGAGAAGATCATGGTGCAGCGGCTGAACGAACTCTCCATCATTTACGGCTCCGGCTACCCGGAGATCGTCGACCTGCGCGCTCAGCTCGAGGCGCTGCGCATCGAAATCTCCGCCGAACGCGATCGCCTGCGCGCGGCGAACCGCAGCCGGCGCGCGGAGATCGACCAGAACGCCGCGGCGCTCTCCAACGAACTGCGTTCGGTCCGGCGCGAGCATTTCAAAGCTCTTGAAGCGAACGCCGGCCTCAAGGAGCTCGAGCGCGAAGCCTCGGCGCGCCAATCGATCTTCAAGAACCTGTCCGATCGCCTGCGCCGGGCTGAAAACGAATTGAACCGCGACGTCAACGACGTGTCGTTCGTCTCCCGCGCCGTGGCGCCCACCGACGCGGCGAGCGCGAGCACGGCCAAGATCGTCGCCGTCGGGTCTTTCGGCGGGCTTCTCGTCGCCGCGTTCATGGCGATGGTGGCGGAAAGCATGGACCGTAGCGTGCGATCGTCCGACCAGGTGCGCCTCCTCCTCGGCGCGCCTACCCTCGCCATGATCCCGCGCGTGAAGAGCCGCAAGTTCGGCCCCCGCCATCTGCGCGGCTACATCCAGAACAATCAGACGTCCGACTTTTACGAAGCGACCCGCAACCTGTTCCTGGAGCTGATCTCCCGCGACGTGCCGCACCGGCCGCGTCTCGTCGTCATGACCTCGGTCACGGCCGAGGACGGCAAGAGCACCATCGCCAACGCCCTTAGCGAGATGGCGTCGATGTTCGATTGCCGCGCCGTCGTCGTCGGCCTCGACCGCAACAACAATCTGAAGCCCGTGACCGCGAACGCCGACATTGACGACGAAGACGCCCGCAGCGTCACCGCGGCAGTGACCGAGATGAGCGCCGGAGGCGACGTCGCCATGTTCAACGACGGCGCGTCGCTGACGAGCTTCAACGACGGCGGCGTCTCGCTGCGTTCGCTGCCGCGCCAACTCGAAGAGCTCGGCGAGCGCTGGGATCTCATCATCGTCGAAGCCCCGCCGGTCTTGCGCTCGCGCGACGCCAAGGCGCTCGCCGCCTACGCCTCCGACATTCTCGTCGTGATGGAATGGGGCCGCGTGCGCCCGGGCGCCCTGCGGGCCGTGCGCGAGGTCTTCGACGACATCAAGGTCGGTGCCGTGATGAACCGCGTCAATCTGAAGGCGCACGCCGAACGCGCCTATGGCGACGCAATCCAGTTCAGCATGCGCCGTCGACGGCGTTTGTTCGGTTAATCGCTAACGGCGGACGTCGCTGGCGGCGGCGCGACGGCGAGCCGGCGACGAAAGCGGTAGGCGAGCGCCGTCACCCAGACGACGCCTTGCGCCACATGCGCGACGTTGCCGCCGACGGCGCCGAACGTCAGCAGCAGCAACGGCGCCAGAGCGAAGTAAAGCGCGGCGGTCGCCGCCGACAGCGCCAGCACGAAGCTGTCGTCGCCCATCGACAGCAAGGCCGATCGCGTAACGTTGCCGACGAGGAGAAACGTGACGGCGACGATTTGAACGCTGACGAGCAACGCTACGGGCGCGAACTCCGGCCCGAGGAAGACGTCTGCGGCGGCCGGCGCGGCGAACCAAGTCGCGACGGCGCCGACGACGCACAACAGCCCCAACAGCGTCTCCGTCTGCAGCGTCACGCGCCGGAACGCGGCGACGTCTCCTTTGCTCCACAGTTTCGAGACCTCGGGAAAGACGACCGTCTGCACCTGCTGGCCGGCCTGGTTCGCGGCGCGGGCGACGCGTTTGGCGAGGTGATAGAAGCCGGCCGCGGCGGGATCGAGCAGCGCGCCGACGAGCAGCGTGTCGAACTGCTGCGTGCTAGACCGTACGGTGAGCGACAGGTTCGCGAACACCGAGAACCGCCAGATCTTCGGGAACCGCGTCGACAGGCCCGCGAGCGACGCGCGATGGAAGTCGAGCCCGCCGGCGCGCGCGAGCTGGTGCGCGCCGAGCGCCCAGACAACGAGACTCGCGAGCAGGTGCGTCGCCGTCCAGATCGCCACGAATTCGGCGAGCCCGGCGCCGACCGCGAGCGCGACGGCGCAGGCGATCGCGCGAACGCTCTGGGACGCCATTTGAATGTAAGCGGTTTCCTTGAACCGGCCGGCGAGGCGCAAGACGCCGATCGCCGCGCCGGTCGACGAGAACAACAGGACGACCGCATAGGTCTCGACGAGCGCCACCGCGCCGCCGCCAAGCCCAAAAAGCTCGCCCCCGGCGCGGGCGACGACGACCGCCAGCGTGAACGCGGCGACGCCGCCAGCCGCATCGAGCAGAACGCCGAACTTTACGAGGGACCGGAAATCGTCCAGGCGCGCCGGCGCGTCGTCGACCGCGGCCCCATAGCGGATCATGGGCTGCCAGGTCTGGAAGCTGACAAGGCGCTCGACGCCCTGAACGAACACGACGACGAGCGCCAGCATGCCGAATTCGTTGGGCCCGAGCGCCCGGGCGGCGAGTCCCGTTGCGAGAATGCTCACCGCCGCGGCCCCGAAATTGCCCGCGAGCAGATGCCCTATGTTCGCCATGCGCGCGCGGAAGGCCCGCTCCGCGCCGATGCCGCGCAGGCGCTGGCGAGCGCGGCGAAGGCCGACCGCGATTGCTTTCATCTTAGCCGTTTCCGCACCCGGCGGCGTCCGCGCTGCGCGCCCGCCCGCAACTCCGCGCCTGTCGTGTCGAGTACGCTCCCACGCCTGTCAATTCCAGCCGCCCTCCCCAGCAGGCGCGCCCGACAGCGAACCCGGCGCTCGAAAAAGATCTCCCACACAGGATCGAATACGTCAGTATTACAATTCGTTAGCGGCGCCTCGCCGATCGCGTCGGGCGCTGACGGCGCACGATTGTTGGCCTATAGATTCTGGGCTAACTGGGCGGGCTGAGCGAATGAACGAAGCATCCCGGCGCGACGGGACCGTCGCGTTGGCGCCGAATCCGCAATGTGGCGACCCGGGCGCTGAAGCCGGGCGCCAGGCGGGAAGGCGCGTCGGGACGCGTTTGCGGCGCATAGGGGCCGCGATGGAGGGGGTCGTGAGCGGAGCGACGACGATCGACATGGGAGTTGCGCGAGGCGGTTGGGTCACGAGGGCTTTGCTGGCGTCGGCGGCCGTCGTCGGTCTCGCCGCTTGCGGCCGCGACGAGGCTCCCGCGCCGGCGCCGCCCGCGGAGATCACCGCATTTCCGGGGGCGGAAGGCTTTGGCCGCCACGCCCGCGGCGGCCGCGGCGGCGACGTGATGTTCGTCACGACGCTCGCCGAGGAGGGGCCCGGCTCCTTGCGCGCGTGCGTCGAGGCCGACCGGCCGCGCGTGTGCGTGTTCCGCGTCGGCGGCGTTATCCGCTATGAGAAGACGCGCCCTCCCATCATCAACAATCCGTTCATCACCATCGCCGGCCAGACCGCGCCCGGCGGCGGCGTCTTGATCACCCATAGCGGGGGCGACGTCGGCTTCACGCCGATCACGGTGAAAAACACAAACGACGTCGTCGTCCGCCATGTGCGCGTACGCGCCGACAAGCGCAGCAACGACCGCAACGGCAACGACGCCGTCGTCATCGAAAACAGCGTCAACGTCGTCATCGATCATGTCAGCACGTCGTGGGCGGAAGACGAAAACATCAACGGCTTCGGCGACAACGACAACGTCACGATCTCTTGGTCGATCTTCGCTGAAGGCCTTCAGGACCATGACAAGTGCGCGCTTCTCGGCGGCAAGCCGATCGACCCGCAACACA
The DNA here is from genome assembly GCA_050331095.1 of Parvularculaceae bacterium. Taxonomy (GTDB): domain Bacteria; phylum Pseudomonadota; class Alphaproteobacteria; order Caulobacterales; family Parvularculaceae; genus MED-G105. The sequence goes on from JBHJHE010000008.1 coordinate 93,994, forward strand.
TAAGCTTCGTGCGCAATCTTTGTGCGCACAATGGCGACAGAAATCCGGATGCGAATTTTCCGCCGCAGTCGTGCATCGAAGTCGTCAACAACGTTATCTATCACGGCAAGTCGGAGTTCCTTGAGGTCTGGGAGACCTATGGCGGGACGCCGATCAGCGTCGTCGGCAACTACTTCAAGGCGGGACCCGAGACCCCCACCGGCACGCCGGCCGTGAAGCGCCTCACCCTTTCCTCCGCCGGCCGCGCGTCGATCTACCTCCACGACAACCATATCGACGCGCCGGACGAGGATGGGCTACTGGCGCAGTCGCAGAACGTCGCGAGCGTTCTCGTCGATGCGCCCACTTGCCCCCTCGCCGTGACGCCGACGAGCGCGCTCGAAGCCTATGTGGAGGTGCTGGATTCGGCCGGCGCCATGCCGCGCGACAGCTTCGCCCAGCGCATCGTTTCGGACGTGCGCCTGCGCTCGGGCTCGTACGTCAACAAGCCGGGCGTCCTGCCGGCGATCGCCGGCCGCGCGCCGCCGGAGGATCTCGATTCCGACGGCATGGCCGACAGCTGGGAGCGGATCAACGGCGCGGACGAGTATGCGTTCGACGCCTGGGACGACGCGGACGGCGACGGCTGGACGAACCTCGACGAGTATCTCGACTACGCCCACCGCCAACTGCTGGCGAACCACGCCCAGAAACTTCGCGAGCGGGCCTCGCGAACGGGGATCGACGGCGGCGCCCGATGACGGTAGGCGGACGTCGTGAGGCGGGCCGCCGCCGAAATGGGACGCGATTGAGCGCATGACGACGTTGGTCACCGGCGCGGCCGGCTTCATCGGCTTCCACACGGCGAAAAAACTGATGGAGCGCGGCGACGCGGTCGTCGGCTTCGACGTCGTCAACGATTACTACGACGTGGCGCTGAAAGAAGCGCGGCTCAAGGAGCTCGACGCGACGGCGGAGCGAACCGGCGCAAGCTATGTTTTTCATCGCGCCGACCTCGCCGATCTCGCCGCCGTGCGCGGTTGTTTCGACGACCATAGTCCCCGACGCGTCATCCACCTCGCCGCCCAGGCGGGCGTGCGCTTTTCGCTTATCGATCCGCACTCCTACGTTCAGAGCAACCTTGTGGGGTTCACGAATATTCTGGAGTGCTGCCGCGCGCACGAGGTCGCGCATCTCACCTATGCGAGCACAAGCAGCGTCTACGGCGCCAACACGCGGATGCCCCTCTCGGAGCACCACGGCGCCGACCATCCATTGCAGTTCTACGCCGCAACGAAGCGCGCGAACGAACTCATGGCCCACTCCTACAGCCACCTTTTCGGCGTTCCGACGACGGGCCTGCGTTTTTTCACGGTGTACGGACCGTGGGGACGGCCCGACATGGCGCTTTTTCTCTTTACAAAGAGCATCATCGAGGGCGAGCCGATCAAGGTCTTCAACTACGGCAACCACACGCGCGACTTCACCTATGTGGACGACATCGTCGAAGGCGTGATCCGCGTGAGCGACCAGCCGGCCCGCCCCCGTGGCGATTGGACGGGCGACGCGCCCGACCCAGCGACGTCGAACGCGCCATTCCGCATTCTGAACATCGGCGCCTCGGATCCGGTCAGGCTTGGCGACTATATCGACGCGATCGAGGCCGCGCTCGGCAAGAAAGCCGAGCGTGAGATGCTGCCGATGCAGAAGGGCGACGTGCCCGACACTTTCGCCGACGTCGGCGAACTGCAACGGGCCGTCGACTACAAGCCAGCGACGTCGGTCCGCGACGGCGTCAAGAACTTCGTCGATTGGTACCTGAAATTCTACGACGTGCGCCTCTAGAGCGCCGGGCGTTCAGCTTGGATCGGGCGAAGACCGTCTCAGGCGCTCATAACAAAGAATCTCGAGCATCCGACTGGTTCAATCAGTATGCAGGATACTCTAGCCACCGCCGTCGCCCCCGCCGCCCTTTTCTTGATCCTCGCCCCGCAAGCGGCGACGCAGACGATCGAGCGGCGCGTCATTTAACCGCAGGCGCATTGCCCGCTCCATGGCGCGTTCAAGCGGTTCGCGGGGCCGCTGTTCCCCATCGTCCGACGGCGCTTCTTCCGCGTCCGAGGCGTCCGGCGCCACGCGTTTGAAGGCCGCGGACGCGAGCGCGCCCGGCGCAGCGACGTCGTCGCCGCGCTCCACGATATCGTCGCAACTCTGCGGCGCGTCGGACGGCATTCCATTCCTCCTCCATACGCTACCAAACGAAAACGCGAGCGCTCCCGGATTTATTCGTTCCGCGCGACCGCGTCACGCGGACCTCCCACGGTCGACGTCGCGGGCGCAAGCGTTTCCGTTCTGCGGTTCCCCCTACACCGGAAGGAGAGGACGCAGAAAAAAAGAGCGCCGCGACGATCGGGGCGCGCAGCATTCAGGGCTTGCGATCGTCGCGGTTCCGGAGGAGTTAACGCGCGCGGGTTCACGCAGCGACAACCAGCGGGACGATGGTCGACGAAACCCAGATGCGGGCGTTCCTCGCGCAAGCAGGCCGCGGCGACAAAGGCGCGATGAAGGCGATTTACGAGGCGTTCGCCGACCCGATCGCCCGTTTCGCGCGCAGCCGGGGCGCCGACCCCGTGGAGGCCGCCGACGTCGCCCACGAAACGTTGCTCGAAGCCTGGCGCGTGGCGGCGCGCTTCGAGGGTCGCTCAAGCGTCAAATCATGGATGTTCGGCATCGCCCGCAACAAAACCGTCGACCGCCTGCGCAAGGCCGCGCGCGAGCGCGTGGCGGAGCCGGACGAGAACGCGCCGGACGACGCCCCGGACGCGGAACAGGTCATGGCCGCGCTGCAGGAAGGGGCGCGACTGCGCCGATGCATCGCCGACCTAAGCCCGCCTCATCGAACGGCGATCCAGCTCGCGTTTTATGAAGAGCTCTCCTACGCGGAGATCGCCGAGATCGAGGATTGTCCGGTGGGCACCGTCAAGACGCGCATCCATCACGCGAAAAAGCTCCTGATGCGGTGCTTGACGGCGAAGCCCGTCGCGCGCGCCGTTGCGAGCTAGGGCTTCGCAACGGTCGAGACGAGGCCGCTCGCCGCTTCGAACCGGGCGAGGCCAGCTTCGCGCGCCGCTTCGTCCGTGAACGCGATATCGTAAAGCCCGATCGCGCTTGGCCCCGAGGCGATCTCCCCGTCGGCGTCGCGCAACAGCGCTTCGACGTCGCCAAGCGAGGCGCCCTCCACGAACGACACCTTCAGGATGCGGTCGGCGTCCGCCGTTGCGCTCGCCGTGACGTAGGCCGGCGCGCTATTGTCGGCGAGGCGGAGCGCCCCGAACACGGCGAACTGACCCGCGGCGAGCACGCTTGCGGCGATCGCCACGCGTCGCCAGCGCTGCGCGGTCGCGTCACGGCGGGCGAGGCTCGCCTCGGCGTCGATCGCCTTCGACAGACGCCGCCAACCGAAGGCGGCCTCGGGCGCGGCCGGCGGTTCGTCGCGCAGCGTCGCGGCGATTTCCTTTTGCAGCGCCGATTCGGCGGCGAGCGCCGGATCGTCCGCGATCGCGAGCTCTGCGTCGCGCCGTTCGGCGTCCGACAGGCGACCGGCCCAGAGGTCGACCAGACGCGCCGACGCCTCGATCCGAATACTCCGTTCGTCGCTCATCGCGCCGCCCCTTCCCATGGCTGTCCCATGGTTTCCTACAGCTTCCCGGTCAGCGTGGGACTTGGCCCAAGCTCATTCGACCATTGACGTCATTAGGTCGTCTCAACGCGTTGTGAGGTTCAAGTCGTCTTGACAAAATTTTTCGCGACGGCGCTTTCTCGGGCGCAGCGTGGTCGAGCGACGACGCGCTGCGACGATCAATAGGGAGCGTGCGATCGATGGGGGCAAGGCAATCGGCGGCCGTAGCACGCCGATGGGTCGTTTCGCTCGCGGCCTCCGTTCAACTCATCACGCCGGCGTCCGCCCAACCGACAGAGGCGCCGGACGGCCTTTTGCGTCCCGTCGTCTCGGGCGTCGCGCGGTTGAGATACGAATTCGCGGCCGACGAGGCCTTTCCGCGCGACGCCCACGCGCTCACGGCCCAGGCGCGCCTCGCCGTTGAAACGAGCCTCACGAAGCGCATCGACGCGCTGGTGGAAGGCGAGTTCGTCGGCGCGATCGTCGATGATTTCAACGACGCCTCAGGCGGCCCGCCGTCAAGCGACGAGATCGGCCGGCCGTTCGTCGTCGACCCCAACACCGCCGAACTCAACCGCTTTCAACTGAGCGCGGAGCTTGCGCCGAACGCGCGCGCGACCGTCGGTCGCCAGCGCCTGTCGATCGACGAGGAGCGGTTCCTCGGACGCGTCGCCTTCCGCCAGAACGAGCAGACGTTCGACGCCGTCCGCTTCGAAGCCGAGCCGGTGGCGGGAGCCTTCGTCGACGTCGGCTATTTCCGACGGGTCAACCGTATCTTCGGCGGAGACAGCGACGCCGGCGCGTTCCGCGGCGACAGCTATTTCGTCAACGCCGGGGCGACGACGCCGATCGGCCGGTTCACGTTTTTCCGCTACGCTTTCGACCTTGAACTGGCGCCGGGCGAGGTCAATCCCACGCTTGAGGACCTCGCCTCGTCCGTGACGACGGGCGGGCGGTGGAACGAGCGCTGGGGCTGGCGCGACGGGCATCTGGCGCTAAGGGCCGCCTACGCGCGCCAACGCGAGTTCGCCGACGCGCCCATCGCCTATGACGCGAATTACTGGCTTGGCGCCGCCGAAGCCCGCTTCGGCCGCCTCACGGGCGAGTTCCGCTACGAAATTCTCAGCGCCGGCGGCGGGCGCGCTTTCCAGGCGCCCCTCGGCACTCTTCACAAGTTCCAGGGCTTCGCAGACGTCTTCCTCGTCACGCCCGACGTCGGGATCGTCGACGCGTCGATCGGCGCGCGCGTCAGGTTCGGCTCCGCCGGTCCCTTCCGCGGGGTCGGCGCCTTCGCGCGCGGCCACGCGTTCGAGGCGGAGGACGGCGGCGCGCGCCTCGGCCGCGAAATCGATTTCGGCGTTTCGGCGACGGTCGCGGGCGTCAAGGCGAGCCTTGTCGCGGCGTTCTACGACGCCGACGCGTTCGGGACCGACACGGAACGGTTCTGGGCGACCCTGTCGCGCCGATTTTGAACCGACCGCGATCCGGGCGCGACGAACGCGTTGGGATAGGGGCGAAAGGAATGTCATGACGACGGGGCGAGGACGACGACTTTTCCAGCTGGCGGCGGCGACCGCCCTCCTTGGCGCGTGCGAGACGACGGTTCTGCGGCCAGCGCCGGCGAGCGAGATCGCGGCCGACGCGGAGGCCGTCGTCGACGACCGCGAACTCGTCGTCGTCGTCAAATCGCCCTCCTCCGGCGCGAACCTCAAACGCAAGGCCGCGCGCCTCGGCTACCGCGTCATGTCGAGCGAACGCCTCGACGGGCTCGACTTGACGATGCTCGTCCTCGCCGTGCCCGAAGGCGTGACGGGCCCCGTCGCCATCGCCGAGCTCGAGCGCGCCGAGCCCGGCGCCACGGCCGGCGTCAATCATCGCTATACGGTGCAAGAAGCGCCCCTCGCCTTCGCGGGCGCGGCGACCGACGCGCGCGCCTACGCCCGCGCGCTAATCGATTGGCCGGCGTCAGGCTGCCGCGCCCGCGCGCCGATCGGGATCATCGACACCGCCGTCGACGCCGAAGACCCGGCGTTGCGCGACGTTGACGTCGTTTCGCGCGACTTTCGTCGCCCACGGACGAAAACCGCCGACCACGCCCACGGCACGGCGGTCGCGAAACTGATCGCCGGCGACGGCCGCCTGAAAGGCGCGCGCCTGTTGGTCGCGTCGGTCGTCAGCCTCGAAGACGGGGCCGACGTCGCCTCGACCGGCGTCGCGTCGTTGATGCGCGCTCTTGACTGGATGAGCGCCGAAGGCGTGGGCGTCGCCAATGTGAGCCTCGCCGGACCTTACAACAAAATCCTCGACCGCGGCGTACAACGGGCGGCGTCCCGTGGACTGATCATCGTCGCCGCCGCCGGCAATGACGGCCCCGACGCGCCGCCGCGCTATCCGGGGGCCTTTGAGGACGCGCTCGCCGTCACCGCGATCGATTACGAGGCGAGCGTCTTCGCGGACGCGGCCAGCGGCGGCCATATCGATTTCGCGGCGCCCGGCGTCGACGTTTACGTGCCCTTCGGCGAAGGCCCGCGGTTTATGACGGGCACGTCGATCGCGGCGCCCTTCGTCACCGCGCGCATCGCCGTCGACCCCGACGCGCTTGCCGCTGGCCGCGCAGACGCAGTGCGCAAGCGGCTTGCGGAGAACGCCGACGATCTCGGCCCGATCGGACGCGATCCCGTTTACGGCGAAGGCCTCATCAAGGCGCCGCGCGCCTGCGGCGACGCGGCGTGAGCCTCGACGCGCCCCGCCGCTCGACGTTCACGGATGATCTCGTTTTTTTTGAACCCTCGCCAGGCGGCGGCCGACTTGCCGATATGTCGGGTTCTAGTCGCGAAGAAATCGAAGCGGCGCTAGAGGCGTTGCTGCCGAGGTTCTGGCGCTTTGCGCTGAGCCTGACGGGCCGCGCCGACCGCGCGGAGGACCTCGTGCAAACGACGTGCGAGCGCATGCTGACGCATGCGGATCGTTATGCGCCGGGCACGCACGTCGATCGCTGGGGCTTCACGGTGATGGCGAACCTCTGGCGCTCGGAGATGCGCCGCGTCGAGCCCTTGCCGCTCGACGAAGCGCCGGAGCCGAGCGACGAGGCGGCCGACGGCGAAACGGCGCAGGACCGCGCCGTCTTCACCCGACAGGTTCTCGACGCGATCGATCGGCTCCCTACGGAGCAACGATCGGCGATTGCGCTCGTCTTCGGCGAGGGCATGACCTATCGCCAAGCGGCCGAGACGTTGAGCGTTCCCATCGGCACCATCATGAGCCGCATCCATTCGGGCCGTCGGCGGCTCGCCAATGAGCTGGCGCGCGGAGAACGTCCCGCCAGGCACGGTCGTTAGCCTCGCCGCCGGAAGCAGCGCCGAGCGTTTGTCGCGAAAGCAAAGACGCGCGCACGGGCGGCGTTGCGCGCGCATCGCAAGACAGATCCGAATGAACGGCGCGCCGCGCCCCGATTTATTTCGACAGGACACGAATAAAAAGGTCGTCGCCGGCGTTGACGAACCGGGGCCATCCATCGCCCCGCACTGATCGCAACGCAAACAAAGCCGCTTGGCTTCGAAGGGACGACCGAACATGACTGTGAAGAAATCCACCATCCGCCGATCCGCCGCCCGCGCCTCCGCGGGCGCGCTCGCCGCAGGCGCTGTCGCGGCGGCCGGCGGCGTCGCCGAAGCCGCGAGCGGCGATCTCATCGATGTCGGGGCCGTTGACGGCGTCGCCAACGTGAAGGTCCTGAGCGACGGCTCTATCGAGGCCGTGCTGCAAGACGGGCGCGTTGTCCGCATCGCCGCGGAGGACGTCGTCATCGAGGGCGACCAGATCCTCGTCAGCCGCGGCGCGCTGGCCGACGTCGGTCTATTGGGCGACGCCGGCGCGGCGGGCGTCGGCGGGTTTCTCGCCGAGAACGCGCTTTTTGTCGGCCTTGGCGCCGTTGCGGTCGGCGGCGGCGTCGCGGCGGCGGTCGTCACCGGCGACGATGACGACGACGGGCTTGCGCCTACCGAGTTCGACGACGTGCTGATCGGCGGCGCAGGCGCCGACACGATCGACGGCCTTGGCGGGAACGATCAGATCAACGGCGGCGCCGGCGACGACAATCTCGCGGGCGGCGCGGGGAACGACACGATCGACGGGGGCGCGGGCGCGGACGCGATCGCCGGCGAAGACGGCGACGACACGCTGATCGTCGACGGCGACGACGTTGCGATCTCCGGCGCAGCGGGCGCGGACACGATCGACCTCTCCCAGTCCGCCGTCGCCGCGAATGTCGACCTCGACGTCAACGCCGCCGGCGCGTCGACGCCGGGCGCCGAGTCGACGCAAACGGGCCGGCTCACCTTCGCCGGCGGCGCCGACCAGGCCCTCGACGACATCGAAAACATCGTCGGCACCGACTTCGCCGACGTCCTCTTCGGCAACACCGAGAACAACGTCATCGACGCCGGCGCCGGCGACGACCGCGTCCACGGCTTCGGCGGCGCGGACACGCTCGACGGCGGCGAGGGCGTCGACATTATCCTTCTGAACCAGGCCGGCGGTCCGGTGACGATCGACCTCGCGGCCGGCACGGTCGGCGCATCGACGATCGCCAACTTTGAAAACGCCAATGGCGGCGGCTTCGACGACACGCTGATCGGGGACGACGGCGCGAACGTCCTCATCGGCGGCGGCGGCGCGGATACGCTCGTCGGCAATGGCGGCGACGATACGTTCGTCACGGACGGCGTCGACGCGATCGACGGCGGCGATGGGACGGATACGGCGGACTTCTCCGCACTGACCGCCAGCGTCTTCGTCGACCTCGACGTCAACTCCGCCGGCGGCGCCGGTACGCCGGGCCAGGAAGGCGCAGTGCTCGACGCCGCGCCGAACGCCGGCGGCGCGCAGATCCTCGACCTCGACGACATCGAAAACGTCAATGGCGGATCGGGCGACGACGTGATCTTCGGCAATAACGAGATCAACATTTTGAATCTCGGCGACGGCGACGACGCGGCCCACTCCTTCGGCGGCGCCGACTTCATCAATGGCGGCGACGGCGTCGACACCGCGCTCTTCTCCGCCGGCGGCGCGATCGTGGTCGACCTCGACGACAACGGCGACGCCGTCGTGGGCGGCGCGGGCGACACGTTGACGAGCATTGAGAACATCGTCGGCTCCAACGCCGGCGACGACGTCATCTCGGGCAACGCCGGCGTCAACGTCCTCAACGGAAATGGCGGCGACGACGTTCTGAACGGCCGCGGCGGCGCCGACGTTCTCATCGGCGGCGCGGGCGCCGACGCGTTCTCGTTCGACGGCGATCCCTTCGACGGCGCGGACGTCTCAGCGGCGGGCCGTCAGATCGTCGGCGGGGAGGACGACATCGCCGACTTCGACTTCGCCGAGGACTTCTATCTCCTGAACGCCACGGACTTCGACGTCTCCGGCGACGTCTCGTTCGCGGCGGTCGACGCCAACGATCCGGGTGCGGTCGTTCCCCCGGGCGCCAACGTCATCGTTCTCCTGAACTCGGACAATGACGGCGATCCGTCGACGCCCTTCGTCGCCGGCACGGCGGCGAACCAGATCGCCGACCTCGTAGACGACGACGGCGCGGGCTTCTTCGTCTACTTCAATTCGAACCTCGACATTAACCGGCTCGTCTATTCGACGAACCTCAACGACGCGGACGCGGATCTCTCGATCGTCTCCCGCCAGTCCGACCTGACGGGCATGGACGCGATCAACGCGCTGGCGCTCTTCTCCGAGGACAATTTCCAGTTCGAGGACGTGCAGGTCCCCGCCGCCGGAACGACGTCCGTCCCCGACGCGTCGGCGAGCGTCTTCACCGATCTCGGCGCCGACGCCGACGTCGAGTTTGCGAACGCCGCGCCGGAAGCGGTGGGCGGTTCGCTCGGCTTCGGCGACCTCATCGAAGAAACCGCGCCGGCGATCGCCGACGGGTTCGAGCTCGCTTAAGGCGAAAAAACAGACGCCGGCCGCGCAGAACCCCCCCCCCACCCCCACCCGCCCCAGGGCCCAAAGAGGAGAAAGCGCACAACACAAAAAAAAAAAAAACACAACAAAAAAAAAAA
>JBHJHE010000009.1:0-7752 GCA_050331095.1 Parvularculaceae bacterium
GTGTCGGTGTCGGTGTCGGTGTGGGCGTAGGCGTCGGCGTAGGCGTCGGCGTAGGGGTTGGCGTTGGCGTCGGCGTGGGGGTTGGCGTCGGCGTGGGGGTTGGCGTTGGCGTCCCGCCGCCGACGACGCTGAAAGCGAGCGTCGCTTCATCCACCAACTGACCGCGGCCGCCGGACCGGTTGAAGAAACGCGCCCCAACGGAGTAGGCGCCCGGCGTGAACTCAAAGCCGCCGGTGAAGTCGCCGTCGCGGTCGCCGAAGAGCGCGTAAGGGACGACGTTCTCCGTGCGCGTCGGTTCGCCGTTGAGGCTGAGCGCGACGCTGGCGACGTCGTCGGCGATCGACGCGGCGGGGCTCGCCACCACCGTCACGCGACGGCCGGCGAACTGCGCGGCCGGCACCGAAGCGCCGGACGCGGCGACGCCGAGGGAAGCGTTCGTGTTCGCATCGAAGAACTCGAACGATGCGGCCGGCGACGGCGTCGGCGAGGGGCTTGGCGTCGGCGCTGGCGTCGGAGACGGCGTTGGGCTCGGCGCAGGGGTCGGCGTTGGGCTCGGCGTCGGGCTGGGGGCGTTCGCCACGGTGAAGCGGACCGTCTCGTCCGCGATCAGTCGGCCGCGGCCGCCGGAATTCTCGAAGAACCGCGCGCGGACTTCATAGCTCCCCGGAGCCAGTTCGACGCCCGGGTAGAAGTCGCCGTTCTGGTCGCCGTGGAGCGCGTAAGGCGTGACGTTCTCGGTGCGGCGCGATCCGCCGTTCAAGGTCAGCGTCGCGCTTCGAACGCCGCTGGCGTCTGCGGGCGGCGTCGCGACGATCGTCACGCGCGCGCCGTCGAGACGGTCGGCGGGGATCACGGCCCCGTCGGCGACGGTTCCAAGCGATGCGTCGCGGGAGGTCTCGAAGAATTCGAACGTCGCCGGCCTTTGCGCGAGTGCGGGCGCGGCGGAGGCGGCGGCGAGCGCCGCGACGGAGACGGTGAGGCGGAGTGCGGAGGATTTGGCGAACATTTGATGCGCTTTCGACGTATGGAAACGAACGGCGGTGCCGATCAACGAAACGTGATGCGCGTAAAGAAATTGCAGCGCAGCCCCGGAAAAGGCGGCGCTTAATTGATGAAAAAGCGTTCAGGCGCCGACATTGCGCGCCCGCGCGTCGACCGGCGCCGGCGACGTCGGCGCGGCGTCGACGCCCGGCAGCTCGCACTCCGCGAACCGCCGCGCGCGCGGCAGAACGCGCGCCTCAAAGCCGCCAACGACGGCGTTGTACTTTCCGACGGCGCCGTCGAGCGCGCGTCCGAGGCCGGAGAGATTGGCGCTCATCGCGGAGAGGCTGTCGTTCAACTCTTTGGCGAACTCCGCAAGACGCATCGCGTTTTCCGCGGCGTTCTCCTGGCGCCAATTGAACGAGGCCGCTTTCAGCATCGCGAACAACGTCGTCGGCGCGGCGACGAGCACGCGCCGGTCGAACGCCTCTTGAAACAGCGTCGGCCTCGCCTCCGCCGCCGCGGCGAGGAAATTCTCGCCGGGCACGAACATAACGACGGCGTCAAGCGAGCCGCGCATGGACGCAGCGTAGTCGCGCGCGGCGAGCGTCTTGACGTGCGCCCACAGATCGTCCGCATGCCGCTTCAAATGCGTAAGCCGTTTCGACGGGTCGTCCGCTTCGAGCGCGGCGAAATAAGCGCCAAGCGACGCCTTCGCGTCGACGGCGATTTTGCGCGCGCCCGGCAGGTTGACCACCATGTCGGGCCGTCCCCTCGCGTCGCCGCCGGTCCCGCGCTGCTCGACGAAGTCGACATGGGCCCGCATGCCGGCGGCTTCGACGACGTTGCGCAACTGCGCTTCGCCCCAACGTCCGGCGACGGCGGGGCCCGCCGTCAGGGCGCTTGCAAGGCGCTGCGCTTCGCCGCGCACGTCATTGGCGGACTGCGCACGCTCGCCGATGCGCCCGATGAGTTCGCCGCGACTGCGCGCGGCTTCGGCGCGCTGTTCGGCGAGCCCGGCCTCGCAGCGTTCGAGCGCGGCGCGCATCGGCGCGACGAGCGCGTCGATCCCGGCGCGCCGCGCGTCCATCTCCGCGGCCGCGCCGTCGCGATGGCGGGCGAAAGCGTCGTCCACCCGCCGCAGCAACGTCTCCTGCGCCGTCGACAGCGCGCGCGCCGCCGCGTCCTCGAACGCCGCCGCGCCGCGCGCCGTCGCCTCCGCTTCGGCGTCGAGCGCGGCGAGCCGTCGCGCCTGTTCCTCGTTTTCCGCCCGCAGCGCAGCCGCCATCCTGCGCACGCGGCGCAGCCGCATGTCGGCGCGGCGCGCGCGCGCGAGAAGCGTCGTCGACGCGACGAGCGCGGCGGCGAGGAAGGCGGCGAGGACGGTCGTCAACATAACGACCAAAGGCCAACGCTGATTCGGGTTAACGGCGCGTCTCGCGCCGCCTTGCGCCTAGAGCGCCGGGCGTTCAGCTTGGACCGGGCGAAGACCGTTTCAGGCGCTCAGACCCTAGAATCTAGAGCATCCAACTGATTCAATCAGAAAACGTTATGCTCTAGCCCGCGGCGCGCGCGGCGTCCGCGGCGCGCGCCGCGGCGCGTTCCTCCGCCGCCGGCTCGACGGCGTTGACGAAATAGAGCGGCCGGTTCTTGGTCTCGTTGAAGATGCGGCCGAGATACTCGCCGATGACGCCGAGCGTCATCAGTTGCGCCCCGCCGAGGAACAGGATCACGACGATAAGGGTCGGGAAGCCGGCGACCGGATCGCCGAAGGCGATCGTCTTCACAATGAAATAGAGCGCCGCGAGGAACGCCGCCGCCGCGCTGGCGAAGCCCAGGAACGTCGCAAGGCGCAAGGGCGCGATCGTCGCGCCGGTGATGCCCTCGATCGAGAGGTTCCAAAGCCGCCAGTAGTTCCACTTCGTCGCCCCCGCCCGCCGCGGCGCGACGTCGTAGGGCACCGTCTTGGAGGGAAATCCGACCCAGGCGAAAACGCCCTTCATGAACCGGTGGCGCTCGCGCAGGGCGACGACCGCGTCGATCGCCTTGCGGCTCAAGAGCCGGAAGTCGCCGACGTCTCGGGGGATCGGCGCGTCGCCGAGCCGCCCCATGACGGCGTAGAACGCCGAGGCCATCGACCGCTTGAACCAGGTCTCGTCGGACCGCGCGCGTCGTTTCGCCGAGACGACGTCATAGCCCTCGCGCCAACCGGCGATCATCTCGCCGAGCAGCGCCGGCGGGTGCTGAAGATCCGCGTCGATGATCACCGCGGCTTCGCCGCGGGCGTGGTCGAGGCCGGCGGTGACGGCGACTTCCTTGCCGAAATTGCGCGACAGATCGACGATCGTCGTGTTGGCGTGGCGCTCGCGCAGCGCCCGCATCGTCGCGAGCGTGCCGTCGAGGCTGCCGTCATTGACGAAGACGACTTCGAACGGCTGGCCGAGCGAGGCCATCTCGCGGCGGATCGCGCGGTGGAACGCGGCGAGCCCCTCCGCCTCGTTGAAAGCCGGGCAGACGATCGACAAGAGGCCCGGACGCGCGGCGTCCCGGGCCTCGGGCGCGGGGGCGTCGGCGGGCTCGGTCATGGCGACAGGCCTAACCCTTTCTTTATGGCGAAAGGGTAAAGCGCGGTTCATGGACGAAACGCTTCGACGCCTTGGCGAGCAACTGCCGCTCATTCGCGCGCTCTTGACGACGCGCCTTAGCCAGACGCTCTTCGCGTCGGCGGCGTTTCTGCTGGTCGTTCAGTACGGCTACTACGCGATCGCCATCCTTCAGTCCAAGGACTTGATCCTGCCGCAGGGTCCGGTGATCGGCGGCGATTTCGTCGTCTTCTGGCAGGCGGCGCAAACGCCGATCGCCGAAATCCCTGAGATCTACGACTTCGCGGAGATCAGCCGGCGGCTCGAACGCTCTTTCCCCGCCTATGGCGAGTTCTCCCTCGGCTGGCACTATCCGCCGACGGTGTTTTTTCTTTTCGCGCCGTTCGCGGGCCAGCCCTATCTCGCTTCCTACGCCGCCTGGTGCGTTTTCCTGCTTCTCTTTCTGCTCGTCGTCCTTCGCGGGCTTGGCGCCGATCGCCGGGCGCTTTTCTTCGTCGCCGCCTCGCCCGCCGTCTTCCAGGCGGTGATCACGGGGCAGACGGGTTTCTTCGTCGCCGGGCTCTTCGCCCTCGCCGCTTTCGCGCCGAACCGGCGCCCGCTGATCGCCGGGCTCGCGGCCGGCGTTTTGACGTTAAAGCCGCAGCTCGGGATCCTGTTGCCGATCGCGTTCCTCGCCGCCGGGGCCTGGCGGGCGATCTTCGTCGCCGGCGCGACGGCGATCGCGATCGTCGTCAGCGCCTGGTTCGTCTTCGGCGTCGAGGCGTATGCGGCGTTTTTCGATGAACTCTCGCGCCATGGCGGACGCCTGTCGACGCCGGGCTTTCCGTTCCACAAACTGACGTCGGCCTATGGCGGCCTCGTCAACGCCGGCGTGCCCTACGCTGTCGCCGGGGCCGTCCAGACGCTGACGACGCTCGGCGTCGCCGTCTTCGTCTTCTTCGCGTGGCGGCGTACGGACGATCCGGAATTGCGGCTGGCGGCCGCGGCGGGCGGGGTTCTGCTCGCGACGCCTTACGGCTTCTATTACGACCTGCCGATGCTGATCGCGCCGATGCTGATCGTCGCCAAGCGCGGGCTGGAGCGCGGATGGCTGCCCCACGAGCGCGCGTTCCTCTGCGTTCTGTGGATCGCGCCGATGTTCATGCCGGCCGAACGCGACCCCGCCGTATCGGAGGTCTTTCTTGTCAGCGTCAGCGCGTTCGCGCTCGTCGTTCGCCGCGTGGCCCACGAGACGGGCTTTGCGGAAGACTTCAGGTTCGCCAACGCAAACGCGCCGGCGCCAGCGGGTTGACGAACGGCGCGGCCGCGTCGCGGCGCAGCCACGCGCGCTTCAGCAGAAAATACCATTTTGACGGCTCATCCGGATCGCCGAGGTAAAGCGGCCGGTGCGCCGATCGTGACAGGTTTTTGTTCTGCTCGGTGAGGATCGCCGCATCCTGCCCGAGAAAACCGTTCTGCATGCGCTGGAGCAGCGGCGACAACGCGCTCAGGAGCGGCGACGTCCAGTAGACGACGTGAACGATGCGCGTGCGGCCTACTTCGCCGGGCGTCATGTTCGTGAGGCTGACGATCGTCCCGCGCGCGTTCTCGATCCGCTCCAGGCGAAAGGCCGGCAGGCGAAACTCGATCTCCGTCGTCGGCGCGCCGCCGAGCATCTTGTAGATCCGGCTGTTCGACGAGGGCGCGTGCGCGGGCATGCGGAAGCCGAGCGCCGTGGGCTCGAACGTCTTTTGTTTCTCCCGGCGCGGCGCGCCGTCGCGCCACCACCATTGTTTGTGCACGACGGGCGTGTGGGCCGGATCGACGAGGCCGAGCGCGGCTTCGTCGAAGGGGCCCTCGGCCTCGACGACGGTGGAAAGCCGCGGGCGCGCGTCGTCGCCGAGGTTGACGCTCGGCGCCGCCGGCGGCGCGCCGCCGCTGTCGCGGCCCTCGGCGTCATAATAGAGCCAAACAAGACCGTCCGCTTCGTGCAAAGAGTAACGCGCGACGCGCACGCTCGACGGGTCGGGCGCGCCGTCGCCGCAAAGCGCCGGAACGGAGGCGCACGCGCCGTCGGCGACGCGAAACCTCCAGCCGTGATAGGGGCACTCGACAGCGGGCCCGTCGACGATCCGGCCGGCGGAGAGCGGCGCGGCGCGGTGGGGACACACGTCGCGCAGGGCGAACGGCTCGCCCGCATCCGTCCGTCCCAGGACGACAGGCTCGCCAAACAGAACGCGGCGCGCGAGCCGGCCGCGCCTCAACTCCGTCGACAAGGCCGCGAGATACCACAAGCCCCGCAGCGGCGCAGCGACGTCGTCAACGGCCAGATCGGGGGCGAACGGATGGTTCATCACGTTCTGCGGCCTCAGGCCGGCCGCCGGGTCTTCATCGCCGCGGCGAGCGTACCCTCATCGAGATAGTCAAGCTCGCCGCCCATGGGCACGCCCTTGGCGAGCTGCGTGACCTTTACGCCCGTCTGTTCGAGCTGGTCGGCGACGTAGTAGGCTGTGGTCTGTGCGTCGACCGTCGCGGCGAGCGCGAGCACCACCTCCTCGACCTCGTCGGCGTAGGCGCGGGAGACGAGGCCGCCCACATTGAGCTGGTTGGGGCCGATCCCATCGAGCGCGGACAAAAGTCCGCCGAGCACGTGGTATCGTCCGTCATGGGCGCTGGCGCGCTCCATCGCCCAGAGGTCGGCGACGTCTTCGACGACGCAGATGACCGCGCGCGGCCGCGTTTCGTCAGCGCACACTGCGCACGGATCGACCGAATCCCAGTTGCCGCACTCCGAGCAGGCCGTCACTTTCTCCGCCGCCTCGGCGAGCGCGTCGGCGAGCGGCTTCATGACCGGCTCGCGCTTGCGCATGAGGTAGAGCGCCGCGCGCTTCGCCGAGCGCGGCCCGAAGCCCGGCAGCTTGGCGAGCAGGTCAATGACGCGCTGAAGCTCAGGACCAAGATTGGCGGCGGACATGGACGTCGCAAAAAAACGCTAGAACGGCAGTTTCATGCCCGGCGGCAGAGGCAGGCCTTCGGTGAGTTTCTTCATCTGCTCCTGGCTTTCGATCTCCATCTTCGCCTTGGCGTCGTTGATCGCCGCTGCGACGAGGTCTTCGAGAACCTCGACCTCCTCCGGATCGATCAGCGACCGGTCGATCGCCACGGCCTTGGCGTAGCCCTTGCCGTTGATCGCGACCTTCACCATGCCGCCGCCGGAGACGCCCTCGACCTCCATCTCCGCGAGGCGGTCCTGCAATTCCTTCATCTAGGCCTGCATGGCGCCGGCCTGTTTCATCAGTTCGCCAAGGTCTTTCATGCGCTCGCTCCGCTCTGGTCCCGCCGCGCCGGGGCTTCTTCGTCGCCGTCGCCCTCGGCCGGCTCGTCTTCATGGACGGCGATGAGTTCCGCCGTCGGAAAAAGCTCGAACGCCGCCTTGACGAGCGGGTCGGCCATCGCCCGCGCGCGCCGCGCCTCGCGCAAGGTCGGCGCGCCGTCAGCGGCGGAGTTGACCGTGACGGCCCACGTCTCGCCGGTCCATTCCTTCAGCCGGCGGACGAGACGGCCGGCGAGGTCCGACGGCGCCGCGTCGTCGAGGCGCAATTCGATGCGGCCCTGCTCAAAAGAGACGAGCCGGGCGTGGGTTTCAAGCTCCACGCGCAATCTGGCGTCGCGCTCGGCCCCGGCGAGGCGGGCGACGTCCTCGAACGCCCGGAGCCGACGCTTCGCCGACGCGGCGCGGGGCTGCTGCGGCTGCGGCTGAGGTTGAGGCAGAGGCTGCGGCGCGTCAGACGCGTCGACGCGCGGCTCGTCAAAGGCAGACGCGACGGGCGGGGACGGCGGCGCGGGCGCGGCGTTCGGGGCGCTGGGCGGCGCGGCGGACGGCTTGGCGGACGGCGACGACGCGCGCGGCCCCGCGCCGTCGCGCCAGGCGCGCAGCGCTTCGTCCGGGGTCGGCAGATCGGCGGCGTAGGCGAGGCGAATGATGGCGATCTCCGCCGCGGCCGACGGGTCGGGCGCGGCCTGCGTCTCGCCGAGGCCTTTCATCAGCAGCGACCACGCGCGCGTCAACGCCTGCATCGGCGCGGCCTCGGCGGTATAGGCGGCGCGGGCCGCGTACGCCTCGCCCGCCGGCCCCAGAAACGCCGCCGCGGGTGCCGCGGCATTGAAGGGCGGCACCAGGTGCGAGAGC